>DATIMM010000152.1:0-46282 GCA_035475295.1 Bryobacteraceae bacterium
TTGCCGTAGCCGCCGACCAAGAACGGTGGAGCAACGAACTGAGAGCCCGGGCCGAGGGGCGCCAGGGCGTTTTGAGGTCCTGACAAGCCGTTATTCGTGGCCTCGGCAAAGGCCTGCAATGTCGGTCTGATTCCGTTTTTAATACCCTTGTTCAGCGCCGTGGTACTTTCGATGTTGATTTTTGCTTGTGCGACTTCGACGCGATTGCCCAGTGCCTCTTTGAACAGGTCGTCTGCCGGCTTAATATCGTCCTTCGGAGGGATCGTGAAACGGTCCAGCGGAATAATATGAACGTTGGCGATAGTGGGGCTGGCTACGCCTCTCCTGCTCAGTGCATTCTTTAGCACCGTTTCCTGCTGGAGCAGATTAGTCTGAGAAACCAACAGATCCTGCTGCGCTGTATAGACCTGAGACTCCGCGCGAGTTACTTCGATAGGAGCTAAAGTCCCAATTTCCACTTGCCGTTTGTTGTCTTCGTATAGCTGTTTGGCCGTCTTTAGCTCGTCTTGTCTCGCCCGGAGGTCCTGTTCGAAGCTCACCAGGTCCCAGTACAGATTGAGGACAGCGGAGACGGTTGTGATCACCTGCTGTTTGAATTGCAGTGTCGATACTTTCTCGTTATTGCGGGCAACAACGATGTTTCGTCCATTCACCGTAGCGCCAAAACCTTGCAACAAGTTTTGCGACACAAACAGATCGAGACTGCCTTGCGTAAATGGATTCACCGAGTAGAAGGCACTGTTTACTCTGTTTCGAGTGCTCGAATAGGTGAGCTGTGTGCTCAATCCAAATACCCAGTTTTGCGAGTACTGCGCCTGGTAGGAGCGAGTGTCGAAGACCACGGCCGTCGTCCCGGTCAAGCGGGTGTTACTCTGCGGCGTGGTGGAGTGCCCAAAGTTGGCGACCAAGTTTAGTTGCGGGTCGAGATTGAGGAGCGCCGGACCGAGGTTCGTAATGATTCCGCCGCCCGAGCCCACTCCGGCGCCTGCCGCGCCAGTGGTCGCGCCACCGCTGGAATTCACGCTGACGCCGGTCAGGCTAACGCTCTGCGGGCCTGCTGCGACGCTAACGCCGACATCGCGGAGCGGGCCGCCGCCTTTCGCGCGGCGCAGCACTTCCCGGGCGAGAATCGGCCCATACCGTTGGACTTCGATATCGAGATTGTTCTCCAGCGCCAGTGCTATTACATCCTGTGCGGACAGATAAAGATTTCCCGCACGAACCAGGGACTCCAACCGCTCGGAATTATGCAGATTCGCTTCCGGTACATACCGCTGTTGATACGGCCGTGTGACCCAGCCGAGCCCCCCCTTGGGCGGCTCGATTCTGACCGCGCTACTCTGCGCGAATACGCCTTGGGCCGCGAGGCACGCGGTGCACAACAAGGATAGAAAAGTTTGCAGTCGTCTCATCAAAGGTCGCTTATGGAATCTAGGAACGTGTTATTAGGAACGAGACGCAACTCAGGCAGGTTCCGTGATTTCTCATGGTATCTCAGGGGACTTGCTTTCCATATGCGCCGATTCCGGCAGGCGAGGGAATAGTATGCACGACGCCTACCATTTGAATTCACTTTCTAAGTGGCTGACCGCCCGTGACTTAGAATGAGGGTTATTCCAGAAATCATCGTGGTTGTCCGATTTTGGGATTTTGTGTCCTGATTCGCTACAGTTTCTGGTGATCAATAAGCGGCCGGGCCTCCGGCTGTCTTGCTATGCTGCCCCTTGTGTCCACTACATTCGCAGCCTCCTCCGTTATGAAGCTTTTTGAAGAAACGGGAGCCTACCTGCGCGGGCACTTCCGTCTGACAAGCGGCCTGCACAGCCCCGAATATCTGCAATGCGCGAAGGTGCTGGCCCACCCTGCCCATGCCGAGCGTCTTGGACGCGAACTCGCGGAAAAACTCAAGGAGGTCTCGGGTGGAGCCGTGGACCTTGTTGTCGCGCCTGCGATGGGTGGCCTCATCATAGGGCATGAAGTGGCACGGCATCTAGGCACGCCGTTTCTGTTTACTGAACGGGATAGCACTTCGAACGAAATGACTCTGCGCCGGGGCTTTGAAGTGCACGCTGGTCAAAGGGCGGTGGTAGTTGAGGACGTCATCACTACTGGGGGCAGCACGAAAGAAGTGATTCGCTTGCTTCAAAGCGCCGGCGTTGAGGTGCTGGCGGCGGGCTCCATCATTGATCGCAGCGGCGGAAAGGCCGATGTCGGCGTGCCGCGCATCTCATTGCAAGTGCTACACGTTGTGACCTATGACCCGGCCGACTGTCCCCTCTGCCGAGAGGGTATTCCGGTGGTCAAACCCGGCTCTCGACGCGCCTGATGAGAAGGCTGCGCTTTCAGGTCGCCTATGAGGGTACGGACTTTCACGGGTGGCAGGTGCAGCCCGGTCTGGCCACCATTCAGGGCATACTCGAAGAGGTGATCGGCAGCATTGAAGGGGCTCCGGTTCACGTCGAGGGTTCGGGCCGGACCGATGCCGGCGTACATGCTCTCGCGCAGGTCGCTGCCGTTTCGCTCCAGAACCGTATTCCACTGGATAATTTTCGCCGCGCGGTGAACCGGCTGCTGCCGTATACGATCCGCATCAGCGATGTCCGCGAAACAGAGCCCGGCTTCCATCCCCGGTTCGATGCGAAGCGGAAGACGTACGAATACCGGATTTATCGCGAAGAAATCTGCTCTCCGTTCGATCGTCGATACGTGTATCACCACCCGTATCCATTAAACGAGTCGGCAATGCTGGGCGCGGCTCCTTTGCTTGAAGGCGAACACGATTTTGGCGCATTTGCGGCTTCGGATGATCGCGACACGGTAGGCCGCTCGAAGGTTCGCACGATCTTTCGTTCTGTCCTGACTCGCGAAGAGCATCTCCTGGTCTACCGCGTTACCGGTTCCGGATTCCTAAAGCACATGGTGCGGAACATCGCCGGAGTGTTGCTGGAAATGGGAAAGGGCAATGTGACGGAAGCCGGGCTCTTATCCCGGCTGCAGGCTAACTGCAGGATTCACCCCGGCCCGGCGGTCCCGGCCAGCGGGCTGTTCCTGGTATCTGTGGAGTACGAGTAACGGGATGCCTTGTCCGCTTCCGGACACCCAATCCCGGATTCGAACGTCGCTCAAAACGGATGTATCTGTAACTGCCTGAAATCCGGCCTTGTCGCATTGGTCTCTCACTTGCCCCTAAACAGGACGAGACTTGAAAATGATGCACGTCCTGGATAATGCCTGGAAAGACTTACGTTTCGCGCTTCGCCAACTTGCGAATCGCCCCGGATTTACTGTCACGGCCATCACGGTTCTAGCTTTAGGCCTCGGCGCGAATGCCGCCATTTTTAGCGTTGTCAACGCTGTGCTCCTGCAAGCCTTACCTTTTCCTCATCCCGAAAAGTTGATGGGAATTTTTGAACGCGAGGTAGTAGACAACGAGCCTTATAACGTTGTCGCTCCAGCCAGCTATCGCGATTGGCGTCGTGAGGCTCACAGTTTCAAGCAAATCGCCGCCACCAGAGAGATGTCGTTTAACCTTTCCAGTAAAAGCCAGGCGTTTACTCCTCAGCGAATACCGGGTTCCGCTTGCTCTGCCAATTTGTTTAAGACCCTTGAAGTCTCGCCCAGTATCGGCCGCGGCTTCCAGGAGAAAGACGATCAGCCGAATTCGCCCTATGTTGCCGTGATTAGCTATGAACTCTGGAAACAACGGTTCGCCGGGTCTCGGGAGGTCCTTCATCGGCAGATTCGCCTGGATGAGAACAACTACAGCATCGTTGGCGTCATGCCGGAAGGCTTTCATTTCCCGCGCCGCGACGTTCAGGTCTGGGTAACGCTGAATCGGAGTCTGACCCCTGAAAATTTGCAGTCCTACAGCAATCACTTTCTTTACGTGGTGGGGCGTCTCCGCGACGGATACGGCTCTAATCAGGCGCAAGCTGAAATCGATGCTTTCGTAAAGCACAGCCGTCAGGACCATCCCACCGAAATTATCGGACAGGGAGCGACCGTGATCCGCCTCGATAGCTATCTCATTCACGACGTCCGGACTTCACTGCTCGTACTTTTGGGTGCGGTTGGCTGCCTGCTTCTCATTGCCTGTGTGAACATCGCGAATCTGCTGCTCACTCGTGCTTTCGGGCGTCAACGGGAAGTGGCGATCCGTTCCGCAATCGGAGCCACTCGCGCGAGGATTATCGGCCAGCTTCTGATTGAGAGCACCGCCGTTTCCCTGGCGGGAGCCGTTGCCGGCCTTATAATCGCGGCCTGGGGTGCGCCCTTCCTG
Organism: Bryobacteraceae bacterium; assembly: GCA_035475295.1. GTDB lineage: Bacteria > Acidobacteriota > Terriglobia > Bryobacterales > Bryobacteraceae > Bog-105. Next base: position 4,280 of record DATIMM010000152.1, read on the forward strand.
GCTGCTCATGCTCCCGGTGCCGAACAACTTCCCCAAGCCAGCGGAATTCAAGTCAACTACACGGTGCTGTTGTTCACTGTGGGATTGGCCATCGTTACAGGACTATTCGCCGGATTGTTCCCCGCCTACAGTGTTTCCCAAACTGACCTGGTCAACAATCTGAAAGAAGGTGGCCGGAGCAATACGGCAGGCCGTTCCCACCAGGGAGCGCGTAATCTGCTGGTTGCTGTTGAAGTGGGACTCTCGGTAGCGCTGCTCATCGCTGCCGGCTTGCTTCTTCACAGTTTTGCGCGCATCCAGCAGGTTCAGACGGGTGTTCGGGCGGAGAACACAATTACAATGGGGGTCACTCTCCCGCAGGCTACCTACAAGAATCCCGCTGCAGTCGCGAACTTCGCGCGAGAGTTCATCGACCGGGTGCAGAGCTTACACGGCATCAACTCCGCCGGTCTCGTCAGCTATCCTCCACTTGCGGGGCACTGGAGCGACAGCGTGTTTCGTATCGAAGGGCATCCTCTTCCACCGGGACAGATGATGGACCTCACCTATCGAAGAGCGGATCCCGGCTACTTTAAAGCGGCCGGCATACCGTTGCTAAAAGGGCGTGTGTTTACCGAGCGCGATAACAAAGGCTACGACGAGAAACACCCGAACATTGACCCGGTGCTCATTAGCGAGTCAACGGCCAAGGCATTTTTCAGGAATATCGATCCCATCGGCCAACGTCTTCACTATGGAACCGATGCTGGTCCCGTGAGATCCAACTCCGATCCGAACCATCCTGACCCTACGATGCAGATTATCGGGGTCGTCGGCGACGTACTCACCGATCCTGCGGCGCCGGTTGAGTCAACGATCTATCTGCCGCTTCTCGATGGCGATTCGAACAACTTTTACGTTTTCGCTCACACCTCGCGCAGCCCTGAAGCGATGGTCTCTTCTATACGCGCCATCATCCACCGCCTCGACCCCGATCTGCCCGTGCATGATATTCGTACGATCAAGCAGATCGCCGCCAAATCCACGGCCGACCGCCAGTTCAGCCTCGTCCTGCTCGGCCTTTTTGCCGGTATTGCCTTGCTGCTTGCCGCCGTGGGCCTGTATGGCGTGGTGGCGTATGCCGTTTCGCAGCGCACTGGAGAAATCGGCATCCGAATGGCGCTGGGCGCGGCACGCACTGATGTCAGCCGCATGGTCCTGTTGCAGGGAATGAAGCCGGCTCTCGCTGGCATCGGATGCGGCCTGCTCTGTGCCGCATTCGTGACGCGCGCGCTCCAGAGTATGTTGTTCGGGATAGGAGCGGTAGACCCTATAACGTTTCTGGCCGTCCCGGTGGTTCTATTGTTTGTGGTTGGGCTGGCCTGCACGATCCCGGCGTACCGCGCGTCGCGCATTGACCCCACGACAGCTCTTCGCTCCGAGTAACTCAGGAGGAGGCGTTCATCAAATTTTCATGGGCGACCCCGGAATTTTGGACACAACTTCTTTCTCAGGACGTCGTCCAATGGCCGTATGAAAGCTCTATTTTTATCGCTCGCTCTAATCGCCGGAAGTGCATACGCGCTCCCGGTTCACCAACAATCCGCCGGTCAGGACATGAAAGATGCCGGCAACAGCACCAAGGACGCCACCAAAAAGACTTACAAGAAGTCAAAGAAAGGTGCAAAAAAGGGCGCGAATAAGGCCGCTGATGCGACTGAGAGCGGCGCGAACAAAGCCGCTGGCGCGACCGAGAACGGCGCGGATAAGGTGAAAGACAGCACTACGCCGCAGTAGTTAGCGCATGGGAACGAGAAAGGCTGCGGCTTTAACCCAGCCTTTTCCATTTACCGCAGCAGATCTTCCAGTTGCACCTTCGTATCCGTGCCGGAATCACGGTACTTCACAATCACCGGTGTGTATAGGGAGATCCCCCAATCCTTGCCGGGACCTGACTGTATTGCCCTGGAACCTGCCACGACCACTGCTTCCGGAGGAATCACGAGAGGTCTGTCGTCGGTTGCGCGGTGCACCTCGCCCCGCACCAGGTCGTATACGGGGGTGGACCTGTTCAGAATAGCTCCGCTGCCCAGGACGGCTCGCTCCTTGACGATTGTGCCTTCGTAGACGCCGCAGTTACCGCCTACCAGGACGTCATCCTCAATAATCACGGGCATTGCGCCTACGGGTTCCAGCACCCCGCCGATCTGCGACGCTGCCGAGATATGGCAGTTGCGCCCGACTTGTGCACAGCTTCCAATCAGCGCATGCGAGTCGATCATCGTGCCGTCATCCACATAGGCGCCTGCATTGATAAACATGGGCGGCATGCACGTGACGCCCCGGCCCACGTAACAGCCATCGCGAATACTGGAGCCGCCTGGCACAATCCGTACGCCGCTTTGCGCCGTAAATTTCTTTACGGGATAAGTATCTTTGTCAAAGAACTGACCGGAGCACCCCATCTCGACCACTGCGCCAATGCGAAAGCCGAGCAGAATGCCTTTCTTTACCCAGGCATTCACCCGCCATCCGGTTGGACTGGAGCTATCGCGCTCGGCTGACCGTACGAGTCCGGCATTCAGCAAGTCTCGAAAATCCTCGAACAAGGCTCGGACATCGTCCGAATAGGTCGCGGGCTTTGCCTCGAACAGTTGCTCTATTTCTTGTTGTAGTTGCCGGAGATCAACGGAGGCGCTCAAACATGAACTCCCGCAAGGAGTCCCAGCCCTTGCAGTACCGCCTCGATCTTTTCCTGCGAAGCCTGCTGCGGCGGAACCATCGGCAGCCGCCAAACCGGCTGCAACAGTCCCATCTGTGCCATAGCGAACTTCACCGGGCCGGGGCTTGTTTCCACAAAATTGATGTCGATCAGCGGGTGATACTTGCGCTGCAGTTCGCGTGCCTTTGCAAAGTCCCCACGTACAGCAGCACGGGCCAGTTCGCCAAATTCAGCCGGGATCTCGTTCGCCACGACCGAAATCACACCCCGGGCGCCCAAGGCGATGGCAGGCAATGCAACCACGTCGTCTCCCGCCCATACGGTGAATGAGCCAGGCACGCGCGCCAGGATATTCGATATCTGCGCGATGTTTCCCGACGATTCCTTCACGCCCACAATGTTCGGAATCTCCGCAAGCCGCGCAAGGGTTGCGGGCTCGACGTTTACCTGAGTCCGTCCGGGCACGTTGTAGATCACCAGGGGCAGGGAACTCGCCTCCGCCAGTCTTTTGTAATGCTGATACAGCCCTTCCTGCGTCGGCTTGTTGTAGTAAGGCGTCACCGATAAGATTCCCGAAACGCCCAGTTCCTTCAACTCACGAATCAGCGGAACAACCTTTTCGGTATTATTTCCGCCTGCCCCTGCCAAAACAGGGACGCGTCCGCGCGCCTCTTGTACGGTGATTTCGACTACCCGCAGGTGTTCCTCATGGGTCAATGTAGGACTTTCGCCCGTGGTGCCACATGGAATCAGGCAGTCGATCTTTGCTTCAATCTGCCGGTTCACCAGCGCGCGCAGCGCCGTTTCATCCAGCGATTGATCCTGACGGAACGGCGTAACGATCGCGGTTCCACAACCAGTAAACATGTTTCTATTCTCCTACGTGTCGTCCCGGTCCGGACCGACACGGCCGATCGCAGAGAGCTTCTCCGATCAGCCCTGGGGGTCATGGGCGGAACCAAACAGCACATCTTCGAAGGTATAAACGCCCTGTCGTCCGATCACCCATTGGGCTGCCTTCAAAGCGCCTCGGGCGAACCCTTCGCGGCTCCTGGCAGCATGCCGAAGCGTAATCGTATCGGCCTGCGAATCGAAGCCAATCTCATGCGTTCCCGGATGCTTACCGGCGCGATTGGAGGCAACATCGATCTTCCTCTTATACCCGCTTTGCTCCATGGTCCGCACCAAATGCAGGAGCGTTCCGGAAGGCGCATCCTTCTTGGCATCGTGATGAATCTCCCAGGCCCATGCTCCGTATGCATCCTCATCTCGCAACAACTCCGCAGCCAAGCCTGCCAGCCTTCGAAAAACAGCCACTCCCATGGAAAAGTTCGGGCTCCAGACCAGCCCCGTTCCAGCCGTCTCCACGGCCTTCGTCACTTCGGGCAGCCGATCCACCCAGCCGGTTGTTCCCGTTACCGCCGGTACGCCGGCGTCTGCCAGCTTCACTAAGTTGGCCGTCGCGGATTCAGGTGTCGTAAATTCAATCGCTACATCGATACCCGAAAACAGTTCACGATTAATGCCCGTTTTGCTATCGGCCCGCAGTACAACCTCGAATTGATACTCTGGCGCAAGCTGATCGATAAGCCGACCCATCTTGCCGTATCCAACTAGCGCCAACTTCTTCAATCGAACACCGCCGGGTCCAGTTCTGTAAAGAACTCGTGGTGCAATGCCGACACAGCTTCTTTCAAATCTGCATCCGCAATTACGAAGCCCAAATTCAACCGCGAAGCTCCCTGGGAAATCATTCGGATATTCTTCTTCGACAGCACCTGAAACGCCCGCCCGACAATACCGGGCGTGTGCCGAATGTTTTCTCCGACCAGGCAAACAATCGCCTGACCGTCTTCGATATCGACGCTTGCAAACTGTTTCAGCTCACGGGAAATCTCCGGAAGGCTCTCCAGGTTGTCCACCGTGAGCGAAACACTGACTTCCGAGGTCGCCACCATATCCACGCTCGTCTCGTACCGGTCGAAGATCTCGAAGATACGCCGCAGGAAACCATGCGCCATCAGCATTCGTGTCGAATTGATATTCAGTACAGTGATGTCGCGCTTGCAGGAGATGGATTTCACGGCATTCCTGCAGGGGACAGACTCGGAGGTAATGCGTGTGCCGGAAACGTCGGGGCGCCGCGAATTCAGAATCAGCACCGGAATATTGCGCTCCACTGCCGGAACCACGGTAGCCGGATGGAGCACCTTGGCGCCAAAGTACGCCAGTTCCGCGGCCTCTGCGAAGGAAATGCACTTCACGCGGTGCCCACCAGGGATAATGCGCGGGTCCGCAGTCAACATGCCGTCCACATCAGTCCAAATCTGAATCTCTTCCGCCCGGACGCCCGCACCCACGATTGACGCAGAGAAGTCCGAACCGCCGCGCCCCAGAGTGGTTGTTTGTCCGTCGACTGTCGCGCCGATGAAACCGCCCATCACTACGACTGCCGATTCCGCGGCAGGCTTCACTCGTTCTTCAAGCTGCACGTAGGTCTCACTCAGTTGCGGGGCCGCCTGTGTGAAACGGTCGTCGGTGATAATCACGCGCCGTGAATCCACGTGCTGCGTCGGCATCCCTGCCGCACGAAACGCAAAGCTCACCACGAGGCTCGACAGACGTTCGCCCACGCTGGCGATCGCGTCCATGGATCTGGGTGATAATTCGCCGACTACGGACAAACCCTTCACTAACTCATCCAGCCAGTCGAAATGGGTGCGAATGTAGCGGTCCAACTCAGCTGAAGCCGCACCTGCCAGCGCCACCCCGTGTGTCAGATGATGCTCTCGCAGTTCATCTACCAGAGCCAGAGCCTGATCGCGCCGACCCGCTGCTGCTTCCGAGGCTGCCGCCAGTAGTTTGTTCGTGGTCTTGCCCATGGCGGAAACGACGACGATCGGTCGCCTGTGCTCCTGGCGCCGGACAATCTCGGCGACTCGTGTGATGGCTTCCTGAGACTCGACGGACGTGCCGCCGAACTTCATCACGATCATGGGCGTCTAGGGCAGCAGTCCTTCGGACGCCATTAACTCGGCATTGAGGACGGCCGCACCCGCGGCTCCACGAATCGTGTTATGCCCGCAAGCAACAAACTTTACGTTCATTACCGGACACTCTCGCAGACGCCCTACAAAGACGCTCATTCCGTTCTCACGCTCCGCATCCCGGCGCGGCTGCGGCCGGTCCTGCTCCGGCATGTAGATCAGAGGCCGCTGGGGAGCGCTCGGGAGATTCCGCTCCTGCGGGAGGCCACGGAACTGTTCAATCGCCTGGCGCACGTCAGTTACGGAAGGCTTTGCCGAAGCGAATCTTACCGAAGCCGCCATCGTGTGTCCATCCGCAACCGCAATACGATGGCACTGCGCGCTCACTCGTGCCGTGAGCGGAGAGGCCCGGCCATCCCTGACATCGCCCAGAATCTTTTGGGTCTCCTGCTCCATCTTTTCTTCTTCACCGCCGATGTACGGAACAACGTTGCCCAAGATATCGATGGACGGAACCCCCGGGTAGCCAGCGCCCGAAACCGCCTGCATTGTGGCGACCATCACGGATTCGATGCCAAACTGAACCAGCGGCGCCAGCGCCATCGTCAGCACCACGGTCGAGCAGTTCGGGTTCGTCACGATCGCACCCTTCCAGCCACGATTTCTGCCCTGCACCGAAAGTAGCCCTAAGTGGCCCGGGTTGATCTCAGGCACGAGCAGCGGAACGTCCGTCTCCATCCGGTGATTACGCGAATTGGAAACGACTAGGTGTCCCGCTTGCGCGAAGGCCCGTTCAATGTCGGTCGCCACCGAGGCATCCATCGCGGAAAACACGAGTTTCGGTGCATTCCCGGGTTTTGATTCGGAGACAACAATCTCCGCGGCTGAAGGGGGCATCTCGCCGTCCAAACGCCACGCGGTTGCATCCTTGAGCTTTTTTCCCGCTGAGCGGTCACTTGCCCCAAGCCAGGTCAGCTTGAACCACGGATGGCCTTGCAGAAAGCGGATAAAATGTTGACCTACCATCCCGGTTCCACCCAGGATGCCTACCTCGATAGGACTTTTAATATCAGTTGATTCCATGTCGATTGCGGGATGTCTACCGCGAAAGCTGTTTTACCAGGTTCTCGTAGAGGCCCACGGCCTCCACCAGTTCCGTTTTCCGGATATGCTCTTCATTTGTATGCGCCACGTGAATGGTACCTGGCCCAATCAAGTACGGTTGCCCCCAGGCGCCGTTAAACGCGGGAATGTCGGTAGTAAACGCCACTACCGTTGTCTCGAACCCGTCCAGCGCACCCAGGCGGAGGGCCGGAATCAGCAACGCCTCGTGCACCTCGGCATCGGGCTTCGCGGCCTCGGAAATCTTCTTCCGTAGCTCCGTGACGTCGGTCACTACCCGTATCAGCAGTTCCGCCCGCGCTTCATCCGGAATGACATTCGGTGCTCTGCCGCCACTGATCGTGCCGATATTCAACGTACCCGGACCCAGTAACTCGTCGGTCGGCATGTCCACTTTCCGAAGCCGATCCAACGCATTTAAAAGCTTTTCAATCGCTGACTCGCCCAGTTCCGGGTAAGCCGAGTGCGCCATCCGGCCCCGCGCCAAAATCTCCAGCCGCCACGCGCCTTTCGATCCCACGGCCAGCTTGTTCTCTGTCGGTTCGCCGTTAATTATGAATTTGCTGTCCCGTGGATTTTTGGCCGCAGCATGCGCGCCGGCGCTGTTCCGCTCCTCGCCTACCACAAACAAGAGTCCGAAGTTCCGCTTGCCGGCTTCCAGCATTCGTTCCGCTGCGGTCAGCATGGCCGCGATAATACCCTTCGTATCGCAAGCCCCGCGACCCCAAATATGGTGCTCGTCCTCGCGCGATGGAATAAACGGCGGGACGGTATCCATATGCGTGGAAAGCACCGCCGTGGGCTCGCCAAATCTCACAAACAGGTTATCGCGATTCGGCTCCACCGGCATTCGCTCGGCATCGCCATCGAACCGGCGGGCCAACTCCGACAGGTAGGTCCACAAGAACTCGCCCACTTCCCGTTCGTTGGGTGTGATCGATTCAATGTCGATCAGCCGTCGCGTGAGTTCGAATACCTGCATGGAGTTGTCTTGTAGGGAACGAACCATTCCCTATCGCTTAGGAAGGGGAGCGGTGAAACGATTACTCTAAAAGTGTCAGGATAACAAAGGGTGCCGGCTGGAGCCGGTCGCCAATCTTGATTGAAGGGTTACACCATGCCGGATGGCGCTCGCGCATCTCGGGAAACCATAACGTCAGAATCGAGCCTCCGGGTCCCGGAAAAAGGACGCGGCGTGGTCATCGTCAATCCCGGTCTGGTCAAGCACGGCTTCTGGCTCCTCCGCCGGGCCGTCATTGCCGCTAATCAGGACGATTGCTTCAGCATCGCGAAGGGTGCTGCTTATTCATTTCTGGTCGCGCTGTTTCCGATTCTTACGATGATGACTTCGCTGCTGGTTCATGCGCGCGCCGGCGATATCGCTCAGGTGATCGCTACATTCATCATGGAAGTGGTGCCCCCAGGTACCGAGACACTTATCCGGTCGCGGCTCCTGGAACACTCCGGGCAGCCTTTACCGCTCTCCATCGTTGCCGTCCTGGTCTCGCTTTGGGCGGGCTCCGGTGCGATGCTCAGCCTGATGGAAGGGTTCCAGGCCGCCTACCGCATTCCCACCAGTCGACCCTTCGTGCAGAACCGCGCCATGGCCCTTTTCCTGGTGTTTATCGCCGCGATCCCGTCCGTTGCCGCGTCCGGGCTCATCATCTTCGGCAATCGCAGCGAAGCTGCGTTCGTCCACTGGATGGGCGCGTCTCCCGCAAGCGACGAGGTCAGCGCTCCTATCCGCTTCGTTTGGCTGATCGCCCGCTATGCGCTGGCGTTCTGCACCACGACGTTTGTCACGGGATTGCTGTATTACTTCGGTCCCAACTATCGCCCCGTGCTGAAGCGCGCCGACGGCACCACTGCGTCGCGTTTTCTTCATGTATGGCCGGGCGCTATCGTCGCGACGTTTCTGTGGCTGATTGCGACTGCGGCTTTTGCGGCTTATGTTCGCCATATCGCGAACTACAAGCTGTTCTACGGCAGCCTCGGTACGGTTGTCATCCTGTTGTTCTGGCTGTATCTCATCGCTTTAATCGCGCTTATCGGCTGCGAATTCAACGCGGAGCGCGAACGGACCGAGTCGGTGCCCGCGAACATCGTGCGGCATCCATAACATAAAGAATCTAGAGGCACTTACTGGGCTCCTTCGATCCCCCAAATCGGGCCAAAGTATGAGATACTAACCCCCCAAATAGGCTCAGGCCTACATGGCCTCAGGGGAAATCTAAATGCGAAAGAGTAACCTGACAGGGGCGCGTTCACGCTCGCGCTTTTCCTGGAAACCCGGGGGCCAATGTGGGGCAAATCAATCCCTCCTGTTTCAGCCAGAACGTTAAGGCCTATATTTCGAACATCTACTCCAAATCCCCTGCCAACGCCGGCAACGGAACGCAATACATCTCCAACGTCGTTTCGCAGCAAAACTGTCGCCAGGATCTGATCCGGCTGGACCGGAAGATCACCGACAAGGTGCGCGTATTCGGCCGCTACATGCTGGACGTTGTCCCCACAACGGAGCTAGGTGGCCTGTTCGCGGGCGAGCCGTTCCCAGGGATCTCTTCGACTTCGACCAACGCTCCGGGAAAGAACGTCGTGGCGAATATGTCCTGTGCGATCTCGCCAAGCGTCGTGAATGAGGCTGCCTTCACTTACTCTTGGGGTGCCATCAACAGCAACGTCACCGGGATTGTGAACTCGCCCTCGTTCGTCAGTTCACTTTCCGGAGGCTTACGCTACAGTGACCCATACGGGCGAGTGCCGGGCTTCACGCTGGACGCCGGTGCGATTTCCGGATTATCTCTGCCAACCGCTCCCTACTTCGAACGCAATATCGACAAAAACTTCTACGACAACTTTCCCAAAGTGATTGGGAACCGCACGGTCCGTACCGGAGTAACCGTTCAATGGCTCACCAAGGCCGAGAACGCGGTGAACCCGACAAACGGCAACTTCACCTTCAACTCGGTCGCGGGAGGAAATCCCGCGTTCGCCCAGTTCCTCCTCGGCAACGTTTCGCAGTTCACGCAATCGAGTCTGCAAAAGCTCTGCCCTACCTGCAGGCGGCCATCAACGGAAATCCGACGCACAAGAAGCTTTTTTTGACGAAGGAAAATTCCTGCTCACTATAGGCCAACCGGCGTCGGCCGTGCCACGTCTGCGAACGGCCATAGCTCTCGATCCGGACTACGTTCAGGCGCATTATGCGCTTGGGACCGCTTTACGAAAGCTGGGCCAAACCGCAGAAGCCTCGCGGGAACTCAGGGCCGCTGAGCAGATCCAGGCAAAACAACGCGCTACCTACACCCAAAAGCTGCACGCAGGCGCTCCGGAGTAGAGCCTTGTGAGAAGCCCTATACATCTCCGCAGATACCAACCTCAACTCCTAATTCCCGAAAGCACGCCGCCTTAGCTGCCAGGGCCCTATGCGCATCGGAGCCTGTCGGTGCGTATGCCACCTGTATGTGATTAGCCTTGTGCCGTGCCATCATTTGATCCCGGCTCACGCCATGCAAAACGGCGTGCATCATCGGCCACTGCGGAGTCGTCAATTGCCAGCGCCTCCGCGTTTCTTCCTCCGGTAAATCCACCGACGTGGCACGTCCCAGATCGGCCTTCAACCGGCCATCTTCAATGAAGACCCGGCTCCAGACAACCTCACCGGGCTTGCTGATACCTTTCAATGTGCCGCCGCCCAGACGAAAATACATTGGCGGCTGCCGCTCGCTTGTGGCCCCGGCATAACCGCCCGCGATGTGCTCGGGAGGTACCGCACCTGAAATTTCGAGGGTCCACACAAAGCGGCCATCATACTCTTCGCCCCACCGCAGATCGTGCAGCGTGTTTTCCGGTGCATACCCCAACGCGGTCCAAATCCGATTCGTTACCAACGCGTCAATTCCCGCGCATTCATCTACTTCGTTGAAATGCGGCAGCGGTTGATTCTCATACAGCACGCGCTCGCCGTCCAGCGACCGCACCGGAGGACGATCGCGGTTGTTCAGCAGTCCTTCCACAAGATCCGACGCGGGGGCGAGATCTTTCAACCCTTGCTGATACTGGATGCCAATCGCATCGCACCCAAACTCATCCGCGATCCGCAACGATGCGATGTACATTTTGCACTGTTGAAGAATCTGCTCATCAGTTAGATCGGTTTCCGGATTCGGTCCGGTCACGAACCGCAATCCCTTCGCGTCGAGCCAGTTTCTAACCTGTTGCGCCTCGTCGTCGGGTACGCCGCACATGGCGGCATACAGCGATGATTGACTCAGCCGCTCTTTATAGATTCCAAGTGGATTCAGCAAGTGATCGGGCACGATCGCGTTAAACATGCCCATACAGCCTTCGTCGAACACCCCGATGATCGCCTTATCGTCCTTCAAGCGCCGCGCTTCCGAAGTTCCCAACTCTTCGGCGTCGGCTGGAAGCTTCATTGCCGCCAGGGAACGAACATGGCCCAGGTCCGGAGCGACGGGCCGCCCCCCGAGCCACGCCTTCAGACGGAATAAAAAATACTCATCCGAAAAGTCCTTTGACCAAAGTGTCGAATACGTAACCCCCGCCTTCGTCAGCGACGCATTCAAATTCAGCATGCCAACCAGCCCCGGCCACTGCCCGCTCCAATTTGCCACTGTGAGAATGGGCCCCCGATGAGTTGCAAGGCCCGCCAGCACATGATGACTGTACTGCCATACGGCCTCAACCACCACCAGAGGCGCATCTGGCGGTATGTCGCGAAAGATCTGCATGCCGTATTTCTGAGAGTCGATAAAGCCGTGCTGCTTCACAGGATCGTAAGGGTGACCGCGCTTCACAGTAAAACCGAAGCTCTCGATTCTCCTTACAACGGCCTCTTCGGCCTCTTTCTGCGCGGGCCAGCATGTCCGATTCGCGGCGAGACGAAGATCGCCGCTGGCGATGAGAATGATGGGTTGCATATTGGCGTACTTAAAGCTTATGGCAAGAAGTAGTTTGTGAAGCTATTGTCCAGCATCAGGCTTTTGAATGCGTCTTCAATGAGGAATCTCCGCCATAGGAATGCGCAGGTAGCGTATGCGTTTTCGATTCCAGGTGTAGGTGATGTGGAGATCGCCATCGCTGCCTTGAATCATAGCGGGATAGGAGTATTCGCCCGGCTCGTCCTCCAGTGTTTTGAACATTCTAAAATGTTCGGCGTCCTCGCTCACAGCTAAGTTCAGCGGCGTCCTTCCCGTTGTCGTGTTGTTATACACAAGAACGACGCGCCCGTCTTTTAGCCGTACAGCATCGATGCCGGAGTTTGGATTCGGCACGGCAATCGGACGGGCTTGGGTCCACGTTAATCCGTTGTCGGCCGAATCAGCTATGCAGACGTGCCCGATCTGAGATGTCGATCGCGCGTACAGCCTCAGTTTGCCGCCTCCGAGTGAAATTACCGACGGCTGGATGATTCCGTATGTTGCGCCTCCACTACTCGGTTGATCGGACGCGTGCTGTGGAACGGTGATCGGCCCGATTCTCTTCCAAGTTTTTCCATTGTCGATACTCCGCTCGATCCAGCAAGCCCAGGAATGGTAGCTCTCCACCGAACTTCCGCTCACTACGGTTCCGTCCTCCAGCACCAAAGGTTTGGCCCGAATCGGGCCATACAGGCCTGCCGGAAGGTGCTCTACTTCGGACCAGTTCTTGCCGTCATCATCGCTCCACCGGCGTCCCGCGGACCAACTGGAAGGATGCGGCCCGAATTTGTAATAAAACCAGAGGCGCCCATCTCTTGTATAAAACATCACGGGGTTATAACAGGCGATATCAGGCTCGCGCACCATCTCAAAGGGCGGCGACCAATGTCCACCCGATAGCCGCGACGCCCAGATTGCCACGTCCGGCTTACCCTCCGCTGACCCTCCAAACCAGGACGCGAGGAAGTCTCCGTTCCGTAGCTGAACTATGTTGGAGGCATGCGCTGATGCAAATGGGGCTGAGGTAAAGATGAAATCGCTTGTCGCGGAGCCCTGCACAGCGGCGCCCGCGATCAGGAGACTAGCAAGGAGCTTCAGAACGGCCATATGGCTCATCAGAGCCTACCATCGTACCGAAACCGCGCCGCACATGGAGCTCTTCTCGTCCACCTAGCCGTTCTTTATACTGAGGTCGTGCCATTCAAACTAGGCATCGACTATCAACCACGCGGCGACCAAGGCAGTGCTATCGAGCAGCTCACCCGAGGGATCGCTGACGGCGAACAACATCAGGTACTGCTCGGCGTAACCGGCTCAGGTAAGACGTTCACCATGGCGAAAATCATCGAGGCCTGTGAGCGTCCCGCCCTTATCCTCGCACACAATAAGACCCTGGCCGCTCAGCTTTATCACGAGTTCAAAACCTTCTTCCCCCAGGCCGCCGTCGAATACTTCGTTAGCTATTACGATTACTATCAGCCCGAAGCCTATATCCCATCCGGGGACATCTACATCGAAAAAGAATCCACGATCAACGATGAACTCGATAAACTCCGCCTGTCAGCCACCCGATCCCTTTTTGAGCGCCGAGATTGCGTCATTATCGCCAGCGTTAGCTGCATTTATGGCCTCGGCTCGCCCGAAGCATACTATGGCATGTTGCTCATGCTCGAAAAGGGCCAGGCAATTACTCGTAAGGAACTGTTGAGCCGCCTGGTTGAAATCCTATACGAGCGTAGCGACGGGGATTTCCGCCGGGGCACGTTCCGCGTACGTGGCGACGTTATCGAACTCTACCCGACCTATGACGATAACGCGTACCGCATCGAACTCTGGGGGGACGAAATAGAATCGCTCAGCCAGATCGATCCGGTTCTTGGCCAGGTGAAGCAGACTTACGTTCGTCTTCCCATCTATCCCAAAACGCACTACGTTATGGATGCCCCCACGCGTGAGCAGGCGATGCGCAGCATTGAAAACGAGCTCCAATGGTGGCACAAGGAACTGGAAGCCAACGGCAAACTGATTGAGGCACAGCGCCTTTATCAGCGCACTATGTTCGATCTGGAAATGATTAAACAGATTGGCTTTTGCCACGGCATTGAGAACTACTCGCGCCACTTCTCCGGACGGCTGCCAGGCGAAGCTCCGCCGACTCTTCTCGATTACCTGCCGAGCGATGCGCTGTTGTTCATCGACGAGAGCCACGTGACGGTACCGCAACTGCAAGGCATGTACCACGGTGACCGTTCCCGAAAAGACATCCTGGTTGAATACGGGTTCCGCCTTCCGAGCGCCCGCGACAATCGTCCACTGATGTTTGAAGAGTTTCAGAATCGCGTTAATCAGGTTATCTATGTTTCGGCCACCCCCGGTCCGTACGAACTCACCAAATCCGGTGGCGTCATCGTTGAGCAGATTATCCGGCCTACCGGCCTGGTCGATCCCGAGATAGATATTCGGCCCATCAAGGGTCAGGTGGATGATCTTCTAAACGAAATTCGCCTGCGAGCGGAGCGTAACGAGCGAGTTCTCGTTACGACGCTGACCAAACGCATGTCGGAAGACCTCGCTGAGTACTACACCGAAGTCGGCGTGAAGTGCGCTTACTTACACTCCGAAGTCAGCACTCTTGACCGAATCAAGATCCTTCGCGATCTTCGCCGTGGGGCGTATGATGTCTTAATCGGTGTCAATCTATTGCGCGAAGGTCTCGATCTGCCCGAGGTGTCCCTTGTCGCCGTGCTCGATGCGGATAAGGAGGGATTCCTACGCTCCAGTGGGTCCTTGATCCAAACGATGGGTCGCGCTGCCCGAAACGTGAGCGGCCGTGCCATTCTCTACGCCGACGTGCTCACCGCTAGTATGGAGCGCGCGATTCGGGAAACAGAACGGCGGCGTCTCCTGCAGCAGGCCTACAACGAAGCGAATCACATCGTACCCCAAACGATTATCAAGCCCATTGATATGAGCCTGGTCGCCGTGGCGGAGGCAGATTACGTGACGGTTCCGTTGGATGTCGAGCCGCAAGACGAAACCGAGCTTACCCCCGCCGAGCGCGACTCTCTCATTGCGGAACTAGAGGCGAAAATGCGTGAAGCCGCTAAGGTTTTCGAGTTTGAAAAGGCAGCTCAGTTCCGCGACCGCATCAAAGCATTGAAAGAGAGCGGCATCTATGAAGAAGCAGTGGCCAATCGGACTGGTAGTGGAAGGTAACATCACGCATTCGGATGTCCTTAGAATGCCCAGACTGGTGGAAGACCTTGGCCCTATCAAATCGGCCACAGTCCGCGTGGCGCGCCGCGTCTCCAACTTTTTGAAGGCGGGCCATCCGGTTGCCGATTATGAGGAGTTGCAATCAGCACAACTGGTGCTGATCCGTGCTCCCGACGACGCGATTCCGCGGGTGATCCAAGAAATCTTCGCTGCCAATCTCGAGTTGAAGGACATGGCTTTCGTGCTTTGTGAAAGTTGGCTCGATTTGGAAGCGCTGCAGTCTCTTCGCCTGCGCGGGGCCTCTGTGGCAAGCCTCCTTGCCGTCCCCTCCAGCCGCAACAGCTGGTTCGTTGTCGAAGGTGATTCCACAGCGGTTCGCCAGACGCGGCGCTTCATTGAACTCAGTGGCGCACGGGCCCTGGAACTTCGTGCCGGAGGCACCCCCGCCTATTTCGCCGCGGAACTGCTGGCTACGGCGCTTCCCATGCCCGTTCTGCTTGCGGCCCAGACTGCGCTCCGCAGTAGCGGCATTTCAGGCAACAACCTTTCGATACTCCTCAACGAAATGGTTCAGAGCATGTTTCGTGACATCATGAATGGCGCCCGAGGCACCTGGGGCGGTCCGCTTGCCGAGTGTTCGGAAGAGGTGGCCGGCAGGCACGTCGCCGCTCTGCGCGAGAGTGACCCCCAACTTGCTGAGGTCATCAACTATCATTTGGAATGGGCGCGACAGCGGATGACGAAACAGAAGAGCATCTCCACCAGTCCCAATGGAACCCAGTAGCAAAGCCGCCGGTTGCTCTGTGTAGCTATTGTAAAACGCGTCTGCAAAACTAAAAATGGTAAATGCAGAAGCGATATCAGTGGAAATTGAAGCAGCGCGAAGTGATTCTTGGCGACCGAACGCTGCTGATGGGCATACTCAACGTCACGCCCGATTCCTTCTCCGACGGCGGCAATTACGCCGATCCCGACCGCGCGTTCGCCAGAGCCATCGAACTGGAAAACGAGGGTGCCGACATTATTGACGTCGGCGCCGAGTCGACCCGGCCGGGCTCACACCGAATTTCCGAGGCCGAAGAGCTGCGCCGATTGATACCTGTCCTGAAACGGCTGCGCGGCAAACTCGCTGTTCCCATCTCGGTCGACACCTACAAGTCGGGAGTTGCGGAAAAGGCTTTGGAGCACGGCGCGGAAATCATTAATGATCCGAGCGGAATTCTACTGGATCCCCAACTCCCAAAAGTGGTCACCAAGTACGATGCCGGCCTCATCATCAGCCACATGCGCGGCACGCCGGAGACATGGGCGAAACTTCCGCCAATTAAAGATCTTATGCGATCCATCGCTATTGACCTGGAGGCTTCCGCCAATCGGGCCCGTCTGAACGGCGTGCAAAAGCATCAGGTGGTTATTGACCCAGGTATCGGTTTCGGAAAACGGCGTGAGCAGAATTTTGAGATCCTTGGAAATCTGCACCTCCTTCGTTCATTCGATCTCCCGATTTTGGTTGGCCCCTCTCGCAAAGCTTTCCTGAGAAAAGAAGACGAAGAGTCGACCGAATTCGCCACCGCCGGCGCAGTGTCAGCCAGCATTCTGAATGGAGCGCACATCGTGCGTGTTCACGACGTAAAAGCGATGAAGAGCGTCGTCGAAATTGTGGACACGATTCGCCAGTCGCGTCACCCTGAGCCGGAACCCGCTCCAAAACCGGCGCTTAAGCCTGCATTTAGGCCCGCTGGCAGCGGGGGCAGTAGTGCGTTCCGCGCTGTGCGACCACCACGCGCCGAATAGGGCTACCACACTCGGGACAGCTTTGGCCCGTTTTGCCGTAAACCCGGTGCAGAGCTTGGAACGCGCCGCGCTCGCCGCGTGCATCCACGTAGTCCGAAATCGACGAGCCGCGGTGCACGATAGCAAGCTCCAGCAATTCCTGCATTTTCCTGTGCAGCAGCTCGGCTCGCTTTCGTGAAATACGGCCGGCCGCGGCCTTCGGATGAACCCGTGCCGCAAATAAGAGCTCGTCTACGTAGATATTTCCCAGACCGCCCAGGAACGCCTGATTGAGCAGCAGCGGTTTAATCTGTCCTCGATGCGCTCTCAATCCTGAATAAAACGTCTGGAAGTCAATCGTGAGGGCATCGGGTCCTGATCGCTCGAGAAAGTTTGGCAAAGTCGCGAAGAACTCCAGGCGTCCGAATTGCCGGATGTCCTGGTATTGCAAGGTGCCTTCCTTGAATTGGATAAGCCCACGCGTGTGCTTTCCGGTCCCGGCGTCCCACAGTAGCTTGCCGGTCATCCCTAAATGCACATACATCACCCCGCAGTTGAGGTCAAAGAAGATCTGCTTGCCTCGCCTCCGAACCGCGCCGACAGTCGCGCCCGTAATGGCTCGTGCCGTCTCTTCGAGTCCTCCCCGCGTCACCAGCGGAGAGGACAATGTGGCACTAACAATCGTGCGTCCAACCACGTGTGGAGCTATGGAACGAACAACGGTTTCGACTTCGGGAAGTTCTGGCAAGGTGTGTACTACTCCTCACGTTACAGCAGTGAAAGTCTTGTTCACGGCTATTGGTATTATCGAAGGCGAGGCAGTTTCACCTCATAACGGGCCACCCTAGCTCAGCTGGTAGAGCAACGGTTTCGTAAACCGTAGGTCGCCGGTTCGATCCCGGCGGGTGGCTCCAGGAATCTCGGCTTCACCTTTCAGAAAAATAGCTCCACATAATCCACTGGCGCCGAGAAAGCAGATTCTTACGCGGACTCCGACCCGGCTAGCGACTGGGAGCGACTCTATGTCGATGCCGCATAATTAGGACATCGCATGATACTCTTTAGCTTCTATGCGCGTACTATAGGTGCGTCCTCTGTTCTTTATGCCTGATAAAAAGCTTCAAGTCATCCCCATCGGAGGCCTCGGTGAGTTCGGAATGAACTCCATGGCCTTGCGTTACGGCGATGACATTATTGTGATCGACGCGGGCATGATGTTTCCGGATGCGGAACTTCTTGGCGTCGACATCGTCACCCCCGATTTTGCCTATCTCGAACAACATGCCAGCATGGTGCGTGGTCTTGTCCTCACGCACGGTCACGAAGACCACATCGGAGGGATTCCATTCCTCCTGGCGCAACTTAACGTCCCTATCTATGGAACCGAGTTCACGCTGGCGCTAGTCGAACGCCGTCTCGATGAACACGAATTGATCGACCAAGCCCGCCTGAATGCCGTCAAACCAGGCGACCGCATCACGCTCGGTCCGTTCCAGATCGAGTTTATTCACGTCACTCATTCCATCGTGAGCGCCGTGGCCCTTGCCATCACGACCCCCCTCGGCGTCATCATCCATACGGGCGATTTTAAGGTCGATCCCACCCCTACGGATAACAAGCTCTTTGATCTCCATACCTTTGCCGAGTATGGGAAGCGTGGCGTCCTTCTGCTCCTGTCGGACTCCACAAATGTGGACCGGCCAGGTTACACCGAAAGCGAACGTGCCGTCCGGCCACGCCTGGAGGACCTGTTTGTCCGAAGTGAGAAGCGTCTCATCATTTCCTGCTTCAGCAGTTCCATTCACCGCCTTCAGCAGGTGCTTGATCTAGCGGATGAGTACGGCCGCAAAGTGGCGTTTCTCGGGCGTAGCATGTTGAACGTTACCGAAATCGCCCATAACCTTGGCCTGCTCACCATCCCCGATTCCACTCTGTTGCGCCCGCAGGACGTCATGCAGATGCCTCCCGAAAAAGTAGCGGTTGTAGTCTCGGGAACGCAAGGTGAGCCTATGTCCGCTCTCTCTCGCGTAGCTGTCGATAACCACAAGCATCTCTCGCTCCAGCCGGGCGACACCGTCGCACTCAGCTCCCGCATTATTCCCGGGAACGAGAAGGCCATCTTCCGGATGATGAACCACATTGCGCGCCGCGGCGCAGACCTGATTTACGGTTCCACTAAGCCCCCGTTGCATGTCTCCGGCCACGCCAGTGAAGAAGAACTTAAGCTGGTTCTGAACCTGGTTCGCCCTCGTTACTTCATTCCCATTCACGGCGAATACCGGCAACTGTCCCGGCATGCCCGTCTGGCCGAGCACCTTCGCTTCGCAGGACTGGAGGATACCTTTGTTCTGGAGTCAGGCGATACCCTGGAAATCGATCACTTGGGCGCCCGCCGCGGCGAACAGGTCGCGGTGGGACGCATCTGCATTGACTCCGGTTCTCTGGACGATCGGGTCGAGGATATCATCATCCGCGACCGCCGCCATCTTTCCGAAGACGGCTTCGTTCTCCCGATCATCGCCATCAACAAACACACGGGACGCAGCGAAGGACTTCCGGAAATCGTCAGTCGTGGTTTCGTGGGCAGTGAGGGCGCCGGAATGCTGCAAGATGCCCGCTCGGTCGTGGCAAAGACCCTGGAAACGTCGACCGCCGAGGAGCGCACCGACTGGGGTGTCATGCAGGAAAAAATTCGTGCCGACCTGAAGCGGTATCTGACGAAGCAGACCCAACGCCGCCCGCTCATTATGCCCGTCATCCTGGAAGTGTGATGCGCCGGGGAATGCTCGTTTGAACTACAATAGTTCTCGTAGTTCCTCTAGGAGGGTAGTTTACGTTATGAAAAAGCTAATTGTGGGCTCAATGCTCATTGCTTCTGTCGGTTCCTTTGGCGCCTTCGCGGATGAATTGACCGGTTACATCTCAGATGCTCACTGCGGAGCTGCACACGATAAGGTCTCCGCGAAAAACACCGCCTGTATAAAGAAGTGCTTGAGTTCAGGCTCCGATCCCGTTTTAGTCCACGAGGGCAAAGTATTGAAGTTTGATGCCGCGAACAAGGACATGGCAAAGGCGCATGCCGGCGAAATGGTGACGGTAAATGGAACGGTAAGTGGCGACACGGTGAACGCCACATCGATTGAGCCGGCTGCCGCAAAGTAGCTTGCCGGCGGAGTTTATCTGCCTACGCGCTCAATGCTGAAATTCGAGGTTCAGCTTGCCGGCTGGACCTCGATATAGTAGCGCCAGATTCTTCAGCTTGTGTTTTCCATCTAAAGCGAAGTACAAATCGCCCTCCACCGGGTCAGCCGTATCTTTCTGCGGAAACTGTTTCGCTTTCAGTTGCTGAAGCAGTTTTTCATTCCCCGCATTCTTTTCGTCCATCTTTGCGCTGGTAACGGGATCCTTGCGCGTTTTGCCTGGCGATCCGCCTCCTCCGCCAATGCCCCCCATCCCCATCATCAGTCCGCCTTTCCCGCCTTTTTTGGCCGCCTCATCGGAGCCGTCCCGGATGACCAGGGCACCCTGCCCGGCTAGCTGTTCCGGGTCAAACGGCTTCGACTTCTCACCGTCGTCATGAGCCAGCAATATAAAGTCGTCTGGGCTCATCTGAACCGGTTTCTCGGTCTTCGGGGTCACTACGACGTGAACCAGCACGACGCCCTTGCCAGGGTCGGCCCCCAGTTTTTGCGTCACCTCTTCCTGGGTGAGCGATATCGTGGCAGTCACGTCGACGTCGTCATTGCCGCCAGTCACGGTGGGCGATGTGATTTTTTTAGCTGCGAACAGTGGTGCTGCCGCCACCAGGCAGGTCAGTAAAACTTTGGAAACACGCATACGATACGACAGATTCTCGCTATTCAGCGCCTTTAAGATTATTATCGAAAAACGAAAGCATGGCTTGATACATCGGCTTGCGAAGCTTTCCCGTGACGCCATGCGTCTTGAACGGATAAAGCTGCAGGAAGTACTGCTTATCGGACTTCTCAAGCGCATCGACCATCTGCATTGTGTTTTGAAAGAGAACATTGTCATCTTCCAGATTGTGGATGATGAGTAGCTTACCTTGAAACTTCGCGGCGTTGTCCACATTTGAGCTCGCTTCGTATCCTTTGGGGTTGTCCTCGGGAAGTCCCATGTACCGTTCCGTATAGATCGTGTCGTAGTTGTGCCAGTCCGTAACGGGGGCGCCCGCGACGCCGACCTTGAAAACGTCTGGCGCCAGCAAAAGCGAGTGTATGGTCATGAAGCCTCCGTAGCTCCATCCGGTAATGCCAACGCGCTTCGGGTCAACGAAACCCATCTGGATCAGGTGTTCGACGCCGAGCCGCTGATCGGCCACCTCTTGCTTTCCGAGTTCGTGGTAGACATAGGCCTCAAAAGAGTGGCCCCGTCCATACGATCCACGATTGTCCAGTTGCCAGACAACGTATCCGTTGTTCGCGAAAAGCTGATCAAGGTTCAATCCGCTCCACGCGTTGCGAACTGATTGCGCCTGTGGCCCACCGTAAACGGAAACAATCGCCGGGTACTTGATTCCAGACTTGAAATGGATCGGTTTGATCAACTTCGCATAAAGGACCGTGCCGTCAGGAGCATTAAAGTTGACGATGGAAGTCGGCTGGATGTCGTATTCACGGGTAAGCTTTTTATCGGGCGGTCTCAAGACGGTCTTGTGCATATCGCGTGTGCTCACGAGCTCTGTGGCGGGAGGATGATCCAGACTGGAGTAAGTATCAATAAAATAGCTTCCGTTCCCGTTTGAACGGATGCTGTGGTCGAAATTCTCCCTGGTCAGCAGCGTGCGCTGGCCTCCGTTTACACCGACAAAATAGTACTGGGTCTCGAGCGGGCTTGCCTCGCTGGAGGTGTAATAAATACGCTGTCTTTGCTCGTCAACGGCATCCACCGTCCTCACTTCCCAGTTGCCTTGAGTGAGCTGCCCCAGCATTTCGCCTTTATCCGAATAGCGGTAGATATGACGAAACCCGCTGCGCTCGCTCGTCCATAGAAACTCGGGCTTCGATTTAAAGAAGTACAGGTTGTAATCGACCGCACCGCTGACACCCGCCGGAGCAGCCGAGACATTGATCCAGGTCTTAGATGCTTCGTGCAAAATCGTATGTGCTTGCCCGGAAGCCGTGTCGCAGAAGAGGAGGTCTAGCTTATCTTGAACCCTCGTCAATCGCTCAACCGCAATTGTCGAGGAGTCAGGAAGCCAAACCACGCGCGCCAGCAATGTATTCGGTGTCTCGCCTACGTTCATCCAGTGTGTTTCGCCGCCAGACGCGGAAACCACGCCGATCCTCACGGAAGCGTTGGGCGTACCGGCCTGAGGGTACCGCTCTGGTTCGCTCACCGCACGCCGCTTCAAAAGGTCGGCCTGCGGATAGGTCATCTCCTGGCTGACGTCGAACTGCATATAGGCGATCTGCTTCGAATCCGGTGACCACCAGGACGCCGTCGAAAGGTCCAATTCCTCGGGATACACCCAGTCCAGTTCGCCATTCAGCAGCGTCGCCGTTCCGTCACTCGTCAGCTGGCGCGGGTGGCCGGTAGGGAGGTCGAGCACGTACAAATTTGAATTTGTTCGGTACAGGATCCACTTGCCATCGGGTGAAAGCTTGGGGTCCTCTTCCGCGATTTCCGTATCCGTAATTTGCTTATACTTGCCGTCGGGAAAAATTTCGAACAGGTCCCCATTCACAGACGCAAGCAGTTCTTTGCCGTCGGGAAACCACTGGTATGAATCGGACGTGACGCGCCGGTTCTGCCACTGGAAAGCACG
This sequence comes from Bryobacteraceae bacterium, assembly GCA_035475295.1. Classification (GTDB taxonomy): domain Bacteria; phylum Acidobacteriota; class Terriglobia; order Bryobacterales; family Bryobacteraceae; genus Bog-105. Next base: position 26,810 of record DATIMM010000152.1, read on the forward strand.
AGATTCTACTGGTTGCCTGGCCAGTTTCTGAAGTGTCTCGGTGTGAAACCAAATCCTGTCTTTTCGCGATCCCGTTTCATATATGTGGACGTCCTCGCTTTCGGTGTATACAAATGCATCGCCGTTTGGAGACCAAATAGGACTAATTTGGTGATGGGGGCGCTGACTGAGGAGGTCGTCAACCGTGATCTGCTTTTTTGCTGGCTGCGGGGCTGCCCTAAGTACAAATGCTGGAAAAAACGCAAAAACAGCAAAAAAGGCGACCCGTTTGACCATATCTTGTTCAGTTTGACAGACGATCTTCTACATAGCGAAACAATGCGGGTGTTTAAAGTCTCTTAAAGAAGAATGCCTAGTACCCCGATAGCAACCTACCGGCTCCAATTGCACGCGGACTTCGGCTTTGAGGCTGCTGCTTCAATTGCCGACTACCTGTACGATCTCGGTGTCTCTCACGCCTACAGCTCTCCTTACCTGCAGGCGGCCCCCGGTAGCAAGCATGGATACGACGTTGTAGATCACCACAAAGTAAACGAAGAACTCGGCGATTCCGCCGCTTACGACGGTTTTTGCAAGCGCTTGGGCGAATATGGCCTGGGACAGATGCTCGATATTGTGCCCAATCACATGGCTATCAGCGGCCGCCGCAATCGTTTGTGGTGGGATGTACTGGAGAACGGGCCCGCCAGCCGGTATTCCTCCTATTTCGACATCGACTGGCAGCCCCAGGAAGAGAAGCTGCGCAATAAGACTTTGGTTCCTATTTTGGGAGACCACTACGGACGCGTTCTGAACCGTGGCGAAATCACGCTCGCACGAAAGGGCGGCGAGTTTTTTATCAAGTATTTTGATCACGAATTACCGCTTGCACCGGTATCCCTCGCGCCTCTGCTCGCGTCGGCGGCTGCTCAGACAGGATCGGATTATCTGGCCTTCATCTCCGACTCGCTCTCACGTTTGCCCAAGGCGACATCGACCAGCGAGGCCGATAAGACGGAGCGGCACCGTGATAAGGAGGTCATCCGCAGTTTGCTGGAACGTCTGTTCAGCGAAGTCCCATTCATTGCGGAAGCAATGGATTCGGTGGTTAAAAGGGTGAACAGAGATGTTGATGCACTCGACGAACTCCTGGAGCGCCAGAACTTTCGCCTGGCCTACTGGCGCACTGCCGAACAGGAACTCGGCTATCGGCGATTCTTCGACGTGAACACACTTATCGGCTTGCGCATGGAGGATCCGCGGGTCTTTGCTGATACGCATGCACTCATTCTGAAATGGCTCCGCGAGGGTGTGCTCGATGGCATCCGTATAGACCACCCGGACGGGCTCCGCGATCCGCGCCAATATTTTAAGCGCCTTCGTGAGGAAGCGCCGCATGTCTGGATTCTAGCCGAAAAAATACTTGAGCCCGGTGAGACTCTTCGCCATGATTGGCCGATCGACGGCACCACCGGCTATGACTTTCTGAATGAAGTGGGCGGCTTGTTTGTCGATTCTGCCAATGAAGAAGCTTTTACCCAAATCTACGCGGATTTTATCGGGCATGCCGTGCAATACGATGACACGGTTCGCGAAAACAAACAGAAGGTCATGCGCGAAATCTTGGGCAGCGACGTCAACCGCCTGACAACGTTGTTCTCTGAGATCTGCGAGTCACATCGCAGCCGTCGCGACTACACACGCATGGATGTGAATCGCGCGATTCGTGAACTGGTGGCCAACTTCCCGGTCTACCGCAGCTACGTCGTACCGGAGCGGAATGAAATCACAAAGGACGACATTCGTTACATCATGGAGGCCGTGGACAGCGCAAAAAAGAATCGCCCGGAGTTGGATGGCGAGCTGTTTGATTTCCTCGGCGAGGTTTTGACACTGAAAGTGCGTGGCGTCCGTGAGTCGGAGTTCGTGATGCGCTTTCAGCAGTTTACAAGCCCCGTTATGGCCAAGGGAGTCGAGGACACCGTCTTTTATGCGTTTGGCCGTCTTCTGTCTCTGAATGAAGTGGGCGGTGATCCGGGGCGGTTTAGCGTATCGCCGGAAGACTTTCACGCCTTCTGCGTCGCAGCCCAGAAGTGGCATCCAAAGACAATGCTTGCCTCTTCCACTCACGACACCAAACGAAGTGAGGATGTTCGGGCGCGGATCAACGTCCTATCTGAAATCCCCGGAGAGTGGAGAGCCACGATTGAGCGATGGGCTTCGATGAACGAAAAGTATAAGAAGAATGGGTTTCCCGACCGGAATACCGAATACTTCCTGTACCAAACCATGCTAGGCGCGTGGCCGATTGGAACCGACCGCTTATGGCCTTACATGGAGAAGGCCTGTCGTGAAGCTAAGCAGCAGACATCCTGGACTACGCCGAATGAAGAGTTTGAAGCAGCCACCCGCGGGTTTGTCGACGCCCTTTATGGGGACCAAACTTTCCTGGAGGATTTTGACCGCTTCTTTCGCCTCATCCTTCAGCCGGGCCGAATCAACTCGCTTTCACAACTTCTGTTGAAGCTGACTGCTCCTGGCATTCCTGACATTTATCAGGGTACTGAGCTGTGGGATTTGAGCCTTGTGGATCCCGACAATCGCCGGCCCGTCGACTACGAACTGCGGCGTCGACTTCTTTCTACTGTTTGTCAGATGGACGTAAAGCAAATCTGGGAGGGAATGGAGGAAGGTCTGCCGAAGCTGTGGACCATCTATCATGCTCTCCGAACCCGGCGAAGGCACATGGAGGCGTTTGCGGGAGAGTACAGGGTCTTGCACGCCACCGGGTCAAAAGCAAAGCATCTCATCTCGTTTATGCGGGGCAGGGATGTGGTCGTACTCGCGCCGCGACTGGTCGTGCAATTGGGAGACAACTGGGAGGATACCTCCGTTGAACTCCCGGCAGGAAACTGGCGCAATGAGCTCACGAGAGCTCCAGTTACTGGCGGAAACGTCAGGGTAGCGGAACTGCTGGAGGCCTTCCCCACTGCCCTACTCACCAGGAAGTAAATATCATGCATACATTCAAAGTTTGGGCACCGAAAGCCGAAAATATGGCCGTGAAAATAGGTGAAGACTTAGAGACCATGCGATCGGCGGCAGGCGGCTGGTGGACGGCAACGAGCGAAAGGGCAGGTCCTGGAAGCGATTACTCATTCGTCATCGACGGTGGCGATCCGGTTCCGGATCCCCGTTCCCCGTGGCAACCGCACGGCATTGATGGTCCCTCGCGGGTCGTCGATCACTCCGCGTTCAAATGGACCGACGCCTTGTGGCAAGCACGGCCATTATCGAGCGCGATCATTTATGAGCTGCACATCGGCACGTTTACCCCGGCCGGCACATTTAAGAGCACGATGGAAAAGCTGGACTATCTGGCCGATCTCGGCATCACGCACGTCGAGCTTATGCCTGTGAATGAATTCTCAGGCGATTGGGGATGGGGCTATGACGGCGTGGATCTTTACGCACCCCATCATTCCTACGGATCGCCGGACGAACTGAAACAGCTTGTTAACGCCTGCCATGAGAAAGGTCTGGCCGTGCTGCTGGATGTGGTCTACAACCATTTTGGTCCCGTTGGTAATTACCTCAGTAAATTCGGTCCGTATTTCACCGACGCGTATCACACCCCCTGGGGGCAAGCCGTGAATCTGGACCATGCCGGCAGCGCGGAAGTGCGCCGATTCTTTGCCGACAATGCTCTGATGTGGCTGCGCGACTATCACTTTGATGGGCTTCGCCTGGACGCGGTCCACGCGTATCATGACAAGTCGGCCATTCACTTTCTCGAATTTCTGTCCTCGGAAGTAGACGCCCTCGCCTCGCAACTCGGTAAGCACCTGGTGGTAATCGCCGAAAGCGACCTGAATGACCCGCGGGTGGTCACCAGCCGCGAAGCAGGCGGATTCGGATGCGATGCCCAGTGGAGCGACGATTTCCATCACGCTCTCCATACTGTCCTTACGGGCGAGCGAGACGGCTATTACGCGGACTTCGGGAGCTTGGCCCAACTGGCCAAGTCCCTGAGAAGCGCCTTCGTATACGACGGTATCTACTCGAAGGACCGGGACCGCATCCATGGGCGTCCGCCAGTAGGGCTCTCGGGCCACCATTTCTTCGGCTACTCACAGAATCACGATCAAGTAGGAAACCGCGCGCAAGGCGAACGGCTCAGTAATCTTGTTAGTGCCGGACGCCAAAAGATCGCGGCGGCCCTGGTATTGACATCCCCGTTCGTGCCGATGTTGTTCGAAGGCGAAGAATTTGGAGCATCCACGCCGTTCCAATACTTCACTCATCATGAAGACCTGGAACTGGGAGACGCCGTCTCCGAAGGCCGCCGCAACGAATTTGCTGCGTTTGGCTGGAATCCTGAAGACGTGCCAGATCCTCAAAATCCCGAGACGTTCCAACGTTCAAAACTGAAGTGGGGGGAGATCCGCCAAGAGCCGCACGCTTCCCTGCTGAATTGGTACAAGACGCTGATCCAACTGCGCCGATCCACTGCGGTGTTAACTGATGGCCGAATGGACCGGGTGGAAACCAATTTCGACGAAAAGGCGGGTTGGCTTGTTGTGAAGCGCGGAACCCTTGAAATTGCCTGCAATTTTGGTGCGGATCGCCAAGCCGTCCCGGTGAGCGCTAAAGCCGAGAACCTCTTGGTTTCGGAAGAGGGCTGGCAGTTGCGGCCTGGCCTGATCGAACTGCCGGGGGATTCGGTGGCGATCATGGGCCCGGAAGCAGCGCTCGTCACTGCTCAAGCATCTGAGTCAGCACCTGTCCCGAAGAGCCGCTCGGCGTTTGGAGGTTAAGCATCGTCGCGAGGGTGGCGGCAATGTCATTGGGCTGGATCTCCGCAGCGTAGCGTCCTGTCTTAATTCCTGGTCCCATAAACAGGACCGGAACATGGCGGTCGTAGCGGTACGGCGAGAAGTGGCTGGTTCCATGACCTCCGGGAACATACCCGGGCTCGTAAACGAGCGCGAGGTCGCCGCTACGCCGGGGAAAATAGCCGTTGATTTCGGCACGGGCGATGAAATCACCGGCGATACCATTGTCGAGCTGTTCTCTTGTATATACGCGTACAACATGCAATGCGGGCGTGGATAGAATCGCGTCCTTTGCCACTCTATAGATATCGGCCATGGGCACGTGTTTGCCGTCCGGTGTTTTCGCGTTCGCCACCGCGTCATGGTTGAAGTAGAGCCAGGTTTCGTCCGCACCGGCGATCAGCCATTTCGCCTCGCCAAACTGTTGGCTTAGAGCTGACTGCACCGCGCCCGCCACATCCGCGTGCAGATACCCTCCCGGCATCTTATTTTCCTGGTCGGTCTTCGGCAGCGAAGCAACACCGTGATCCGCAGAGAGCACAATGATCGTATTCTTCAATCCGACGCGCTGGTCGATTACCTGAAAAAGCTTTGCCAGCAGTTGATCCGTGCGAATCGCCATATCCCGCACTTCGGGTGCATCCGGCCCCACTGCGTGACCGATAGCATCGTTGGAGGAAAACGAGACGGTCAGCATATCGGTCGAACTACCTTGGCCTAACTTTTCGCCGACCAGCGCTTTCTCGGCGAACCGCTCTATCAGCTCATTGCCCCACGGGCTGGCGGGCAATTTTGCATACGGCTCTTTGCTGCCGGGTTTCGAGCGAAAGTCCCACTGGGGAAAACCGGCCCATTTGCGGTCAATATATTTCGCGGGTAATTTCTCGTTGTTGAAATCGACTGCCCACGCGGGGAGATCCTTCATATAAAACGTGCTGCTGACGAAGTGGCCGGTCACACCATCGAACCAGTACGCGCCTGCTGCACGATGGCCCGAAGGAAGAATGGCAGCTCGGGCCTTAATAGAAATGCCGATCACTTTCGACTCGGGATGCGCGTTACGCAACTCATCGCCGATGGTGCTTACCAGGAGTCTCCGCGGCGAGGCGGGATCAGCATCGGTACACTTTTCTTCCTTTGCATCCTCATGGCCGCCGACCGTTTTTTCCTCCCAATCGCAGACGCTGGTGACAACCTTGTTTTCATCGCGGTCATACCAGCTATTTCCGATAATGCCGCTGACCGCGGGCATGGCCCCTGACATAAAGATACTGTGTCCTACGGCTGTCACGGTGGGCACCTGACCGTAGTATGCGTTTGTGAAGTCCGCGCCGCTCGTCATCAGCTGATGAAGTCCGCCGCGGTAATCGTTGTGAAAGCGCGTCAGGTAATCGTAGCGAAACTGATCGATGATGATGCCGACCAGCAGCTTGGGACGAGGCGAATCGGGCGGAACGGCAGAAACGCAGACCGCAGATATCGATAGCAGGGAAGCGCACAGGGCTGCAATACGGCACAAATACATGCCGCATTAGGTTAACAAACTGGTCCCTCGAACTCCGTTGCGGCCCGATCAGCTTGATTCACTGCCGTGTGTCTAACAGTGCCGGACGAGTATGTCGGGACCCACTGTCATCGGACGTCAGCCTCGCTCGTTCGGGAGGATAACTAGCCCGGTTCAGAAGTTGTATCCGGTGGAATCTCTTTGTACGTGATGCCCTTCGGTTTTTCGAAGAGAGCAGGATTGAACGGCAGTTCCTGATAGGTGATGTATTCGTAGCGGTACGTTCCGTCTTTTGTCTGCCAGCTGAGGGTCACCGGGATGTGTGTACCTCCCCGCACCACCAAGGTCGCGCTACCCTGGCCGGTCGGCAGTTCGTATGCGTCGGTGGGCCTTGCGTTTATGATGGGCCCGGCTTTCCTGACGGCGCCCTGCTTCTGGAAGAACTGGAACTCGTCCCCGAATTCCAGCCGGTTCAGGTTTGTCAACTTGCGTGTGGGATCAAAGACCACGGGCAAGTGTATGTCATCCGCCCCACCCTGGTCGATGGCGTGCGTGCCTTTCTTGTCGATGAGGTTGATGCTGTAGGCATCGGGTTCGGCGATGATGATGAGCTTTTGTACGCCAAGGCGCCCGTCGGGGGGATTTTCGATGCGGGCATAATGCGCACCAGCCTTGTAAATGGTCTTTGGCATAGCCGCGATGGAGCGTGGCTTAATGCCCGGGCCACTTAGCCGAACAACAATCTTGGTCATTGTGGCAGGAGGGGCGTGTTGCGCGGCAGCTCCAGAAAGAAGGGGCAAGCAGAGCGCAAGCCTGACGCAGGGAAACGTACGCATTCAGGCTTTATTATGCCGGGTTGCTATGAAGGAACGCCGAGGCGGAACGGGGATGCTAAGTGATGAGCCTGGACTGCGCTTCGCCTTCCACGCGAACTTTTGGCATACGCAGATGATCGCGCAAACGAACGAGGGGCATCAGCTTCATGCGTTTGAAGAAGCGGCGGCGCAAACGGAAGCGTTGGTCCTTGAAGGTTTCCGTGTCAGTGAAATAGTTCGAAGGTTTTCCGACTTTCTGTGCCAGCAGTAAAGCTGCCTGTTCCAGTTCCTTGACGTGACGGTATTTGGACGCCAGGTCAAGCTGATACGGATGGGTCGCCTCCCACAGGCTCATCACACGGCCTGTGGGTTCTATGCCGGGGAACAGAATGGACGCGTTCAGTTTGGCGGCTGCTCTGTCGGTGGGCAGAAAGTTTTTGATGGCGCCGGTAGATGTGGAGGTCATCCTCCGGTAATGGACGAGCACTTCGGGCAGGTTAGACATCTCGGTTAAATAGGAGGCGCGTTGCCAGAGGTCGAGGTCCTCAAACGGTTGCGTATCGCGATAGTTGCCAGCCGCCAGGACCACGCTGCGCCGGAACATCACGGCGTTGTGCGCGAGTTGATTGCGCCAGCGCAGTAGCCAGCGGATGGAGGCGTCGTCGGTTGCATAGCTCCAGTCGGCGCTCGGGAGCTTGCGATTTTCCTCGTCGATCAGGTCGAGCTGGCCGCCCAGCACGCCTACGCTCGGATGCTCCAGCATAAATGTGACCTGACGCTCCAAACGGTCCGCAACGTTGATGTCATCGCCGTCCATGCGTGCGCACAACTCCGTGTCGGCCAGTTGGACCATCGCGCCCAGGCTCGGCCCCAAGCGCATAGGTGTTCCGGCAATGACTATACCCGGAATTTTACCGGGAATCCAGCGGCGCAACTCTTCGACGGTGCCATCGTGCGACCCATTGTCCCAGGCGATAATCTTGTGATTGGAGTAGGTCTGTTCAGCAATCGATTCCAGGGTCAGCGGAAGATACGGCATTCCATTTCTGACGGGGAGGAGCCAAGTGATGGGAGGAAGTTCCTGCATGGGCCCGTGCCGATTCATTAACAAACCACCACAATTGTATGGCATCGTTGTGATGTTTCACTTGCAAGAATGTAATGCTACTCACAGGAAGAGGTTGGAAGAGTACTAACCCAACCTGCGGACCATGTCGACACTGATCCATTGCAAGCATATGGTCTTCGCAGTACCTGTTGGAGGAGAATTGGGAGCTTCGCTCATTTCTAATGGGGGTGTAACTAAGCGCGGCCAAGCAGGCGATGCCAGGATTTCCTGAGTGATAATACGCCCTGCCGCTCATAAAACCTGATTTTTAGCGATTCATATTGCTCCTGAAATGTAGCAGTGTTTAAGAAGTAGTTGCGATCTTTCCCTACTTTTTTAGCCAATGCAATTGCCGCGCCTTTCAATTCAAAGAGATCGCGAAAGCGAGACGGATTGCTTAAATAAAGCGGATGAGTCGCTTCCCATAACTCCATAGCACGCTGGGGGTCGCTAATATTGGGAAAGAGTATTGTGGCATTCCGGAGGGCCGTTTCCCGCTCGTAGGGTAGGAACTCCACAACCTTGCCAGTAGTGCTTGAACGGGACCGCCGGTAATGCAAAATCTTATCGGTCATATTCGCCATTCCGGTACGTTCGCAGAGCCGAAGCCAGAGGTCCGAATCTTCAGCAGCCTTCACGTCGCGATAATTACCTGCCTCTAGCACTATGGACCGCCGGAACATCACAGCAGGATGGCAGAATTGCGACTGCCAGCGTGAGCGCCAACGCAGCAAGGCGTCGGCGGTAGCATAGGTCCACCAATGGCCAGCGTCCTGAATTTCTCCATTTTCGTTAATTACGCTAATTTGGCCACCGGCAATGCCAATGTGCGGCTGACCGAGTAGAAAAGAGACCTGCTTCTCCAAACGGGTAGGGAGGTTTACGTCATCGCCATCGATCCTGGCGCATAGCTCCGTGCTGGCTTGCTCCACAAGAAAAGCCAAAGATGCCCCCAGGGTCTTGGACTGGTGCGCAAAGATCTTTCCGGGAAGGCGATTCGGTATCCAGCGCTGCAACTCTTCCAAACTGCCGTCAGTTGAACAATCATCCCAAGCTAAGACTTGATGATTTTTGTAGGTTTGCCTTTCAATCGAAGCTAACGTCTCCGGAAGAAATGGCATGGAGTTCTTGACCGACAGTAGCCACGTAACCGTAGGATTTTGCGTGGAAGGCCACGCTTTGTTTTCCTGAGAGCCGGGTGTATCTTCGTGTACAGTCATCGTAACGGCAACAAGAACATTTTTGCACTGTACGCAAATCACTTTTGGGTGATGCGCGAAAGCGTTTGCCGGAAGCGCCAGAGACCGCCCAGCCCTAATGATTGCAGCAGGCGGCGCTTCAAATGATACTCTTGTTCGTTGAAAAATGCGTTAGAGCGAAAATAAGAAGGGCTCTCTCCGACAGCGGCTGCTAGCGCTTTCGCTCCACGCCATAAAAGAAAAAGATCAGAAGGCTTCGCAGGCTCGTTGCTGTTCAAATGGGCTACTTGGTCCCACAAATACATAGCTTGTTCTGGCGAAAAGCCTGGAAAGAGAATATTAGCATTTAGCAGCGCACAGGTGCGGTATTGGAGAAAATGATCTGCGACGTTGGTGGTGATGCTTGTACCATGACGGCGATATTTAAAAAGAGCCTCGGGATAATTCGGCATCCGCCCAAGTAGACTGAGCCGCATGAGGAGGTCGTGATCTTCAATCGGTTTATTATCTCGGTAGTTTCCTGCTTCTATCATTTTGCTGCGGCGGAACAGCGAAGCCCCCTGAAGAGTTTTGGGTGTCCATCGGGTTGCCCATCGTATTTCGGCGTCATCGAGGGGCGCGTCCCAACTCCAGGGATGGGGATTGCCCAGGTCATCAATCGTTTCGATTAGCGAACCGACCAGGACAGCATCGGGATTTTTTTGCAGATAGCTTACCTGTTTGGCGATGCGTTCGGGATGGCTGAGATCATCGGCATCGCTCCATGCACAGAATTCCGTTCGAGCCAGATTCACCAAAGCAGCGCGGCTTGCGCCTAGCCGTAGCGGGTTGTCTGCTATGATTGTGCCCGCCAGGCGCGAAGGAATCCACTTCGCCAGTTCTTCCAATGTGCCGTCAGTGGATCCGTTGTCCCAAACCAGAATGCAGTGATGCGGATAGGTCTGTGCTTCAATCGAAGCCAGTGTTTGCGGTAGAAACGGCATACCGTCGCGGACAGCCATGAGCCAAGTGACGGGTGGATTGTGTTCTATAGACAAGCTCTTCTATTTTTGCAGAACCCGACAATAGCTAAGTAGTGTACAGATACTGGTTGGTTTGCTTTAAGAATAGGAGTTGATTTCTGGAGGACATTTCGTAATTGATCGATTTATCTCCGCCTATTGCCGGGATTTCCGAGCGCCAGAGGCAGTATTGGCTACTCGGCGCGATGAATATCCGAAAATTCGAGACGTTACAACGGCGAGGTGTTACAAAGCAAACTCTCCTGATTACGATCCGGCCTCCTGTACCCGGCGGCCGCTTTGGATGCCAATGGGACCAAGTGCCGATACAAACGGGTACCGCTCCTGCACATCGGGCCGATGGCCGCCCGTAGGGAGGCATGCCTCCCGGCTAAGTGACGCCAGCACTTCGGGCCAAGTACTACCAGTAATATGGAACTAGATGGTCTCGGAGATTTACCTGCCGGCGGTCGCAGGAATTCGTAATCCGCTTCACGAAGGACTTAACCGGCGTGAGATTCCCAGCCTCAGCGGACTGCGCGGCCTTGCGGCCGTACTGGTCGTCTTTTACCACATTTTCAGTAAATGGAAGTGGGAACGATGGTGGCCTGGGGACGAAAGCGTAGTTATTTTCTTCGAGCTTAGTGGATTGCTCATCACCTGGCTTCTGCTAAGGGAGCGCAGGGAAACCGGCAGCATTCACCTGAGGCAGTTTTACGAGCGGCGAGCCCTGCGCATTTTCCCGGCCTACTACGTGCTCTGGTTCCTTTGTCTGGTGGTTCCTGATGCCGCTGCACGATGGTGGTCCTTCTTCTACCTCTCGGATGTGATCAATGCCATCCGTATATGGTTTCCGGTGATGGGCGGAGTGGTGAACGTACTCGGAATGACATGGTCGCTTTCGGTGGAAGAAAAGTATTACCTACTATGGCCTGTTATTCTTCGCAGTCTGACCCCCAGAAAGCTCTTACAGTGGATCGTTCCCCTGGCTGTCATCGACCAGGCATATCATTTACTGGTGTTTGCAGCAGGGCACGAATCCTGGGCCGCTTTCGGCTTTGAGACCCGTTTGGACGGGCTTTTGTTGGGATCTGCCCTGGCGATTGCTGTTCATGAGGGCTGGAAGCCTTTTCCATGGCTGCTCCATCCCGCGACTCTGGTAGCGTCCTTGGTGTGCGTCGAAGCGTTGGCAGCCCCAGCGTGGCACTTTCGGCTTGGTTGGGGTGTCACGCTGGGAGCCTATCCGCTGCTGATCATCCTGATCTATGTGATCTCTAAACCGCCTCGCCTGCTGAATAATCCGGTCGCTAAGTTCTTTGGAAATATCTCATACTCTCTTTATCTCTATCACTTGCTTGTCATTTATCTGTTGGACAGCGTACATTTTACGAGAATGAGATGGGAAGTAGGAAGTAAGATTACGTTATCCGTCGCGGCAGCGACGCTCAGCTATTATCTGGTAGAACAGCCGTTCCTGCGATGGAAGAACCGATTACACCCGCGTGCCAAGAACACCCTTCATAAAGCTGTGGCCGCGGGAGGAGCCTAAAGCGCGACGGAGCGGAGGCGAGCGTCCGTTGTGGGGGCAAAGAGCTAGCCCTGCGAGTTGGCGCTTTTCATCGCTTTGGCCTGATGGAAGGGCGCCGAGACCTGTTCCGGAGTCCGCTGGGATTTCCATTTTTCCCGAATGAAGCCTACAAAAAACCAGAAGCGCATTTCGTGCCAGAAGGCATCGGGACGACGGGAGAGCCGCGTTGTGAGAGCGCGGATGGCCGATTCCGCCGTCTGTCGATAGACAAATAAAGGAACACCATGGAAGCGGCGTGCTCCCTCATACTCGGAGTTGCAGGAAATAGCTTGAAACTTCCCATTGCCCCGGTGCCAGCGCCGATGATAGCTCTTTTGCATGCGCTCGGCCGGTATCTTTGTCCAGCACACTGGTTCCGGCACATACATCCCGTAACCGCCGTAAGCCCAAACCTTCATCTCCCAGTCGAAGTCCTCAGTCGATCCAATACCGCCCTTCACTCTTTGCGTTTCCACGCTGAAGACGCCCGCACGTTCGAATGCTCTGCGGCGAATGGCTAAGCTTGCGCCCACCAGACAGTGCGGATACTCTGGCGAGAACTTGAGAGGACAGTCCCCCGGGTGATTTTGGATTGCAAGAGGATTAGTGCTGTGCTTCAGCCAGTCGGGCTGAGGCTGTTCCCAAATCGGAAGCACTTTCCCCCCGAAATAATCCGCTTCGGGGAAACGCAGCGACGCTTCGTAGTTGTCCTGAATCCAAGTCTCGGAGAACTCGATGTCGTCGTCGGTGAACAGGAGCAACTCTGCCTCTGCAGCAGCAATACCCGCATTGCGCGCATGCGAGAGCCCTTGCTTCTTTTCGAAGATGTAGCGGAAGTGCGGATCCTTGTCCACGAATCGCTGCACCAACTCCCTGGTGTGGTCCGTGGAGTTGTTATCTACGATCAGCAATTCATACGAAATACCGTTGACCTTTTGCCGGTGCAGTGACTCCAGAGCATTTGCGAGCAGTTCCCCGCGGTTGTAGGTGCACAGAATAACCGAAATGTCCATGGGTATTCAGGTCTAGGAACGCTCGGCGGGGCGCGCCGACGTAGTGGAAGGTGGAGAAAGGGTCTTTCCGCGCCCGAGGAGTTGTTGCTTCCACCGTTCGCGAATGAAGCCCAAATAGAAGAACAACAGATTTTCTTGATGGAATGCCTGGGCAAAGTTGCCCTTCATCAGGCTCCCCACGCACTGAAACGCAGTCTCCGTTGCCAGACGATACATAAACGATGGGACGTCCAACACACGGAATGCGCCGCCTTCGTATTCGGAACGGCGGGCAATCGCATTGAATTTTCCGTGGCCTAAATGCCAGCGCCGGTGGTAGGCTTTCACCATGCGTTGGGCCGGTACCTTCGCAGAGCAGACCACATCGGGAACATACATCCCGTGTCCCCCGTTTTGCCAGACGCTGAGTTCCCAATCATAATCTTCCGTGGAACCGATGGAATCGCCCACCCGCTGCGTAGTGGGATCAAACAGTCCGGCCCGTTCAAATGCCCGGCGGCGCACTCCGAGATTAGCGGAGATCAAGCAGCGCTGATATTCGAGCGACACCTTGAATGGCTCGTCTCCGAGATCCTGACACGCAAGCGGGGCCATACGGTCGTCGATCCAACGAGGAGGGGGCACCTCCCAGCGAACCAGAACCCTGCCGCCGACGAAATCCGCGTCTGGATAGCGCCGCAGCGCCGCGTGCATCTGACGCACCCAATTGGTGGGCACCAATACGTCGTCATCGCAGAAGGCGAGATACTCCCCGCGGGCAACCTCGATGCCTGCGTTGCGACCATAGGCTACTCCTTGCTTCTTCTCGAAAACATACTTGACCTTCGGATCGCGCTGCGCGTAGGATTCAATGACTTGTTTCGTATTGTCGGTGGAGTTATTGTCGACCACGATGATCTCGTAGGACAGGCCGCCCGTATCCTGATTCAAGAGTCCCTCGATGGCTTGACCAAGCACTCTGGAGCGGTTATAGGTCGACATGACAACGGAAACGTTCATGCAATAGAAATGATCCTTTAAAATTAGGCGAATGAGCGGAGGGGCAACTGAACGAGGCGCATCCAGCTTCTCTACTGAGTTTACAAGCGAGCCGCGCAATTGGCAATTCAGCAAAGACGCTCGACGGCCCTGTATTGGTGCTGGAACTACAGCAACTGCTTTGTACGTGGTTTTGCTAGGTAACGTAGCAAGCGCGCTCTACGGCGGGCGAAAGACTCTGACTCCTCAAGGCGCAGTGCCTGTTCGGTGCATTGCAAAGCCAAGTCGTAGTTCGCCTCTTTGTGCTCGTAATGTTTGGCCAGTTCCTCCAGTGCATCGATCCGGTAGCGGTTCGGGCAGCTAGCCAGTTCCCGGAATAAGCCGATAGCTGCATGAGGGCGCTTCTGTTTCTTTTCAAGCAGAGCGATGTTCCACAGAGTGTGGAAGAGTAGGGCATCGGGAAGCGCGGTATCTACAGCCCGCTTCATCAGTTCCAGGGCACGCTCGTGCTCTCCGGCGGCGAGAAGCCAGCGGGCGATGCCTGCCAGATCTTCCCCTCGTTTTATTCCAAGCCGCGAGAGAGATTGAGCATCGGCGCCGCGAAAGGCAGCCGGAACAATCGCGGTCAGACACGCCAGGGTCACGATGTCCAGCGTGTTGTGGTGAAAGACGGGCATCAACCGCCACGTCTCGCGAGAGCGCAGGTATTCAAAGTAGAGATATGGGATCAGATGGCCAGGTATGTCGTCCTCGCGATGGAAACCGAGAATTTGTTGTTCTAATTCAACCAGTCTGCAACTCTCCAGTCGAAGCTTCCAGATGCGGCGTGCGCCGTAGAGCAGATCCAGATGCGACAGGCTGCCAAAGGGCGGCCGGCTACGGGTCATTCGATAGCGTGTCTCCAGCAGCGGCTGATCGTAGCTTTTTCCGTTGTACGTGATGAGGACGTCAAACGCGCTGAGATGCTCGTTCAAGGCAGCCAGCAGGCTCCGTTCTTCCGCGTATTCGCGCATGAAGAACTGACGAACGCGAAAACCTTCGGGAGTAATCCGGCCAACGCCAATGAGGAACGCATAAGTTCCGGAGCCACCCGCCAAGCCCGTCGTTTCCGTGTCGAGAAACGCCCATCGCTCCGGGGCGGCAGCGGCAATCTGGCCTGCTCCGATGGCGGCGAAGAGGTCGTGCGGCAACTCGCGCAGGGCGCCGATATCGGCTGAGCCATGACGCTGGTGCTGTGGGTACAGATGTTCGGCCTGAAGATGCTCGCCAAACTCATTGGAGATCACTTGGCTGCCCGGCCACTCTTGCGATGGGGCGCGCGCCCTCGCATTCTCCCGCGATGTTGTTCCGACCTCCTGCGAGGACCGGTCACCGGAGTATCTTTGATCAATGGCGGCAATGCGCTGTTTTAGCCGCGCCAATTGTTCTTCGGTATCCACCATTCAATGTTGAGTTTTGCTGTTTATTCGCCAGTATAGCTGGGATGCCGAACCGCGGCACCTCGTCTTGTTATCCGCAGCCCTTAGGATAGTCATGGATGCCCATTGTCCGGCACTTTCTTGTGCTCCTGGCCGCCATCTGGTGCGCAGCGGCGACGAACTCTCCCGAGACCTTCAGTGTTCGCGCACACTATAAGAAGCTTGAGTTCCGCATCCCGATGCGCGACGGTGTCCGGCTCTTTACGGCGGTTTACGTTCCTCTCGATACATCGGAGAAGTATCCGATCCTGATGACGCGTACGCCGTACAGTGTCGCACCGTATGGCATTGACAACTATCCGCAAAAGCTGGGCCCATCGCGCGAATTTGCCGAAGACAAATTCATCTTCGTTTACCAGGATGTGCGCGGGCGTTTTATGTCGGAGGGCACATGGATCGAGATGACTCCCGAGAGCAATACACACCGTGGAGCGTCGAACGTCGACGAGAGCACTGACACGTATGACACGATCGAGTGGATCTTAAAAAACATTCCCAATAACAACGGAAAGGTCGGCCTGATTGGTGTATCCTATCCCGGCTTCTATGCGTCGGCGGGAATGATTGACGCTCATCCGGCGCTGGTGGCGGCCTCTCCTCAGGCCCCCGTGTCGGACCTTTATCGGGGAGACGATGCCTATCACAACGGCGCGTTCTTTCTGGCGGCGAACTTCGACTTTTATGCGACCTTTCGAAAGCAGAACAATCCCCAATTGCCGGAGGAGGAAGAGTTTCATTACGGCACAACCGATGGTTACCGGTTCTATCTCGAGATGGGACCCCTTGTTAATGCCAATGAGAAATTCTTTCACTTTGCGAATTCGTATTGGACCGATGTAGTCGATCATCCCAATTGGGACGAGTTTTGGAAAGTCCGCGACGTTCTGCCGCATCTGAAAGACATAAAACCAGCGGTTCTGGTGGTGGGCGGATGGTATGACGCCGAGGATCTTTCGGGGACTCTGAAAACCTTCCGCGCTCTGGAAGAGCAGTCTCCCCGCACCTCCGTGAACCTCGTGATGGGGCCCTGGTCTCATGGCGGCTGGACTGCGGGTGCGGGCAGAAAGCTGGGCGATATTTCCTTCGATACCAACACCGCTGAATTTTTCCGCGACCAGATTGAACTGCCGTTTTTTCGTCATTATCTGAAGGGCGCCGAAGACCCTCGCCTGCCCAAGGCTTACATCTTTGAGACCGGACAGAACCAGTGGCACGAGGAGGAACAGTGGCCTCCGCGCGCCGCTGCTTCGCTGCGTTTCTATTTCCATGCCCATGGTGCACTAACTACCAAGCCGCCGGACGAAAGATCGGGCTACGACGAGTATGTCAGCGATCCATCCCATCCCGTTCCGTTCTACAGCAAGCCAACCATCGAGATGGCCCGCCAGTACATGGATGGCGATCAACGCTTCCTTCAGAAACGCTCTGACGTATTGACGTATGTGACGCCGCCCTTGAGCCAGGACGTAACCGTGGCAGGACCAGTCTCACCGGCGCTGTATGTCTCGACCACCGGAACAGATTCGGATTTCGATGTGAAATTGATAGATGTATTCCCCAATGACTTGGGTCCGAAGCTGAGTGGGTATCAGCAGCTTGTACGCGGCGAGCCCTTTCGCGGAAAATTCCGGCGCAGCTTCGCCCATCCAGTTCCATTCACGCCCGGCCAGATAGACCAGATTCAGTTCACCATGCCCGATGTGGATCATTGCTTTCGCAAAGGCCACCGCATCATGGTGCAGGTGCAGAGTTCCTGGTTTCCTTTGACTGATCGCAACCCGCAGACGTTTACGAACATACCCACGGCCAAAACATCGGACTTCAAAAAGGCCGCGGAGCGCGTCTATCGTTGCTCCCATGCCGCATCTTTCGTGGAGGTCCACATCGCTCCTGGCAGGGACGGCACGTTAAATTCCGGTCATCTTCGGCGATAGATGTACTGCGTCGGCATGTCTTTCCCGTCTCTTCGGCAGGGGAGGACAATACATGATCACGAAGATCCGTTGGGTTAACCGAATAGCCGGGAAGAGTTGCCTGCAGGCAGCACTTGTACTGGGACTTGCAATGAGTGTGCAGACGCTGCACGCGCAGTACCCCCGGCCCTATGGAGAGCGGCGTGTCGGACCAGTCGAGGTAACGATTCAGCATATAGAGGCGATTGCGCGTGTCAACGGTGTTTACTCCCACCGGGAACGGGAACGGTACGACAACGCCTTGCGACATCTTGGGCAATTCGAGGAGCGTGCGCGGCGCGGCGATTTCGACAAAGGAAAACTCGACCAGGCTATCGGCGATGTGCAGAATTTAGTGGATCATAATCCGATGGATGGCCGAGCAAGAGACATCTTATGGCGTGATCTTGGAGCTTTGCGTTCGCTGCGCGAGCGCTACGACTATGGATACGGGCGGTATTAAGAACGCCGCGTATTTCTGGGGTAGGGCGGTCCGGATCGGCGCCGCCCTTTTTTGTTGACGGTCGCGTGGCGGCGTAGAGTTTCCAACTCGTCTTCCCGCAAGTCGCGCCAGGCCCCGGGCGAAAGACCATCGATCGTTAGACTTCCCAGGGCAACGCGGACGAGCCGCAGGGTGGGCAAGCCCACGGCGGCGGTCATGCGGCGCACTTGCCGGTTGCGGCCTTCGGTCAACGTGATCTGCAGCCAAGATGTGGGGATGCTCTGTCGAATGCGGATGGGCGGTTCGCGCGGCGGCAAGAACGGCTCTGCCACGACGCGCGCATCGCACGACCTGGTCCGTTTCCCCTGGATCAAAACGCCATCGCTCAATTTACGTGCGGCCTCTGGCGTGGCTGTACCCTCCACTTGGGCCCAGTACGTTCGCCGATGCTCATACCGTGGATCAGTGAGCTGGTGTTGCAGTGCTCCGTCGTTGGTGAGGAGCATCAAGCCCTCACTGTCGTAATCGAGCCTTCCGACCGGGTACACATCGCGAACAGGAATAAAGTCGGCCAGTGTAGCGCGCGGGGACTCCGAACTCTCCGGCGTACCCTGAGTGAACTGGCTCAAAACGTTGAAAGGCTTATTGAACAGGAGATAGCGGAACGGGGGCATGGGCCAAAAAAAAGGCCGCGCATGGCGGCCCTTTGAGTTTAGCGATGCGCGTGGTTCTACCAGCGGCCGTGCCGATCGCGATCACGGTCCCAACCGCGGCCGTAATGCCGGTCCCGATCATGGTCGCGATACCGGTCCCGGTCCCACCGTCTATCATGCCAGCGATTGTAGTAACGGTCCGAACCCCAGTAGCCCCGAACGTAAGGATATGGGGCGATGTAGGAATACGGAGAAACATACCCGTACGGCGCAGGTTCAACATACACCGGAGGAGCCGCTTCGTAAACTTCGCCTGGCGGATAGACCGGACCTACTCCTACGCCGACCCGCCAATCCGCGAAAATGGAGGAGCTGGCGAGAAGAAATACTGCAAGTAGCTTCGCTTTCATTGTTTTACCGCTCCTGATTATGAGACGCCCCGCACCTGTCACACGGTTCCCCCATTCATCTGTCCTTAATGGCCCATGTGTTTCGTCCATGCCGCATTTCCCCTAAAGCTTTATGAGAACCGACCTTGCGAAAGAAAGTCGAAGTTCGCTACGTTAGTTGACGGAGGAATGGCCGAGTGGTTGATGGCGGCGGTCTTGAAAACCGTTGACGGGGAAACTCGTTCGGGGGTTCGAATCCCTCTTCCTCCGCCAACCTGTTTAGAACTAGTCCTGATCGGGTGCTCGCCAATCCGCATCGCACGTACGGGCGTCCAGGGGAGAACTTACCAGCCGTCCAAATTTGTGAGCGCCGCCTTCCATAATCCGGGCGCTTCCTGCCCCCCTAGGCCGCTTGTCGAAACTCTCGGCTCTCAAAGCAGCGATGGCTGAACGAATATGCAGCAACCGGAAACTCGGTCGTATTGCTGTCCCGGCGCACGTGAGTGTCCGTTTCGCTCAGAATATTCCAATTGGCGCCCCGGTATAAGCGTTCACGAACC
>DATIMM010000153.1:0-4696 GCA_035475295.1 Bryobacteraceae bacterium
CTACGCAAGTGCAACTCTGAATTTCGTGCCCAACGGATCGGCAGTAACTCAGGTGCACGATGTGATCCGAACGCAGAGCTGCAATCGATGTCACGACCAACTCTCCGCTCATGGGGGATCGAGACGCGGCATAGAGATGTGCGTGCTCTGTCACACGCCGCAAACACTGGATCCTGATTCGGGCAATACGGTTGACCTGCCGGTGATGGTTCACAAGATCCACATGGGTTCCGAACTCCCCAGCGTCCAGGGTGGCAAGCCGTACCAGATCATCGGTTTTCAAGGGAGCGTGAACGACTGGTCGACCGTGGTGCATCCTTCTGACCCGCGCCGCTGCGAGGTGTGCCACGAGCCTGGTTCTGGCGCAGCGCAGGCCAACGCCTATCTCACCAAACCAACCCGTGTAGCGTGCGGAGCTTGCCACGATGACGTGAATTTTGCCAGTGGCAAAAACCATGCCGGGGGACCGCAGATCAGCGACAACCAGTGCGCAATGTGCCACATCCCGCAAGGGGAGCTTGATTTCGACGCGTCGATTAAGGGCGCGCACGTCGTTCCCTCGGATTCGAGCAGCCTGGCGGGCCTCATCTTCGAAATTCAAAAAATAGAAAACGCGTTTGCCGGCCAGAAACCCCGAGTGACATTCACCGTGAAGGACAAGACCGGTGCTGCAATTCCTCTCACCAAGTTGAATAACCTATCCCTCGTGATGGCCGGGCCCACCACCGACTACGGCTATACCAGTTTTGGCCCGGATGTAAGTACGCCGGGGTACGTGTCGGAAAGCGTCACGACTGTAGCTCAGTGCGGCACCAACGGTGTTTGCACATACACGTTCAATCATGCCGTGCCCAACGGTGCACGCGGATCCTTCGCAATTGGTATGGAAGGCCGGCGCACGGAGACACTCCTGGCAGGCACAGTAACCCAGATGGACGTGCAGTATGGCGGGCAGAACAAGGTGGCGTACTTTTCGGTGGACGGATCGCCCGTCCAACCGAGGCGCAAGATCGCCGAGTTGGCGAACTGCAATCAATGCCATTTCGCTTTGAGCGCACACGGTGGCAACCGGAACGAGGTGGAGATGTGCGTCCTCTGCCATAACCCTTCAAACACCGACGCAGCGCAGCGGCCCAATGCGACCGATCCGGCTGAGAGAACGAAGCCAGCGCAAGCGATCAACTTCAACACGCTGATTCATCGCATTCATACAGGCCAAAACCTCAAGAAAAGCGGAAAAAGCTATACCGTGATCGGCCGGAACGGTAGCGTCAACGATTTTACGGACGTACGCTATCCGGCGATGAGTCCGCAGGGAAGCCCGGGCGACACCAGAAACTGCCTCAAGTGCCACGTCGACGGATCGCAAATCAGTTCAGGCGGCCTAAATGATGTGCTGGATCCTCAGGGATTCATAAACCCGGTGAAGCCGACTTCGTCCGCGTGCATAGGGTGCCACGTAACTGCCGCGGCGTCCTCCCATGCGCTTGCCAATACTACGCCGATTGGCGAGAGCTGCGAAGTATGCCACGGTTCCGGGAGCACCTTCGCAGTGGACAAGTTACACGCGCAGTATTAACTCAATTCCGCCGAGCCATCCACCGCGAAATGGAACTAGTATTGAAGCGCGAACGGCGATGATTCACTCGGCGCCGTTTACCTTGAGCGTTACGGTAACGGCGAGACGAGTATCAGCCGCCTGGCAGCAGTAATCAGCCGCGCAGACCGGCGGAATTGAAGGCGCGACGTCCAGGCGGGAACGACGGGGCTCGAACCGCGACCTCCGATCTGACGGGCCGGCGCTCCGCGAGCGCCGTGATCCCTGTAGTGGATTCCGTGGCAACTCTAGCAGCCCGTGGTAATAGTCAGATCACCGTTCCAAAACATGTGACCTTGGAAATGTTCTGAGCGTCTATATGTCATGGCAATGGGAACCCGTCGGAAGCGCGAGCGGCAGCAGGATCTGTGGATCGCGACCAGCGATGTAGTCGAGACACCGGCCAACATCTTTTACGACCGACTCAATCAGATTCTGGACGAGCACAAGTTCGATGCCAAGGTGGAGCGGCTGTGCCGCAAGTTTTACAAGCAGAGTCCTTATGGCCGGCCCAGTATGGCTCCGGGTGTTTACTTTCGGTCGCTGCTGATCGGCTTTTTTGAGGGCCTGGATTCGGAGCGAGGGATTGCATGGCGTACGGCCGACTCGCTGTCGTTACGGAAATTCCTGGGCTACGCGCTGGATGAGGCGACTCCGGACCATTCCACGATTTCACGCACGCGCCGATTGTATTGGTTAGAGACGCACCAGGCAGTCTTCCGATGGGTGCTGAAGATCCTGGATGAAGAGGGACTGGTCAGCGGACGGACGGTATCGATCGATGCCACTACTTTGGAAGCCAATGCGGCGCTGAAGAGTATCGTGCGGCGGGACAACGGACAAAGCTATAACGAGTATCTGAAGGAACTGGCCAAGGCCGCCGGGATCGAGAATCCGACGCGCGAACAGTTGGCGCGACTGGATCGCAAGCGGAAGAAGAAGGGATCGAATCAGGAATGGATGAGTCCCGGCGATCCCGACGCCCGAATTACCAAAATGAAAGATGGGCGGACGCATTTGGCCCACAAGGCCGAGCACGCCGTAGACTTGACCAGCGGAGCGCTACTGGCGATGACGCTGCAACCGGCGAATGAAGGCGATACGACTACGATCCACAAGACATTGGAAGCCGCGCAGGCTGCGGCCGGCGAGATCAATGGGCAGGGAGTTGAGGAGTTGGTGGCGGACAAGGGCTATCACAGCGGCGCCGTGTTGACGGAAGTACATGAGCAGCAAGTCCGCAGTTACATTCCCGAGCCGGAGCGCGGGCGGCGGAACTGGCAGGGTGAGGGGAAGGCGGAAGAGCAGAAGCGGACGTATGAGAATCGTCGGCGTGTGCGCGGCGACCGCAACAAGCGACTACAGAAGCTGCGCAGCGAAGTGACGGAGAGGAGTTTCGCGCACCTGTACGAGACGGGCGGGATGAGGCGAGTGCATCTGCGAAAACGCGACAACATCCTGAAGCGTTTGCTGGTGCACGGCGCCGCGTTCAATCTGTCATTAATCCTGCGCAAGACCGTGGGAGTGGGGAAGCCCCGGCGGTTACAGGGGCTTTCTTTACAGCCTTTTATGCTGTTTGCGCGCATTTTTTCGGGGCTCTGGGTGACCTCCACGACCATGGACGTAGAGGCTAGTAGCTTTGTGCCACAAAGTAGCTGCGGGATGCCTCTGGCAGCGCCCGATTCAGACATATATCAGGTGATTTGCTTCGGGCTGGCTGCCGGGAAAACACTTACTTCTGCCACGGGCTGCTAGGCCACTCTCCGGATACCCACCATCTGTGGTGGAGACCTTTTAGGCCCCTTCCCTGATTCACAACGACTTATCTGCCGCCAACCCCGCCAACTGCGAAAGACAGGCTAGTTCCGAAGATGTGACATAGTGTCTGTGAGGGAGAACGCTATGATCGCGCGACATTGGCGAGGTTGGACGAAACCTCAAGATGCGGATGCCTATGAGGCTCTCCTGACCGCCAAGGTGCTGCCTGGCCTCCGGGGCATTGAGGGGTACCGTGGCGGTTGGGTACTTCGGTCCGACGGCGCTACGGAGTCTGAATTTGTCGTCATCAATGTGTTCGACTCTTTAGAATCCGTTCAGGCGTTCGCAGGCGCCGATTATGGAACGGCGGTTTTCGAACCGGAAGCGCGCGCACTGTTGTCGAGAATCGAACCAACAGCGAATCACTATGAGGTCCGCGCGAATACGCTGTAGCGCCACCGAATTGTGCTGCCGGCCGCTGAGATTTCGGCCTTCTCCGATGCGGCGCGAACCGGGGGACGTGCGTCGACGGAGCCGGTGATGCGGATCATCCATGGCTTATCAGCAACGAGGTGGTGGTAGGCGAACGCCTGCATCACGTCTTAGGCGGGGATGGCGAGCCGATGCAGTCGCCGCCATCGACTGTGGCGCGGCCTTCATGGGGATGTTCTAAACGGGTTCCATGGCTACGGTAGACCTGTTTAATCGGATCACGGTTGAGCCGGGGAAGTGCGGCGGGAAGCCGTGCATCCGTGGTATGCGAATCACGGTTCGCCGGGTTCTGGAGTTGCTTGCCACATACCCGGATCGGGCGGCAATCCTCGCCGAGTATCCGTTTCTCGAACACGAGGATCTCCAGCAGGCCCTGCATTACGCCGCAGCCACTGTCGATGACGAACGGATCAGCACAAATCGAGTAGCGTGAAGCGGATTCTGCTTGATCAAGGGCTGGCTCCCCATGCGGCTGCGATTCTTCGCGGGCATGCGTTTGACGCAATTCATGTTTCCCAGATTTCCTGCGATTCATCGGCAAACGCTCCCTCACGGTCGCGGCTCGGATGGTCCGCGCGTAAGCAAGCGGTTGGTCGTTTGCAGACGAACCTAGCGACAACCGGCCAGGACGGCGGGTGCGATCTGTTAGTCTAAGTTTGGTTCAACGCGGTGAGTGACAATTCCGAGCAATGGATAGCCAGGCAGAAGAAGGAAGTCCGTGTTCTGATTGTCAGCCTGGAATCGGCTTATCGAGCGGGGACGCTCACTCCATCGATGCCCGATCGCCCTCCGGCTTTTGCGGGATTGGAGCGGTTCATCGCGACGTATGGAAGCGCGGCCGCAGATGAA
>DATIMM010000154.1:0-13561 GCA_035475295.1 Bryobacteraceae bacterium
GCCCGTCTCTCAAAGCAGCCGTATCGCCGCCCGACGAGCCTACCGGCAGGCGCCACGGCCCCGCTAATCGAGAAGCAGGGCCGTGTGCCCGACTACCTCGCGGACATCACCGGGTTAAGCCAGTCCTCGAGATGGATGTCTCCGAGTCGTGCATCAGCACCGGGAATGAGCGTGGTTTCGTCCACCTTGATGCCGTAGTAGCGAGCTTGGGGATCGGCAACTACTTCGCGAGGATCCTTCCACACAGCCAGAGCTCGGCGGACCAACTCATTCAGATGAAACTTTTCGGGTCCTCCGATTTCAACGGTGCCCTTTAGCGGCGAGCCCAGTGCGACACGGCACACGCCACTCGCGACATCGTCGGCCGCCATCGGCTGGATGAGTGCAGGGGGCAGGCGTACCGTCTTACCCTCCGTGGAAAAGTCCGCAATGCCTTTGATGAACTCAAAGAACTGCGTCGCGCAAACGATCGAGTAGGGAATCGAGGAGTTCTTGATCAAATTCTCCTGAGCGACTTTCGCGCGGAAGTATCCGCTTTCTAGCATGCGTTCCGATCCCACAACCGACAAGGCAGCGTGATGTGCCACGCCCGCGGCTGCTTCAGCGGCGAGAAGGTTACGCGTTGATGTCTCAAAGAATTTCATCACCGCGCTGTCTTCCCACGAGGGTGCGTTGGAGACGTCAATAACCACCGACGCGCCTTTTAATACCTCAGCGAGCCCCAGACCGGTGAGGGTATTGACTCCCGTACTAGGCGCGGCGGCAACAGCCTCGCGGCCTTTTGCCTTGAGTTTTTCAACAACCTTCGAACCGATTAGCCCGGTTCCACCAATTACAACAATCTTCATACTCATGACGAACCTCCTTAGTTCGTTGCCTTTCTGTCTCTTCTTTGTTTGCCTAGGGTGGCTGGCGCAAACTCGGACATCTTGTGCCAGCAAAAACTATTCAGAGAAAGCCGTTGCGGCTGTTTCAGACCTGTCTGCAGGAACTCAAGCCGCTTTAGAGGTTTTGCGATCCTTCTTCAGGAACTCCAACAAGTCGGCGTTGACCCGGGCCTGCTGAGTTGCTGTGATGCCGTGGGCGCCGCCGGGATAATAGATTTCCTGCGCGTCCGGGATCAGTTTGGCCGATTTTTTCGAGGAGATCATCACCGGAACGACTTGGTCGTCCTCACCGTGGAGTAGCAAGGTCGGTATATCGAATTTCTTAAGATCTTCGGTGAAGTCGGTCTCGGAGAAGGCCTTGATGCATTCATAGATACTCTTCAAACTGGCCTGCATGCTCCACAGCCAGAATTGGTCGAGAATGCCCTGCGAGACGTTGGCTCCGGGACGATTTGCGCCGTAGAACATAAGTGCGAAGTCTTTGTAGAACTGCGAGAAATCGTTTAGGAGGCCGGCGCGCAAGCCGTCGAACACATCGATTGGGATCCCCTCCGGATTTGCTTCGGTCTTGAGTAGCAACGGCGGGACGGCAGCGATGAGAACCACCTTTTGCACGCGCTTCGTTCCGTACCGGCCGATATAGCGAGTGACTTCTCCGCCACCGGTTGAGTGGCCTACGAGCACGGCGTTCTTTAGGTCGAGATGGTCCACTACAGCAGCAAGATCATCTGCGTAGGTGTTCATATCGTTGCCGGATGAGGGCTGGCTCGAGCGCCCGTGACCTCGACGGTCATGGGCGATGACTCGATAGCCGTGCTGTGCGAGGAAGACCATTTGGCCTGCCCACGCTTCAGACGACAACGGCCAGCCGTGGCTAAATACAACAGGTTGTCCGGTGCCCCAATCCTTGTAGTAGATCTCAGCTCCGTCCTTTGTCATGACAGCGGTCATTGTGGTATCTCCTTTGTGATACTTGCGAATGCATGAGTGTTTACCGGTGAGAATTGAAATCAGGCCGGCGACTAGAAGAATGCACGCGGCTGTCCAATAGAGGATCAAGCCTGAGATCGTGGGCCATCACGATGGCGATAAAGCAGTTAGCGGTGGTCTGTCGATAGAAAACGCTGATCAACTCCGACGGTATTTCGTGAACCACGGCCCCGGTCAACTATTATCTGCGAGATAGCGTGACTTGCCTGGAGAGACCCAAAAGACTCCTGCATCAGTGACGCGCGTGAATGGAGGTAAATTTGCGTAACAACTGACTGAAGTGTGCGAGCCGCGTGCTTCGCTAAGCGTTCGCGAGCGGAAAAACTCTCAGCTGTTCGGTTCGGGGCTGTAGTTCTAGCGAGACGACCACGCGGTCATGCGACTTGAGAAACAGTGTCGGTCGCACGTCGAATCCCTAGCCTGTTCATCAAACTGCGAAGTGTATTCGGATGGACGTTGAGGATGGCTCCCGCTCCCTTGGGTCCGCTGATCACCCAACCGGTTCTCTTGAGCACTTGCACAATATGCTGGCGTTTTACATCCTCGAGTGAATCCGCGGACTGCGGCTCGGGCACAGCTCCTGGTTGTATTCTCGTGCCGGATTCGTGGACACTTAGAAGATCCATTCCGAACTTGATAAGAGATCTCGTGGACACCTGTGAGGTCGAAAGAGGATTCGGAAGGACTCCGTTCTCCGATCGGATCACGGCCCGTTCAACCAGGTTCTGGAGTTCCCGCACATTGCCGGGCCAATCGTATGTTGAGAATGCACTCATTGTTGTTTCCGGTATCCGCTCAATGTGCTTCCCCATGCGCCTGGAGAATACGTCCACGAAATGCAGGACCAGCGGACGTATGTCATCCCGTCGCTCCCGCAGGGGCGGTATGAGGACAGGAAATACGTTCAGCCGATAATAAAGGTCGCTGCGGAATTCGTTGCGTGCGACCATATCGGCCAGGTCGCGGTGAGTGGCGGCCACAAGACGGACGTTGATGCGATGTGTACGGCAGCTTCCCAGTCGCTCGAACTCTTGTTCCTGTAACACGCGCAGGAGCTTCGGTTGCAGAGCGAGTGGTAGATCCCCGATTTCGTCCAGGAAGAGAGTGCCTGTATCCGCCATTTCGAAGCGTCCCATTTTTTGCGCGATGGCCCCGGTAAAGGCACCTTTCTCGTGTCCAAACAATTCACTTTCCAAAAGATCGAAGGGGATTGCAGCGCAGTTAAGCTTCACGAATGGACGTCCGCAGCGCGGGCTTATATTGTGGATGGCCCGCGCGATCAACTCCTTGCCGGTACCGGTTTCTCCTAGGACAAGCACCGTGGAGTCCGTTGGTGCCACCCGCTCAACTTCGGCGAGGACAGATTCCAGAGCAGTGCTACCGCCTACGATTTGATGGAATTCGAGGATTCTTTCTCGCGCGACCACTTTCTTACCGGTGCCTGTCTCGCTTTGAGTGAGGAAAGCAGAATCCACGGACGCAACCATATTTATCTCATCGAGTACCAGGCGGTATTCCACACTAGATCCAATTAAATCTGCAACAGGCATTGTTCTACTCCCTCCCGGACTGCCCACCGACTGCACTCCTGAACGCGAATCCCTCATCGCTAGACCGATTGTGGAACAACTTCCCTCTGCTGGGAAACCCCCCATCGAGTTGGGTACGGACTCGATGGTGATTTCGTCCGGCTCTTTCGTGTGTCTGTATCTAACTCTTTCGGGGAGACCGTGGCCGAATGTCGACGCGCTTCCATCCAAAGAGTCGAGCATCAACTGACCACGCGCCGGGTCCGAGCAGCGCCAAAGCCAGGCCGAGAGTTCCCAACAGGATTTTGGCCCATGGATCACCAGGCTGCGAGAAAGCATTCCATACTTCGAACACTGCCACCCCAGCGCCTGAAATCGGGGTCCACAAGCCTGCGATGAGCAACACTCCCATTGCTGCTGCAAGTACGTTCAGGATGGCTGCTTCTACGAATGGCGCAGCTTGCAGGATACTAATCGCGTGGCCAATTAGCGTGACTCCGGCAACCAGTCGCATGAACAAGAGTCCCGCACCAGGCCAGCCATTAGCGAAAGTTGAGAATAGTCGACGCAGAAGGTCCCTGCGTAGAGCCTATCTTTTAAACTCATGTGACTCAAGCCCCTAAAGGGCGCACCATTCACCCTTTCGAGTCCTCTTATGACTCGATGATTCCGCGTCTCAGCCCGATCATCGCGGCTTGAGTTCGATCATTGGCGCCCAATTTGGAAAGAATGTTTTTGACTCGGCCCTTGACGGTATCTTCGGTAATCGAGAGTTGCGCGGCAATCTGTTTGTTTGCATTTCCGGCTGCAATGAGTCGGAGGACATCGACTTCCGCCTCGGTTAAGGCATCATCGGTGGCATGCTCTGCAAGTTCGCAGGAGGCCTCGGAAGAAAGGCTCTTCTTTCCTGCATGCACGGCACGGATACTCTCCAGAAGTTCCTTATGCAAAAGGTTCTTCACCAAATACGCCCGAGCACCTGCCTTGAGGGAGCGTAGAACCTGGACATCGCCACTGTAGGTGGTTAAGACGATGATTTTTGCGTCGGGGAATTCGCTGCGAATGGCGATCGTCGCATCCAAACCGTTCATCTCCGGCATCTGCAAGTCCATCAGAGTGATGTCAGGGCGATGCGCACGGAATTGCTGGATTGCTTCGCGTCCATTAGCTGCCTCGGCGACCAAAATCATATCCGCCTGCCCAGCCAGGAATCCGGCGATTCCTTGCCGGAAAATGGGATGGTCGTCCACAGCCAGGATGCGAATCAGCTTAGGGTCGGCACTCATGAGATCGCTTAGCCGCTATTTCTTTGTAAAAGCCGACCGGCGCCGACTGCGGGAGGTCCCATAAGCAGCGGAACCAGGTAGCGTGAACTCGACTTCCGTACCCGAACCGAGTTTACTCCAGACATCGAGATTGCCGCCCACAAGCTTGGCTCGTTCCCTCATTCCGCGCAACCCCCAGTGTCCTGCGAGCCGGTCTCCATCGAGCACACTCGGATCAATGCCCTTGCCGTTGTCCCTGATTCGCAACCGAAGCTGGTTTTCGTCGTAGCGGATTTCGGCTTCGATCCGCCGCGCCGCGGAATGCCGGCATGCATTGCGAAGCGCCTCGGCTGCAATTCGGTAAACCTCGTCTCGGAGGATCGGATTGAGCTCTCGCGGCGTGCCTTCCACTTGCACATGAAAGTCAGGGCAATCACGCAGGGTTTGATCGTTCGCGAATTCTTTTGCCAGCGCCGTTATTGCGACGCCAAGATCGCCACCCAACACTGCTGACGACCGCAAGTCGTGGACGGCATCCCGGCTCTCGGTGATCGCCTGGGCGGCTTGGTCAATCGCGCCGTCGAGTTTTTGCTTAGCTTCCTCGGCGCGGCTGGGGAGCAGGTTAGAAACGGTTTGAAAGCGAAGCAACAGCCCCTGAAAGCTTTGCAGTAGTGTATCGTGTAACTCGCGGGCGATGCGAGTTCGCTCCGCAAGGCGCTCGGTGAAACGGAGGTTCATTTTTGCGGTCATTTGCCTGAGTCGCAGGCGATACAGACCCCAGGCGAGCAGCATGACCGCCGCAACACTCGCAAATTGGAACCACCTGGTTTGCCAATACGCCGGCAGAACCTCAAAAGACATCGTCGCTTTTCGCCCGCTCCAGCGCCCGTCCGGATCACGCGCCATCACTTCAAATTGGAAGGATCCAGGCGGAACATTTGTATAGTCGACTTCCCGCAACGCAGTGGGCTCGCTCCAGCCCGAATCGACATTGTTCAGCCGGTACCGATATCTCACGGATTCCGGATCGGACACGTTCACGCCACCATACCGAAAGGTCAAGCGGCGCCGGCCGGAAGGCACACGGGCATGGAGGCCAGGCGCGACCGGCTTCCCATCGACAAGCATTCCATTCACGCGAATTGTGACCGGAAGCGCTGGCGTGCCAAATGCGGATGGTTCCAGAACAGAAATTCCCTGGTTCAGCGAGAACCAGATCTGCCCGCGATTGTCTTCAACCGCAGAGCGGCTACGCTTCACACCTTCGGTACTGGGCAGCCCATCCGTGATTCCAAACTCCCTGTAATCGCCTGCCCCGAAAGAGTTGTTCTGCAAGGCGGAAGACCTGACCCGCAGAACATGATTCCCAGTAGTGATCCACAACCAGCCGCTACTCTCGGCTATGCCAAGAATCTCTCCAAAGAGCGGCTCGGGTGCGCTAGTGGGAACGCGTACAATCCCGGATTGGAGAAACGAGATTCCCTTCGAGGTGCCGATCCAGAGCGTGCCACGGTCATCGAGTAATAGACTTTCGATCGGGCCCGGCGGCAATCCGTCGCGAGGGGAATAGGTGGTCCAACGGTTGCTTTTGAGCTGGGCGAGACCGTCTGGCGTACCTACGAAGATTTCTCCCGCAGCGTTTCCGGTGATAACCGAAATCCTGTTGGAGGGTAGCCCGTCTTGCGTTGTGAATGTGTGCCAGATACCAGCGCTGAAGCGGCTGAGACCTTTATTGACCGTTCCGGCCCAAACCGTGCCATCGGGCGCGCGGTAGAGGGAAGAGACAGCATTGTCGGCGAGTCCGTTTCGCCGGGTGTAGGTAGTGGATTGAAGCCCATCGTGCTCTGTGCGAATCTGGGTGACTCCGCCGTTTCTCCTACCTACCCAGACCTCCCCGGGAGCCCCGACGATCGAATAAACGGCATCATTCGCCAATCCCTCGACATTAATCTGTTGAATCGAACCATGAGCAAGCCGGAACAATCCGCCATCCCACGGAGCAAACCACAAGCTCGCATGATCATCGACGTAGATCGACCCACAATTCCTGCACGGCAGACCCGCCGAGCTGAAGTAAGTGGCGAAGCCACTGGCCCGGTAACGCTCGATGATCTCCGGACCGCCAATCCACAGATTTCCGGCTCGGTCCTCGAACAACGAGGTTACGGCGAAACCCACTGCCGACTGATCCAGCGAATGGATTCTGCCTTCTGCATCGATTTCCTTAGCGCCAGCTTTGAACAAATGGCCATCAGTGCCGATCCAAACGTCCCCGGATCGGCCATTAGCTAATGAAAGTATTCCCTGATTACCAAGCTCCGGATGTATCTGCCGAACCAAGCTCTCGTTGTGTATGCTCAATAGGCCCTTGTCTGTGCCGAGTAGTACGGTAGAACCCGCAATCGGAAGGAGGCAGTTGATTTTTTCGTCCGATAGGTTCGCGATGCGCTGAACTTCTGGGATCCCGCCCCTCAGCCTCACATGCAATACACCCCGATCGCGAGTGCCGATCCAGAATGAGCCGTCTGTTGCCTGCGCCACTGCCGTGGGCGAACTAGGAATTGCGCTCGGGGCCAATAGAACATGTGGAGTCCCACGCTCGTACTCAACAAGCCCCTGCGCTTCACTTGCAAAGAGCAGCGATCCGTCAAGGGTTCTGTTAACTGGACCGGCCCGATGCAGGCGTTTGCCGCTGTCGGCGAGCGGCCCCATTAGACGACCGGCAGAATATCGGAAGAGGTGAGTATGGTCGTCTGTGACCCACAACTGGTCAGTCGAATCTGTAACCAGACCCACCGCGGGGAAATTCGCCTCGATTTTCGGATCGATCTCGCGAACGGACACAAAAGTCAGGCCATCATACCGGACCAACCCTTTGCTCGTGCCAATCCAGAGATAGCCGCCGTCGGTTTGCGCTATAGAGTTGACGCGGCCACCCGGAAAACCTGCCGCTCGGTCCCAGATGTCTTGATTGCGTCCCAGCGTAATTCTGTCCGCGCCCGCACCCAAAGCCGCGTGGGCCAGCAAGAGAAGCGAGATGTAGGAGACTCTCCGCAAGTACGTTATGGCAAAAACTCAAACCGGTCCACGACAACTTCAGCTCGGTGCTTAAGCCCGGACGGCCCGCGCTTGCCTTGCCAATAAACATAAAAGGCCATGCGTACTGATTCCGATCCGGGTGTAGGAACTTCCGATGTAAACACGTGCTTCGAAACCGCAGTCCCTCTGGCGGGCCCATCCGCCCGCGACGTAGTCATAGTGATCCTCCCAGGCTCCCAGACGATTGTATGTATCAGTTTGCCTGCCGGTGCGGCGAAACGCGAAACGTTACTCGGCAGGAAGGTAGGTTGGAGCGTAAACTCCGCGTTCTTGTTGTCAGGGTCGCCCCATCGAGTGATATTGATGTCGAATTCACGATTGTGCTGTTCGTCGGTGGAATAATCCCATGTGAATATGCCGAACACAAGCGAAGGATCCAGGCGGGAAGTGTCTTCCACTGTGAACGAATAGGTGCCATATCCCAAGCTGCGCGTTACTTTTACCTCAGAACAGGTCCAGCGCTGATTGCGATCGACAATTTGCAGGTGAAGAGCGCCTGTTCGGTCTGTATACACGTTCTCAGGATTATATGGATTGCTTGTGCCGCCACGATCGCTTGGCCTGAAGCGGACCCGCCACTTGAAGCCGCTGAAATCGATAAAGAAGGATGAGGACTTGGCCTGCCCACGTGCAACGGCGACTTGCGCCACAGCCCCTCCGCGTCCGGGCAACTGCCGCAAAACGGCAGCCGGACGGTAGGAAGAATCCACCAGCAGGGCCGCATATTCGGTTCCCGGATGTACTTCGTTGCGCCATGCTTTGTCAGGCAAAATCGCCGTAAAGGGAGAAGCCAGCAAAGGCTGCAACCACCATAATCTTCCGCACTTGGAATAGAGAACCATTTGCTGTCCTTGCCGTGCGCCACTCACGGTTCCCTCGATAACGTCGTCCTCGTCCCGATCGCCTGTATTCCATTCGGGTACCTGCGTAAAAGAGATCTTCGCTTCAATATTTTGTTTTGCGGCCTGATGACAAGCGCTGAGCACGAGGCAAATCGCGAGAACGAGCAACCTCGCGGCAGAACGCGCTCTGAGAAGCCGGCATTCGTAATCGGACTTCTTGAGTGTCTCGGGATGAAACGCCATTGGGGCTTAGTTCACTCATGAAACAGCGTGGGTGGCACGCCGAATTCCTAGCCGATTCATTAAACTGCGAAGTGTGTTCGGATGGATGTTGAGGATGGCTCCCGCGCCCTTGGGCCCGCTGATCACCCAGCCGGTTCTCTCGAGCACTCGCAGAATATGCCGCCGCTGTATATCATCGAGTGAATCCGTGGACTCCGAGCCTCGCATAGCTCCTGATGTTATTCTCCTGCCGGATTCCTCAACTCCGAGTCTGAGAGCAGAGGGTGCGGACACCTGTGACGTCGAAAGAGGATTCGGAAGCACTCCGTTGTCCGACCGGATCACGGCCCGTTCAACCAGGTTCTGGAGTTCTCGGACATTGCCAGGCCAATCGTACGTTGAGAATGCATTCATTGTTGTTTCCGGTATCCGCTCAATGCGCTTCCCCATGCGTCTGGAGAATACGTCCACGAAATGCAGGACCAGCTGACGAATGTCGTCCCGGCGCTCCCGCAGGGGCGGTACGACGACAGGAAATACGTTCAGCCGATAATAAAGGTCGCTGCGGAATTCATTGCGTGCGACCATGTGGGTCAGGTTTCGATGAGTGGCAGCCACCAAACGGACGTTGATGCGATGCGTACAGCCGCTTCCCAGCCGCTCGAACTCTTGTTCCTGTAACACGCGCAGGAGCTTCGGTTGCAGAGCGAGCGGTAAGTCACCAATTTCGTCCAGGAAGAGAGTGCCCGTGTCCGCCATTTCGAAACGTCCTACTTTTTGCGCGATCGCACCTGTAAAGGCACCTTTCTCGTGTCCGAACAATTCACTTTCCAAAAGATCGAAGGGGATTGCAGCGCAGTTAAGCTTCACGAATGGACGCCCGCAGCGCGGGCTGAGATTGTGAATTGCCCGAGCGATCAACTCCTTGCCCGTGCCAGTTTCTCCAAGGACCAGTACGGTGGAGTCTGTGGGCGCTACCCGCTCCACTTCGACAAGGACGGATTCTAGAGCAGGGCTGCTACCTACGATATGGTCAAAATGGTGGTCTCTTTCGTCCTGTTCACCTGACCGAAGACTGTCGACGGAGCCCACAAATACCTCCATTAGAAAGTGCCAGTACTTTTGGATTAAGCCCTCAGGTTTCGAGCGCCGCTCGAACGGCCTCAATTAAGGTTTCGCCGTCAAATGGCTTCATGAGAAATTTGACTGCACCAGCTCGCATTGCCTGCAGTCGCATTTTCTCGTCGCCGTGCGCTGTCATGAAAATCGTCGGGATCGGGTAATGATCAGAGATCAACTTAGCCTGGAGATCCAGTCCTGACATCCCGGGCATCCGAATATCGGCAATGAGACAGCCAGTTTCCTGTTGCCGGCCAGAGTTCAAGAAGTCTTCGGCGCAAGCAAATGATTGCACCGAAAAATCCGCCGACTTCAGCAAACGTTGCACGGCCAGTCGATAGGATTCGTCATCTTCTACAATGGCAACCATTTTCCTCTTCCTCTCGCTAGCCATCTAGCTCCAGGATTGATCCGCTCTCTGCCAAGAGCAATTATGGTTTGTGATAGCGGGACCTATGTGTATGTATAAGGGAGCTTATAGTGCTGCGGGCGGGGTTGGGAGGTGTCCTCAGCGGTCTGCGCTAGTCACGGCCGAAAGCTTAAGCTTTTCTGCCATTCCTCCCAGCTCAGCAGGAGAATTAGCCTGCATCTTGCGCATGATTTGGCCGCGATGGACCGTTAC
Organism: Bryobacteraceae bacterium; assembly: GCA_035475295.1. Lineage (GTDB taxonomy): Bacteria > Acidobacteriota > Terriglobia > Bryobacterales > Bryobacteraceae > Bog-105. The sequence continues at coordinate 10,576 of DATIMM010000154.1, forward strand.
GGTAATTTCGCTGGTTCCCAGCGTTGAGGCGATCTGTTTCGTGAGCATGCCGGAAACTATGAGACGCATGACCTCGCGCTCGCGCGCCGTTAAGTTCGCATATCGCTCTTTCAAGTGCGCAACCTCATTCTGCTCTTGCCTGGTCTCGCTATTACTTTTCAGGGCATGCTGAATTGCATCAATCAGATCCTGATCCCGGAAAGGCTTTGTTAGAAATTCCACCGCGCCAGACTTCATCGCTTTGACAGTCATCGGGATGTCTGCATGGCCGGTGATGAAAATGATGGGGATCCGGGCTCCCACTTCGTTTAGCTTGGCTTGGAGCTCTAAACCACTCATTCCAGGAAGTCGCACATCCAGCACAAGGCAACTGGGGCCATCCGGCAGCTCTCTCTGCAAAAAATCCTGTGGTGTGGCGAAGGACTCAAAATGCAGGCCTACTGTCTTCAACAAGCGCTCCGTTGCTGCTCGCATGCGAGCATCGTCGTCGATGATCAAAACGATAGGTGATTCGGCGGAGCTCACCTCGTGGCGGCCTCGCTAACGGGGAGCGCAAAGTGAAAGGTTGCGCCCGCGCCGGAGTTCGCGGCGGCCCAAATCCGGCCACCATATGATTCGACAATGGAACGGGCAATCGCCAATCGCAGACCTGTGCCTTGCGACTTGGTGGTGAAGAACGCGTCAAAAATCTGCTCGACATTTCCGGTGGGCAGCCCCACGCCGGTGTCGCCGACGGGGATCACCACTTGACCGTCTTCACGCAACTGCGATCTCATACTAAGCTCCCCGCCGTTGTCCGCCATTGCCTCAGCGGCATTGAGCATGAGGTTCATCAACACCCGTTGTAACTGTACCCGATCTGTCATTCCTTTACGAGGCTTGTCAGCGAAATCCGTGCGCATCGTAACGGAATGGCGACTCCTTCTGGAGCATTATGACCATCTCGCGGAGGACTTCGTTTACGTCAACGATCTCCTGAAGTGGCGGACCTTTTCGGAACAAAGATCGGACATGCTTTATGATGTCGGCTGCACGTCGGGCGTCTCTGATCAGTTTCAATGCAGCTTCTCGTGCCTCCGGCAGGTCGGGGTCGCGGCGATCAGTTAATCGTAAGCACACTGCCGCGTTCGTGACGGCTGCTCCAATCGGCTATTTGATTTCGTGCGCCAGCGAGGCAGCCAGTTCGCCCATGATGGCATTCTGAGCTGCTACTATCGCACTGCGCATCACCGCCGTCCCATCGAGTTCTCAGCCTACGTACGAGATAATTCATCCCGCGGTCACCTTCAAGCCGTCTGTGCCTCGGAAATTCCTAGGGAGCCGCCTCTAAATTTAGACACTTGCAAATTTCTACTTCCCGTCCATCGATGTAGTATTTCCAGTCGGCGCCAAACACAATGGTTTGTGTTTGCGCTAGAGGATCTTGGTTATCGACGCTAATCTCAAGCCACACAAAGCAATAGTCCTCCGCTTCGGGGCTCAAGCCCTCCTGCTCATCGGACAATAAACGGCTGATTGTTGCCCTTGTCGACCGTCCTGGAGCATCGGCGAATGCGATATCAATCTGATCGCCCGGTTGCAAATCGTTCATTTTCTCATTCCTTTCGAAATCCTGTTTATCTCTTGCGTACGCTCGTGGTCCTCTGCAGTGTGTGGATCGAATCTATCTAGGGCTGAGAGCACTTGGGCTTCCAAAAAAAGACGTCTTGCATCTGAAAAACAAAGCTCCACCAAGCTTGGGCCACGAAGAGAACCACCGCCGAATTTCTGACTTCGAAGCTCGACTTGCCGCTCACGCGATTTCGCAACTGACAGGACGCCGCATCCCGCAATTCACGAAATAGCGTCGACAATCGTCCTTATTTTGCGATAAGTATTCCCGCTTAAATGCCTTGTTTCCCGCTGATAGTTGGCGTGCCAGACTCCGCAGATCTATTGGAGAGCTGCGTGCCTTGATTGAAGTGGATCAACCGGAAAAGACAGTGGATGGATTGCTGGGCTGGGCGCTTGAACAGGTATCGGCGTCCCGTCGCCACATCGCACCCAACTTTTAGATCGGAGCAAAGACATGAAGATCGGAATCATTGGCGCAGGAGAAATCGGGGGCACGCTGACGCGTCGCTTCACCGCGTTGGGACATGACGTGTCAGTAGCAAATTCGAGGGGTCCGGAGACATTGGCGGGCTTGGCCCGCGAGACCGGCGCGAAAGCCGCAACGTCCCACGATGCGGCCAGGGCCGGCGAGCTGGTCATCGTGACAATTCCCGAGGGGAAGATCCCAAATTTGCCGAGGGACCTTTTCGCTGGCATTCCAGACGACGTGGTTGTCGTGGACACCGGCAATTACTATCCAGAAAGGGATAGGCGGATCGCGGCCATCGAGGACGGCATGATCGAAAGCCGATGGGTCGAGTCCCAGCTTGGCAGATCGGTTGTCAAAGCGTTCAATACGATGAACTACCAGCGCCTGCTGAAACGTGGGCGCGCGAGGGGAACTCCGGGGCGTATTGCTTTGCCAGTAGCGGGCGATGATCCACGATCCAAAGGGGTCGTGATGCGATTGATTGACGAACTCGGGTTCGACCCGGTCGACGACGGAGGGATCGACGACTCTTGGCGCCAACAACCCGGTACACCCGTTTATGACATCGATCGCGATGCCGCAGGAGTGAGGCGTGCGTTGATGGAGGCTAGCCCGGAACGCAAGCCCGAATGGCGCGCGATCGCGGAAACCGCCGGCAGATCGGCTCATTCGGCTTAACGCAGCAACCGAAGTGCATCTACCGCAGCGCCGGTTGAAAAACAAGAAAACGCCGCCTTCGGCCAGTAGAACAGCACGGTTCAGAAAGGAGTTATTTGATGCAGCTTGGAATGATCGGACTGGGAAGAATGGGCGCAAACATGGTGAGGCGACTTCTCAAGGGTGGCCACAATTGTGTAGTCTTCGACAGGTCGGAAAAAGTAGCCGAGGAATTAGCCCAGGAAG
>DATIMM010000155.1:0-14167 GCA_035475295.1 Bryobacteraceae bacterium
ACAAGGTCTCTTGTTTGGAGAAATATTTTGTTTTACACAATGCGACAGAAATATGTAGGTGTCGTCACTGCGGCGTTTCTATCCGCCGCACTTCCCCTCTGGGCCCAGAACACATCCGTGCTTACGGCCGAGTACGAAAATGGACGATCGGCAAGTAACGGCAGCGAAACTGTCCTCACGCCGGCCACGGTGAACGCTGCGACGTTTGGAAAGCTCGGCTCCTACAACGTTGATGGTCAAGTAGCCGGCCAGCCCCTGTACGTTTCCAAGCTCAAAATGCCGGGGAAGGGAAACACGCAGACAAACGTCCTGTACGTCGCAACAATGCACAACACCGTGTACGCCTTCGATGCGGACCACCCGGGCACTGCACCCTTGTGGAGCGTAAACTTGGGGCCGTCCGTGCCACAGAACTATGCGGGCACGTGCCCGGCGAATTTCAGCACTGGAACCGAGCTGGGCATCCTGAGCACTCCTGTCATCGACTCGAAATCGGGAACCATTTACGTAGTGGCCGCCCACCCGGTGCCGGGCACGATGGCCTATATTCATCAGCTATACGCTCTGGATCTCACCACCGGCGCAGCAAAAAACGGCGGCTCAGCTGTGATCTCCGCCCAGGTGCCCGGTACTGGTGTCGATTCCAGCAACGGAACGGTAACGATGAACCAGACCCGGATGATCCAGAGGCCTGCCCTCCTGCTGGCCAATGGAAGCGTGTACGCCGGCTTCAGCAGTTGCGGCCCCGACCCGGACCCCTATCACGGATGGGTGATCGGGTACAACGCCGCAAACGTGCAGCAACAGACCGTGGCCTATAACAGCACGCCGAACGGAGAGGAGGGCGGCATCTGGCAGTCTGGTGCCGGCCTGGTGGCAGACGGCAAGGGGTTCATATACTTTGAAACCGGAAATGGTACCAGCGACGACGTTTCAAACTTCGGAGAAAGCTTTGAGAAGTTGACGCCCACCGGAACCGTAGCTGACTGGTTTACTCCCAGCAATGCTGACGCGCTCAATGCCCTCGATTTGGACCTCTCCACGACCGGACCCATATTGACCTCCGACACGCATCTCTTGATCGGCGTTGGGAAGCAGCGCGGGGCCGTCCTTGGAGGTGGAAAGCAGGGGATTGTCTATGTGCTCAGCGCGGATTCTCTCGGCGGCAAATCCGGGCAAACTGGCCCAGTTCAAGCCATTCCAACAGATGGTTGTACGGCCGACACCTTCAGCGGCTGTCAAAAACTCCATTCGCTGGCCTATTGGCCGAGTGCAACAACGCCTGCTTTCTACACATGGGGAACCGGCGACGTTCTGCGTGCTTATTCCTTTGTAAAAGGGCAGTTCACAACCACGCCGACTTCGACAGGGGGCGAACAGGTCTCGTATCCCGGCGGTATTCTGGCGGTGAGCCACGCCCATGGGGCCCCGGGAACGGCTATCGTTTGGGCTCTTACCCCGAGCGAACTGCACGCGTTTGACGCATCGAATGTGGCAATTGAGCTATGGAACAGCAACCAGAATGGAGCCCGGGACGGTCTGGCCGGCAACTACCACTTCGGGCAGTTTACAGTCGTCAATGGAACGGTTTACGTTCCTGACGCTCAAAACCACATCGTCGTCTACGGACTCCTGCCCGGTCTTGCTGGAAAGAAGTAACTCTCTGCGCCAAATATTGGAGGGCATCACTGCCCTCCATCCAATACCCTGGCCGGCAAGTCCTTCATCGCTCTCAGAACTGCAAGCTCTTTCTGGACGTCCTCCCATTTGTTCTTATCCTTCTTGGTGCTGATGGGTGCTTGCGGATCAGAATAGTAGTCCAGAATATCTGCCTTCAACTCGCTCGGTAGTTCTTGCGACGGGTCTTGCGTAATCTTGTCCAACAGTTCCGCATAGGTTTCGTCGGTCAGCCGGTAACCTCCCGGCCGAACCTTCTCCCCGGTGTCCAGGTCGCGATCGGGAAGGGACCGCGAAGCGCTGCTCCAGTGACTAAGCAGGTTTCGCAGATTATCAGTCGCCGCATTCACGCTTTCAATGTACAGCTGATGCGTTTCTGGCGTCGGTCCGCGAATCGCCAGCATCGACAACGGGCCGAACTTCGGCAGAATGAAAATCGTCCAGGCTACGAGGTGCGTCCCGATCCCAGCCGTCTTGCGGTACTGATTCCACCCCTTTTCGAAGTCCGCATCCGAGAGGTGCCGCAAGAAAACCTGGAACGCCGTGGTCTGCGCGTCGGGCGGAAAATCGTTCCTGTGCAGAAGCGCTTCAGCATAGGCGATGCGCGGCAGAAAGCTACGCACGGCAAAACGGTAGCCTCGAACTACCGGCCGTCGCTCCCCGAGGACTTCCTCGAAGTTGAGCCCATACGTATCAAAAAATGACTGCGCCAGCAATGCCGTCGGGACTCCCAGTCCCACATGCCGCAGGTAAGCCGAGGGCGCCATGCGGTGTTTGCTGATCTCATTGATGTCAAAAGCAAACTCGGTCCTTATATGGGCATGCGGATCCTTGTCATACGCTACCGACCGCCCGTACTCCTTCTCGAGACTCGGAAACTCTACCGCTACCGACGGATTGACGGCCATCAGATGGCCGACGTTATCCCCTACGTAATGAGAAAGCGCTCCGATCGCGAATGCAAGTTCGTTCGGGTTCTTCGCATTTCGGAATAGATTCTGAATGAAATCCGCCGACCTTACATAATGCGTCAGATTGCTGAAGAACTGATGGCTAAACGGATAATAGCCCAGGTCTTGAATCGCGCACCCTCCATAGGCGAAAGCGTGCGCGCGCTCCAGTTCCGCATCGGTGGCATGGGGAAAGCGCTGCAAGATGAAGGGCTTAATGGTATTTTTCCAGCTTAAATCGATAAGCTGTTCATGTGTTTGCACCGAGTAGGCGGACAAGTGTTGCTGTGCAAGCAGCAGAATAAGTAACAGGGTTTTTCGCAGAGCAGGCACCACGCGACGGCAAGTCTGTAACTTTGTCCTGAGAACACAGATACAATCTCACTCGTTTTCGACAAGACTTCTCATCTTACTAGCCCCTTCCTCAAACTCATCGGCAGGGGTGATCAGACTGACCACGATGTAAGCTTCCTGCTCCATGTCGAAGAAGTAACCCGGCTGGACAATCGTATTGCCCTCCTCCACCAGCCTTGCCGTCCAGTTATCTTCGGTACGAACACTAGGAAGACGAACAATCGCGGACCATCCTGCCTCGGTCTCCAGGCAGTGGGCAGGGCTTCCGTCAAGCGCCTTTCCCAGCGTTGCCAGGTTCTGCTTCACTTGGCGCACGATCTGCGCTCTGATTCCGGCTCCTATTTTTAGTAGATCCGGCAGTGCATTCTGTGCCGGCGTTCCCACGGACAAATAGGTATCCAGCAGTAACTCTAAATTCTCCCTTGCGCACTTGATCTCGTCCGCGGGCCCTCCCAGTACGACCCATCCGAGCTTCATCTGCGGCATCCCGGCTGCCTTCGATAGCCCATTCAGGGCAAAGGTCAGCACCGAGCTTTGTGCCGCGAGAGTGGGCGCCGCGTGAGGCAGTTTCCGAAGCGGATAGTCCATAAAAACCTCATCGGAAATGATCGGCAAATGACGCTCTTCTCCGATGCGAAGAAGTTCTCTGGCCTCGAATGTTTTTAGGACCGACCCGGTGGGATTGTTCGGTGTGACAATGACGATCGCCTTCGCGCGCGGCGAAATCTGGTCGCGCAGATGAGTGAAATCGATATGCCAGCTTCCGTCGTAACAAAGGCGATAAGGAACAACTCTTACTCCTTCCAGTGCAGCTAGATATTCGAAAAGGGGATACGAAGGAACCGGAACCAGAACTTCATCGCCCGCATCGCAAAGCAATTTGAACAGCAGCGCATATGCCTCACTTGTACTTGCCGTCAAAACCAGACGATCCGGAGGCACCGCGAAATCCCGCTGACCGTAGTAGCCGCTCACGGCTTCCCGAGCTTCCCACGTACCCGCCGGATCGGGCTGATAGGTGAAATCAGAGACCGCTCCGTACGCTCGGCTGATGGCCGCATGCGGATAATCGGGAAGAACTCTTGTGGGGTTTGATTGCGTCAGATCCAGGAGGCGGATCCCTGCGCGCCGCTTCCTTCGGACAAGGTCGTGAATGTTGTTAGGAGCAGTGGACCAACTGAGTCTGTGAGAATACAAGAAGATTGAAAAACAGAAACCAGGAAAAACTAAAGGCGCATTACTTGCCCAAGTAACACGCCCCTAGCTTAGCACTGGAATGCCCGTTCCAGTGCCATTCCACGTTCGCATTGCTGTTAACCGCTCAACCAGGAAGATAGCCGATCGCCCGAACTGCTATCCCCACTCACGTGTGCCCGCACGCGTGGGAGCTCGCTAACTAGCGAACGTGGAAACTCAATTTTGCACCCCTTGCTGCTGGCTGATCCACCACCGTGAACACCGTGCGCTCCACGCAGGATCCTCCGTCTAAAACGAGTGCCGGCTCCAACACCTGGCTCTCAAACTTTTCCAGCTGATCGGCGGAACTGACCGGCTTCAGGTTCGATAGAACCTGTTGCAGCGACAAGGATGCCAGTGTCGCCCCTGTCGCCACGCCCGACGGAAGTCCAACCTTGGAAGAATTCAGTACCGATAGGATCCCGGCGCTGACGTTCATCGTCACGCCCAGAATGTTCGTCAAAGTCCAGCTTTGATTTCGGAGAATCGCGGTCAGCATGATTTGACGCCCGATGGGTTGTAATCCTGTATTCGATTTCGAGAGCGCCTGAAAAATCTCGCTGCTGACTATTGAATGTTTTAGCTCAGTGCTGTTGCAAATGCTAAGGTCATAAGCGGTAATTCCTTTCGGCATTTTCCCGTAATTCTGACGTATCAGAGACGCGGGAATCGGGGTCCCCGTAACAGTAAATATGTCTTGCGCCGGACTCGCGCAGACTAAAAGAAACAGGCCTATCACTGTCGGGGCCCAAATTCTCACTGGATCATTTCTCCTAAACATCCGCCCTCAAAAGGCAGATCTGAATTAGGAATACAATGACCCTGACTGGACGATAGCCGAAATTATCGCTTAGTCATTGCAAAATAAAGAAGATAATTTATTTTTAGATTTTGTGATGCGCTGCTCTTCCGTGCTGTTCCTGCGGAAATCTCCGCCCGAATGCGAAAGGCGAGCTACTTCGCCGCGAGAGCATGCTTCTGCTGGCAGTTTTCGGAACAATAGAAGTACGTCTGCGGTCCTATTTGCCGTCGGAACCGCGTGGATTCCGCAACAAAAGTTCCGCAGATGGGATCTCGGTGGAGCAAACCGGCAGCTTGGGGCTCCGGACCGGTGCGGCGGTTTTGAGAGTTTTGCCGGCCAGCACTCCCGTTCTGGGAGTTGCTGTCGGAGTACCCGCCGGTGGAAGCACTGGAAATTCCCTTCATTACGCCCGTCAGTACTACCCGCGCAATCAAAATGACAGCTAGCGTGAGCAGTAATTCAAGAACGGCGCGCAACATGGGATGGAAAAGAACGACCTACTCATTAGTTTAGCGGGGGCAAATCGAAGCGAATGCCCCCGCTAAACAAGACAAGCTAAAACTACTACTTGCCACGCTTTCTGGTCGGCCCAGCAGCCGGGTTGTGAATGTTCGTCTGAACCTTCTCGCCCAGCGCCTGCAGCATCGCCTGTGCTTCCTGCGCGTGCGGACCATTCGGCTGTAGCTCCAGGTACTTCTGAAGAGCGGGAGCTGTATCCGGCGGATAGGTCTGCTGGCCTGTCTTCGGATCGACCGTCCCCTGCATCATCAGCGTGCTGCCTAGCTGGTAATCCGCTTCCGCGTAGTTGGGATCGGCCGCCACTGCCTTCTTAAAGTACGGGGCGGCATCCGCAGCCTTGCCACTATTCACCAGCAGGGCGCCGATATTGAAGTTGGCCTTAGCCGCCATCGCCGGATCAAGCTGAGCCGCCTTTGTCAGAGCTTCTTGTGCCTCGGGCAGCTTCTTCTCCGCTCCATAAAGGTTCCCGAGCTGGTTATACGTTCCCGCATCGTCCGGCTTCAGTTCCAGCGATTTCTTGTAAGCCGCGACCGCCTTGTCATACGACTGCGTCTGCTGATCCCCGGTCTGCGACTTAGCCAAGCCTACGTACGCCTCTCCCAGGTTCTGCCACACGGCTACCTGCGATGCATCCAGTTCACTGGCTTTTGTGAGCGAATCTACCGCGGCCTGGAAATTTTGGGCCTTCAACGCATCAATGCCGCCGGTGAATGCATCGTTCAAAGCCTTATTCTTCTTGATGGCTTCCGAACGCTCCTTCATCTGAGCTTCCAGTTTCGCTTTATCCTCTTTGCTCATCCCGCGCGTCTGGTCATCGCTGGGCTGGCCAGCTTGAGCAGCGGCCTGCGCCTGCTGCATCCTGGCGGTATTGAAGTTTACGGGCTGGCCACCCTCCCCGTATTGCGTCTTTACGCCATTTACTTTGTCCACCACCTGCCCATTCACTGAGCAGGTAAGATCGTACGTCCCCAGAGGAAGGCCCGTGTAAAACCAGTGCCCCTTTTTATTGGATTTGACGTGATAGTTTCCCTTGATATCGGTACGGTGCAGATCAATCACTGCATCTTTCACGGGCTGCCCGTTTCCGTCCTTCACGTCGCCTTCTAGGGTAGTTACCTGAGCCCATGCAGAACAGGCCACAATGGAAACAATACCGCCTAGGAGAAGCGAGCGCCGCAGCTTGGCGAACATAATGTTTAGTCTCCTATCCTTCTTTCGTTGCGCGCAATGGACGGGCTCTCAAGCTTCTCTCGCAGCAAACCGCCGTTAGCCGCTGCCCTATTGCACACGCCAATTTCAGCCTTAGGATACTACAGTGAAATCCTGTTAACGTCTGTTAAATCGTCCAAAAAATCGGTAAGACTGGATCGGTCCCCGCTCCCTGCCGCCGGGGCCGGGGGATTGCGCCTCATCGCCCTCACCCTAGTTCCCGCAACCCACCTCTTTCGTTCTGCATCTGAATTAAGTGGCAAGGGACATCTACTTATACTACCCTTGCTTTAAAGGGGATCGAAGTGTTGCGGGGGAGAGCTGGATTATTAGGTGCGGCCCTCATTGCGTTCTGTATACAGTCCTTATCGGCTCAAGCGCTGCAAAAGGCGGAGGATCTGTATAAGCGAACGGACTACGAGGGCTCGCTGGCGTTAGTGGACAAACATAATGAGGATGCGGCCGCGAATTTTTTGCGGGGTCGCGATTACTTCATGCTGGGCGATTTCAAAAAAGCCAGCGATTACCTCCAAAAGGCGGCTGCGGGCGACCCGCGGAACAGCGAATATATGGACTGGCTGGGCCGTGCCTTCGGTAAGCGGGCCGAAACCGGCAATCCCATTATGGCTCCCGCCTATGCTTCCAAAGCCCGGCAGGCATTTGAAAAGTCAGTGGCGCTGAACGCCAAAAACGGAGAAGCCCTCAGTGACCTGTTTGACTATTATCTGGAAGCTCCTGGTTTTCTCGGAGGCGGGTTCGATAAGGCTACCCAGGTAGCCCAGCAGATTGCGGCTGTGGACCCCGCGGAAGGTTATTTCGCGAAAGCGCAGCTGGCGCAAAAAAGCCGGCAGTTCGAAGCGGCGGAGCAGCATCTGCGGCAGGCAGCGGCTTTGGCGCCACGCCAGGTTGGCCGGCTGATTGATCTCGCCAAATTCCTGGCCAAAGAAGGCCGTACTCAGGAAAGCGATCAGGTATTTCTCCAGGCTCAAAAACTGGCCCCCGATGCCCCCCAAGTCTGGTTTGCGCGCGCCGATACGTTAATTCGGCAAAAACGTAATCTGGACGAAGCGAAAAGTCTTCTTCAGAAATATATGCACGCCAACATCACCGTGGACGACCCGCCCAAGCAGGAAGCCGCGCGTTTGTTGAAAGCGACGGAGGGAGCCTAATTAGCAGTTGGCCGCTGCGGCAGTTGCCCGCGAGCCGCCCGTTCCGCCGAAATGAATTTACCCGAAGCGATCCGTTTTAGCCTGCACGCCCTGCGGGCAAACCGGCTTCGCACCTTCCTTACCGCCCTCGGCTTGATCATCGGAAATGCCTCCGTGATCCTGGTCGTCACCATCTCGCTCGCCAGCAAGGATCTGATTCTGGATCAGATTCGCGGCATCGGGTCGAATCTGATCTACGCTACCTACGACAGCGGCGGACAAAACTCCGCCCGGGTGCAGGCTGACGTCATCACGCTGGCTGACCTGAATGCCCTTCGTGAAGATCTTGGCGCGCGCATCGTGGCCGCCACCGGCGTAATGCAAGGCAGCAGCGAGATCGTGATCAACGGCAACGTGCGCGGCGTCACGTTGGACGGTGTCGATTCGGACTACGCGCGGGTGCGCAACATCGTGCGCCTTGCCGGACGGCTGCTGGACCAAAGTGATATTTCCCTGCGGGAACGTGTAGCTTTGCTCACTGACAAGCTCGCGGTGAGAATTTTCGGCAGCCAGGATGCCGCCATCGGCCAAACCGTAAAGGTGAAGCAGCTTGAATTCACGGTTATCGGGACCTTCCGCGAAAAGACCAGTACCTTCGGCATCAACGAGATCAACGACGATACGATCCTCATTCCCCTTTCGGTGATGCGCACGTTCCTGCCCTACGACCGCGTTGATCCCGTTTACCTGCAGGCCCGCTACGCCGTTGACGTGCCTGCTGTAACCGAGGAGGTGCGACGCGTCTTGCAATCCCGTCACCGGCCCGGCGCAAAGTACGACGTAAACAACCTCTCCGCCATTCTCGAGACAGCAGATCGAATCGCGACTGTCCTGACGATCGTGCTCATTGTTGTTTCCACTCTCGCCTTATTGATCTCCGGCATCGGCATCATGAACATCATGCTGGTCACCGTGACAGAGCGCACGCGCGAAATCGGACTCCGTATGGCGGTCGGTGCTTCACGCCGGGAAATCTTGCTGCAGTTTTTGGTCGAATCCGTTCTCATCAGCCTGGTAGGCGGTGCGATCGGAATCGTGATCGGCCTGATGATTCCGATCAGTGTGCAATTTATCACGGACCGGGTCCAGATCACCATTTCCCCGTGGTCCGTTATCGTGGCCTTCGGCGTCTCCTTCGCCGTCGGCGTGGGATTTGGACTTCTCCCCGCCCAGCGCGCCGCCAAGCTCAATCCGACGGAAGCCCTGCGCTACGAGTGAGGAACGAGCGCGCCTCTCGTTAGCATAAGAGTGTCGGACGGGTGTCCGCATTGATTGCCTCTCAAGAGAAACACTTTCCGATAACGGCCGGCGCCTATCTCAACCACAGAAATACGCAAGTTGTTTCCGGTGGCCGGCCATTCACTGGGAACAATCCACCCGGAGCAGCGGCTTGTTTTAATTCAACACCGACAACCAGACCGTCATTGAGACACTTAGCTAGGCCGTCCTGACTAATTCGAGTCTCGGAGCGCTTGGAGAACGTAAGGTCCGGATATCACGGATAGGCGGTTGTCCAAACAAGCGGCTGTATTCACGGTTGAATTGACTCGCGCTTTCATATCCAACCTCAAAGGCGACGGTCGCCGCATCCACATCGTCGGCGAGCATCCGCGCTCTCGCGGCCTGTAATCGAATTTGCTTCTGATACTGAAGCGGACTCATTGCCGTAAGCGCCCGGAAATGGTGGTGAAGAGTAGAAACCGCCATACCCGCAACTTGTGCAAGTTCTTCAGCGCGAAGTGGCCTCGCATAGTTTCCCTTAATCCAGGCGATCGCTTTGGCCGTGCGGTGACTTTGGTCTCCTAACGTCGCAATTGCTCGCAACCGTGCCCCCTCCGGTCCACGCAGGATTCGATACATGATCTCGCGTTCGATAAAGGCGCTCAGGAACGGAATGTCCTCCGGAGTCGAGAGGAGGTCGAGCAGACGGCACCAGGCGCTGAGGAACTCCGCCGTGACGGGACCGGTGGACATTGCCCGGCTGTCGGGCGGCACCTCGAGTATATGGAACTCCTCGCGGCTAAGAAACTCACGAACAATCGAGATGTCAAGCTTCAGGGTGACGGCAAGGCAGGGTGCCTCATCACTCGCCTCGACCACTCTGGTCACCGTTGGGAGGTCGACCGAGGTGAGTAAATACCGCGACGAATCGTAGGTCAGTGTCTCGCTGCCAATCTGTACCTGCTTGCGACCTTGAGGGATCACAATCACGCTCGGCTCGTAGGTAGCTCGGCACGCAGCAGTGGGAGCCGTTCTCCGGTGCAACGTCAAGCGAGGAATAGGGGTTGCCAGCTTCTCTGCCGAGCCGATGAGCCCGGTAACTTTAGAAACTAGCTCAGCCTGGAATTCATCTGCTCGGTCCAGCCCCACAATAGTTCGATTCCTGGTGTTTTCCACGATGAAATCTTGACGTTCCCCTACCCAGGATACCTGCGAATTGCTGTACCCGTGCAACAGCGGACACACGATTCGGCAGGATTAGGCAATGATTCGGCAGGATCGGGATACCACTCCGTCGTTCTTTCTCCCTACCCTGAATGTGGAGGACACAATGCAGAAGCGCAAATTAGGGAAGAGCGGCATCGAGGTATCGGCCTTGGGGTTTGGCTGCATGGGACTGAGCTCTGGCTATGGACCACCAACAGAGAAAAATCAGGCGCTCCGTTTGATTCGATCGGCCTTCGATTTGGGCGTCACTTTCTTCGACACTGCGGAGGCCTACGGTCCTTTCAAGAACGAGGAGTTGGTGGGAGAAGCCCTTGCCGCTGTTCGCGACCAGGTGGTAATTGCAACCAAGTTCGGCTGGAATATCGACCCGGACACGGGCGAACGCCGCCCAGGTCTGAATAGCCGCCCCGATCACATCAAGGTGGTGGCCGACGCAATGCTAAAACGTCTGAGGAGTAACCGGATCGATCTGCTGTATCAGCACAGGGTAGATCCCGGCGTGCCGATCGAGGATGTGGCAGGCGCCGTCAAGGACCTGGTTCGGGAAGGCAAGGTTAAACTTTTCGGCCTTTCGGAACCGAGTGCTCAAACCATCCGTCGCGCGCACGCTGTGCAGCCGGTTGCCGCCATTCAAAGCGAATATTCGCTCTGGACGAGAGACCCCGAAGCGGAAGTGCTGCCCACGTGCGAAGAACTGGGGATCGGGTTCGTGCCCTGGAGTCCCCTTGGACAGGGCTTCCTAACAGGCAAGATCGACACCACAACGCAATTCGACAACAATGATTTTCGGGCCTCGTTCCCGCGCTTCACGCCGGAGGCACGTCAGGCGAATCAAGCTTTGGTCGACTTACTGAACAGAATCGCCCAGCGAAAGAGTGCAACGCCGGCGCAGATCGCTCTTGCCTGGCTGCTTGCCCGAAAGCCATGGATCATTCCTATTCCTGGAACAACCAAGCTGCACCGCTTACAGGAGAACCTCGGCGCAGTGAACGTCGCGCTGACCGGGGAAGATCTCAAAGAGATCGAGAACGCGGCTGCCCAGATCAGAGTGCAAGGCGCTCGCCTCCCCCAGCAGATCCTTCAATATTCGAATCGATGAGATGACTTTGTCGACGAACTGCTGCTTGCTGCCGGCGTCGACCAGCGGCGAATAGAATGGTGACAAACCAAAGTCAGTTCACGCTCAGAAAGGAGTACGGACTGTGAGCAAAATCGAATTGAAAGTGAACGGGCGTTCACACACGCTAGACGTGGAACCGGACACGCCGCTGCTGTACATCCTCCGCAACGATCTCGACCTGCGAGGCCCTCGATTTGGGTGCGGACTAGGGCAATGCGGTGCATGCAAGGTAATCATCAACGGTGCGGCGGTGTTTTCCTGTGTCACGCCTGTTGCTTCCGTCAAAGGTGAAATCACCACGCTCGAAGGACTTTCGCAAAACGGCAGGTTGGATCCCGTGCAACAGGCCTGGATTGATGAACAAGCGCCGCAGTGCGGATTCTGTCAGAACGGACAGATCATAACTGCGAAGGCTTTGCTGGACAAGAATCCTCATCCGACCGATGCCCAGATCCGCGAAGCGATGAACGGCACTTTGTGCCGCTGCATGTCCTACTTCCGGGTGCAGAGCGCCATCAAACGCGCTATGAAGACAATGGCCGACGGCTCGCCTGCGGATGCCAAGGAGGTAGTGGCATGAGGTCATCTGACAGGCTTCCGAAACAGATTGAGGACGTCCTGGTTACGCATCGCCGTGGGTTTCTCAAGAGCGCGGGACTGCTTGCAGTCAGCTTTGGCGTGTTCGGAGCGACTGCGATCGACGGGGCAGAGGCGCAGAGCAGGAATCCGGCCGGATCGCCCGGTCCTTATCGCGATCCTGATTTTCGCCAGGTCGATTCGTGGATTGTGGTTCACGAGAACAACACCGCCACGTTCTATGTCGGCACAACGGACCCTGGCCAGGGTACGGGGACATGCTTCCGCCAGTTGATGTCGGATGAACTCGATATCGCCTTCGATAAGACCACCTGCATCATGGGGAGCACCGACATCACTGTCGACCAGGTCGGGTCGGGCGGTTCGTATGCCTTGGAAAGAAATTCATGGCCGATGCGCCGCGTCGCCGCCGAAGCGCGCCGTGTGTTGCTGGAGATGGGCTCGGCGCACCTGGGAGTGCCGGTCGATCAACTAGCCGTCAGCCAAGCAGTCATCACGGTGAAAGCCGATCCTTCGAAACGCGTTACCTATGGCGAACTGATCGCAGGAAAGAAGTTCAATGTCACGTTGACCGGCAGCAATATCTCCGCGGTCACCGGGAAAGCCAAAACCAAATCGAACCCTGAACTGAAATATACAGGTCAGTCCGTTCAGCGTGACGACATTCCGTCGAAAGTAGATGGTTCTCTGAAGTGGGCTGTCGACGTCAAGCTGCCGAGGATGGTTCACGCACGAAACGTGAAGCCTCCGTTCGCGTGCGCGAAGCTGACCGGCATCGATGAATCCTCGGTAAAGGGCCTGCCCGGTTTCATCAAGGTGGTGAGTAAAGGTAACTACGTGGCGGTGGTTTGCGAACGCGAAGAGCAGGCCATCCGCGCGGCGCGACAGTTGAAGACGACATGGGAGAAGCCGACGGCTGCTCCGTTCCCCACATCCGAAGATCTCTTCAACTACATGCGCAGTGCCACGCCCGTCGAAATGTCCACCACTGGGTTCAGGCCCGGTGCTGCGGGAGAGTCCGAGCCCACTCCGGGATCCAGACCCGCTGTGGAGGGAGATTCCGAACTACGCAATCATGGACCGAAACGTGCTACGTCCACAGATTCAGGAATACACGTTCCGCCATCCAGACCACCTGCGGCGGGAAATCCGCAAATGCGCGCTCCCGTATCCGGACCCATGGTGGTGGGAAATCCCGATGCGGTCTTTTCAGCCGCGGCAAAGATCATCGAGGCGGAATACGAAATACCGTTTCAGGGCCACACGGCATTTGCGGGCGCCCATGCTTTAGCCGACCCCTCGAACGGTCAGATGACCGTCTATACGAATGACATGAAGTCCTATAGCATGCGGAGAGGTATCGCTACGTTTCTCGGCATGCCGCACGAGAACGTGCGTGTGATCTGGATGATGGGTCCGCAGGGCTTCGGTCGTTCAGCGGCCGAGGACGCTGCTTTTGAGGCGGCCTCGATCGCACGCGAGATCGGCAGGCCGGTGCGCATGCAGTGGATGCGCGAGGAGGAGACGGCCTGGGATACCAAGGGTCCAGCCTTCCTTGTGAAGATGCGTGGTGCTCTTGATGGCGAAGGAAACCTGGTCGCGTATCACTTCCACGCGCGTGCGTGCGATCACAACCACGTCGGATATAACGAACCGGATTCCGTGCTGATTGCGCAACTGATGGGATCGAGGCGGGCAAAGCCTGCTGCCGGAAGTGCCGCCATGCCTTCCGATATGTATGCCGTTCCGAATCGCAAGATGGTTGGTGAGGTGGTCGGTCTTCCGATGTTATGGGAAACGCCGCTGCGCACCGGCAACCTGCGCGATCCGAATGGTCCACAACCGACGTTTGCTGCGGAGTCTTTTATCGATGAAGCTGCCGCAGCCGCGAAAATTGATCCGCTGGAGTTCCGCTTGAAGATGCTGAAGGCCGGCACGCACGATGACAGCGGGTTCCGCCGCGCGCGTTCCATAGCGGTAATCCAAGCTGCTGCGGAAGCCTATGGCTGGGATTCGCGACCATCCCCGAAACCGATCGGCAACGAGA
>DATIMM010000156.1:0-13837 GCA_035475295.1 Bryobacteraceae bacterium
TCGCCCACCAGGTCTTTGGCGCGCAGCACCGCATGTCCCAGTCCCAGCGCCTCCTTTTGCCGGATGTACGACACGTCCGCCAAATCGGAAACAGACCTCGCCAGTGCCAATAATTCCTTCTTTTTCTTCGATTCCAGCAACTTTTCCAGTTCAAAGCTGATATCGAAGTGATCTTCGAGCGCGCTTTTGCCCCGCCCCGTGACGATAATTACATCCGAAATGCCGGAGGCCACCGCTTCTTCCACGCCATACTGAATCAGCGGCTTGTCCACCACTGGCAACATCTCTTTGGGCATGGCTTTGGTCGCCGGCAGGAACCGGGTTCCTAAGCCGGCCGCCGGGAACACTGCTTTGCGCACCTGTGAATTCATCAATCGTATTTTACGCATTTAACTCCCCGAATCCCGCCAGTCGCTGTTCCGCGTTTGTCACTCCGGTCCCTACTGTGATAATCCTAAAAGTTAATAGCGCACGTCGGCACTCTCCGTCCGCGCGCTTCCTAGTAGTACTTCACTAAGAATTGGAACCAACTGAAAATGGCTTATGTAATTGCCGAACCCTGCATCGGAACTAAAGACACTGCCTGCGTTGACGCTTGCCCGGTGGACTGCATCCACCCGAAAAAAGATTCCGACAAGTTCGAGTCCGAGGACATGCTGTACATCGACCCGGTCGAGTGTATCGACTGCGGAGCCTGCGTACCCGTCTGCCCCGTGTCCGCCATCTTTGCTCTCGACGATTTACCGGATAAGTGGGCGGAATTCACAGAGAAGAATGCTACATATTTCGGCCGCTGAACGTCTACCTTATAACGAGTAGCTGCCCGGGTGCTGTACCCATGCGTTTCTCCGGGCAGTAAAAAGACTTTCGGAGGAGAACAATATGCGTACTTTTGTTTTAGGAATGGCCGTAGTATTAGGATTATCGGTAACACCCACTTTTGCCGGACAAGGGTCGGACCGGACTCGCGCCGCTCAACAAGCATTGAAAGACAAAGGATTTGACCCCGGACCGATCGACGGGATTGACGGCCCGAAAACCGATGCCGCCGTACGGCAGTATCAGGAGAAAAATGATCTGGCGGTGGATGGCCGCCTGAACGATCAGGTACTGGACAGCCTTGGGCTACACGGTAAGACCGCTGGAGGCCACTTTGATAAGGCTGGTAATGCTGTCTCGACCGACTACAGCAAGGGTGGTCACGACATAAAGACGGGTGCCAAAAAGCTGAGCAAGGACGTGAAAACCAAAGAAATCGGGAACGCCCCGGTCGATTTCGGGAAAAACGTTGGAAAGGGTGCCGCCAAAATCGGTAAAGGCACCGGCAAGGCCGCTGTAGACACCGTTAAAGGCGTCAAGGAAGCCGTCACCCCCAAATAAGGGTGTTAGATCCTGCTTTTCTGGACGAGAAAGGGCGCTCCGGCGCCCCTTCTTAGTCCAATAACTCTGGTTCGATACCCGCCTCTTCCCCGGCGGCTTTCTTCTCCCAGTACTTCTTCACCCAGGCTTCCCAGCTCTTGCCTGCCGCTGTATCCCGCCCGCTGAACTTCAATCCTTCAATATCGGCATACGAGATACTTACGCGCGGGCTGCCATCCGCGGGCAGTATCCGCACCAGCGATTCCCGCAACGTGGCTGCATTTCGCCGGTCGTAGAGATAGCCTTCCACTGTGCGACCGCCCTTGCAGTTCACCGTCACGTCGCCGCGATAATCGAACGCTTTCTCGAGCGCAGTGCGAATCTCTTCTTCCGTCGCAAACGGTGGAATCGACCCCTGCAGTCTCTCGTGCGTAAAGCCGGGTGCGACTTCCAGGTTGTCCGGGTTTGGAATTTGCTCGGTCAAGCCTGCGTCTCCCCGGCATTCTCGATGTTCACCAGCGGATTGTAGGAATGTACCGGCTTTACCGGCTCCTCCAACAGCGCCGTGGCGTCACGGTCCGGATAGCGGCTGAACAATGTCGCCTTCGCCATTGCAAAAAAGCCCTTCAGCGATCCAAATCCGAAATCCACCGAAGACGCTTCATACCCGCTGTGCACCATGCAGTTCGCGCACTTCGGATTGCCCGATTCTGTTCCGTAGTTGGCCCATTCGGTCTCGGCCATCAGCTCGGCAAAGGTGTCCGCGTATCCGTCCTGCAGCAGGTAACAAGGCTTCTGCCACCCGAATACGTTGTACGTCGGCATGCCCCAGGGTGTGCAGGAAAAATTCCGCCGGCCCATCAAAAACTCGCCGAAGAGCGGAGACATGTTGAACTTCCACGACGGCTTCCGGTTCGACAAAATCGCCCGGAACAACCGCCGCGTCCGCGCCTTGCCCAAAAAGTGCTGCTGATCGGGCGCCTTGTCATACGAGTACCCCGGCGAGAGCATCATGCCCTCGACGCCCAATTCCATCGCCTCATCAAAGAATCTGCGGACGCTGTTCGGATCGGCGCCGTCGAACAACGTTGTATTGGTCGTTACGCGGAAGCCACGCTCCAGTGCGGCCTTGATTCCTCGCACCGCCGCATCGAACCCGCCCTCGCGGCACACGGAAAAATCGTGGTGCTCGCGCTCGCCGTCCAGGTGAACGGAAAAGCTCAGATACTTGCTCGGCTTAAACAGGTGTAACTTCTCTTCCAGCAGCAGTGCGTTCGTGCAAAGGTAAATGTACTTCTTGCGCGCCACCAGCCCTTCGACAATCTCGCCGATCTGCGGATGCATCAGGGGCTCGCCGCCTGGAATCGATACCGCGGGCGCGCCACACTCGTCCACTGCCTGGAAACACTGCTCCGGCGTAAGCTGGCTCTTCAGCACGTGCGCCGGATACTGAATCTTCCCGCATCCCGCGCAGGCCAGGTTACAGCGGAACAAAGGCTCCAGCATCAGCACCAGCGGGTATTGCTTGCGGCCTTTCAGCTTCTGTTTCAGGACGTAGGACGCCATCGTCCACATCTGTCGGGCAGGAACACTCATAAAAGAAACAGGAACATCGCAAACATACACGCAAGTTCGCGAAAATTCACCTCTTACTAAGGTAGCAGGGCAACCCACCCCATTCGCTTACCGGGCAGGTACGAGCCATGGTTTCGTCGGCGCCCATAACCCTCTTGTCGATCCTGCGAGAGCTCGCCTGCGGCCGATCGCCTGCATGTACCGCTATGTGGAAGTCGTGACTTTTTGTATCTTCTCTGCGAAAAGCCTTGTAGGTATGTGGAACTCTCGATCTGCGAACCAGCTAACGGATAGCACACCCAAGAAGGGCCGCCAACAAAGTGAGGGCTCAACGCGCCGTGTTCGTTTTGAATTATTCGACCATTCTCAGACCGCCCGATGGGCTCCCGTGCTGTTGCGGTTGATTGTCGGATACGGGTTCTTACAGCATGGCGTCGCTAAGCTTTTGAAGGGGCCTGACGCGTTCGCCGCCATTCTACAAATGATCGGTGTGCCTGGGCCTCACTTAATGTCATGGCTCACCATTTTGACAGAGGTATTCGGAGGGTTAGCAGTACTCCTGGGTGCCTTCGTCACGCTGGCGAGCTTACCCATGGCAGCGGTTCTGTTGGTGGCCATCTTTACCGTTCATCTGCCCTATGGATTCAGTTCGATCAAACTTGTGGCCGTGACTGCTACCGGAGCGCGATTCGGGCCGGTGGGTTATGAAACGAATCTTCTGTACCTTGCATGTCTTGCAGCTCTGGTGTTAAGCGGTTCCGGACCGTTTGCGATAGATGCCATTATGAAACGCTCCCTTCTGGTACCGAACCGGGGAAGGCATGAAAGCTTTCCCTGAACGACACTGGACTGACGCCCGCACGGCTCACACTTGAAAAGCATCCGATGGCCGTCACTATGCGCGTTGTATATTGGCCGAGCATGCTTCGAATCCGCCTGCTCCGCTTCCTGGAGCTTCTTCTCCTCGCCGCAACCCTTGTCGCCGCTGCTCAACCGCCGAAAATCGTCAACAACAACGGCCACTACCAGCTCCTTGTAGATGGCCAGCCGTACTTCGTCCTGGGCGCGCAAATCAACAACTCCAGCTCCTGGCCCGACACTCTTCCCGCCGTCTGGCCCGCCCTCGAAGCCATGCACGTTAACACCGCCGAAGCGCCCGTCTATTGGGAACAGCTCGAACCGCAACCGGGAACGTTCGACTTCTCCACAGTGGACGATCTTGTCCGTGGAGCACGCCAGCACAACCTCCGCCTCGTCCTGCTCTGGTTCGGCACCTGGAAAAACGGCCAGATGCACTACGCGCCCGACTGGGTGAAAACAAATCCTGCAAAATACCCGCGCATGATCGATGCAAACGGCGAGCCCATCGACGTGCTCTCCGCCAATTCACCGGCCAATCAAGCCGCCGACCAGAACGCCTTTATCGCTCTCATGCGTCACCTCCGTGAATTGGACAGTGACCAGCACACCATCCTCTTCATTCAGGTCGAGAACGAATCCGGAGCCATCGGCACTGTCCGCGACTTTTCTCCCGCCGCCGACCGTGAATTCAACGGCCCTGTTCCCGCCCAGCTCGTGAGCGCTCTTCACAAGCAGCCCGGCACCTGGCCGCAGGTCTTTGGTCACGAAGCGGATGAATACTTCCAGGCTTACTATCAGTCCCGCTACATCAACTCGATCGCGGCTGCGGGCAAAAAGGAATTCCCTATCCCGATGTACGTGAACGTGTGGGTCAGCTATCCTGTTGCCGCTCTGCCCGAACGCCGCGTCTCCGTTCCCGGCCTTAACTATCCCAGCGGAGGCGCCGTCCAGAAGATGATCGACCTATGGAAAGCCATGGCGCCCGCCATCGACGTGATCGGCCCTGATATCTACTCGAACGATTCCGATTTCTACCGTGAAATCCTGAACACGTATAATCGCCCCGACAACGCCCTTTGGATCCCCGAAACAGGCCAAAACGATGTCGATGCGCATTACTTCTTCTACGCCCTCGGAGACGGTGCGATCGGTTTCTCTCCCTTCGGTATCGATTGGACGGGCTGGACCCTACCACACGGCGAGGCCCCGAAGCTCCACACCGAAAACTACGCGCTTCTCTCTCCCATGGACAAGCAGATCGCCGAGCTTACCTCTACCGGCAAACTAAAAACCGCCGTTGAAGAGCCCGGCCACGCCGAAGCAGAGATCGACTTCGGTCCCTGGCAGGCAACTGTCGCCTTTGGTTTCCCGCAGCGCGACGGAACCAAGCCCCCAGGGACAAAAGATAACCACGGCCGTGTACTCATCGGTCAATTAGCCCCGGACGAGTTTCTGGTTACCGGATTCGATGCGAGCGTGTCCTTCCATTTGCCCGGCCGCCTTCCTGGTAAGCGCATGCAAATCCTAAGAGCCGAACAGGGCGTCTATCAGGACGGCAACTGGAAACCACAACGAATCCTGAACGGCGATCAAACTGACCGGGGCCTCATCTTCAAGTCCTCGTCACCGCAGGTCGTGCACATCAAGCTCGGTAAATTCTGAGTTGATGACATCCAACGCAGGCCGGTTTTCTAGCTTGAAATCCGATCGGGAATGGTGAAGCAGAAACGCGAGCCCGCACCCACGGCCGACGTCGCCCAAATTCGGCCGCCATGCGAATCGATAATCTTCTTGCACAGCGCCAGGCCGATTCCTGTCCCCGGTATCTCCCTGCCATGCAGTCGCTTGAACAGCCCGAAGATCTGTTCCGCGTAGCGTGGTTCAAAGCCGAGCCCGTTGTCCTCAACCGTGAACAACCATTCTGGTGAACTCTGTTGTACAGCCGATATGCGCACGCGCGGAGCCGTTCCAGGCTTGCTGTATTTGATTGCGTTCCCGAGAAGGTTTTGGAAGACCTGCACGATACGCGCCGCATCTACCGTCACGCGGGGCAGCTTGTCGTAGATAACAGCCGCGCCGCTTTCCTCAATCGAGGAACGCAGATTCGCTAGCGCGGCATTCAATACGGACTCCATCTCCGTTGTCCGCAACACCAGGTCAGAACCTTGGGCCCGCGAAAAGGATAAAAGATCCTCGATCAGCACCCTCATTCTGGAGGAGCCATCCAGGATGTAGCGCATGAATGTTCCCGCCTCCTGGTCTGTTCCCTCCGGGTGCCGGTCCGCAAGGAGTTCCGTGTACAACGATATGGTTCGAAGCGGCTCCTGCAGGTCATGGCTCGCGGCATACGCGAACTGCGCAAGCTCGTCGTTCGCTCTCAGCAATTCGGTATTGCTGCGCGTCAGCTCGCTGTTCACACGCGACAGTTCGGCAGCAGAGTCTTCGGCCCGCTTGCGTGCGCGCAACAACTCGCGCTCGTATGTTCTTCGCTCGGTAGCGTTGAAAACGGTCAGCCTGTTCAGAACCGGCTCGCCCGCCGCGTTTCGTTTCTGCCTTGCGCTCACCAGCGTCGGAATCACGCGGCCGCCCTTGCACGCCATGTCGAGTGCGATTTCATCCACCTGCCCGTGCATCGCAAGCAGCAACGCAAAATGCGTTTCGTAAAAGATTTTGCCGCCGACTGTCAACAGATCCAGGAATCGCATGCCCGCCGTCAGTTGCTGGTGGTCATAGCCAATCCATTCTGAAAACGTCCGGTTCACTTTTATGATCCGGCCATCGGAAGTTGTCGAGACGTAACCGCAAGGGGCCGACTCGTATAGCTCCTCCAGACTTTCGTCCAGGATGCCGTCGTGTGGGATTGAGCTTCCCCTAGACTTCCGGTCCATCCAGGTACTCTCTAATGGCCGCGATCGTTTCATTCGGGGCGCTGAGGTGTGGGCAGTGCCCAGTGGCCCGCAGTCTTACGAACTTGCTGCCGGGCAGGCGCCGATGCACGAACTCTCCCACGGTGTCGGGCGCAATAACGTCTTCGGAACACTGCAGAACGAGTGCCGGGGTCTTTACCAGCGAAAGATCCGACCGGTTGTCGGATAAGAACGTCACCTCGGCGAACTGCTTCGCAATCTCGGGATTGGTTCGGCAGAAACTTTCGGCCAGCTCCTCCGCCAGTTCAGGCTGGTCCTGGTTGCCCATAATGACGGGCGCCATGGCGCTCGACCAACCTAGATAATTGCTATCGAGCGTTTCGAGCAATCCATCGATGTCGCTTCTGCTGAAGCCGCCAACATAACCGTCATCGTTCACGTAGCAGGGAGATGGGCCCACCAATACAAGCCGCTCAAAGGACTCCGGCCGCTGAATCGCCGCGAGCAATCCGATCATCGCGCTCACCGAATGGCCTACGAAAATGACAGGGGCGCCTCCCGCTGCGTCGATAATCTCGAGAATGTCCTCCGCATAACCCTGAAGGCGGCTGTACCGGTCGCGCCGGTATTGCGATAAATCCGATTTTCCGGCACCTACGTAATCGAACAGCACGATGCGGTAAGCATCTTGAAATGCCGGCACGATAAAGCGCCACATGTTTTGGTCGCATCCAAATCCATGCGCAAGCAGCATGGTCTTCGGACCGGTGCCTGCAATGTTGATGTTGTTCCGCAGAAAAACAGGATTCAGATCGTGCAAGTTCCCCTCAATGGTTTTCGGCTGGTCGAGTTCGTCATATCCGGGAAGTGTATGGCTGGCCGGCCAAGACTACTTCGTCCAAGCCAGCGTTCACAGCCCTGCCGCCGGTTTCTCGGGAGCGCCGTTGACGGAAACGGAACGCCGTCCCGATCACCCATTATTATGGCCCAAGCACGCGCAGTCGGAGTTCGTTTGGCTGTTACAAGCGATGTGGCATTACCGCCATGCCGCATCTCCAGCCGCGCCTCACTCAAACCGCGTCATGCGCCACAACGCCGTGCCCGCGCCCGCCAGCACCGCAATCATGGCCGTCACTAACACTGCCAGATATCCCCAATGCAAAGCAATCGAGGGCACCCGGGCCACCGAAGCCAAGGCTATAAAACTCACCAACGCAATCGTGATCAACAGGTAATCCACCCACGTCCGCCGTCCTCCCGATGATTCCGCTCCGTGGCCCTCCATTCGCGAAGCCACGTACGCAGGGTCTACGCAATACCGCTCGCTTTCCCGCTGGGCCGCGTCCTTCCAACTCTGGTACTCACTCTTCGTGGCCGACGAACACGCGATCGCAGCGGCCCCCGACACCATCAGCAGCGAACCGCCGATCACCTTCGCGTACACACTCGTGGATTGTCCCTGCAACTCCCCAAACACGAGCACGCCCCACAACAAACCCCAAAGCTGGTTCGTGTTCGACAAAGGGATTCCTCGGCTGATTCCGATGTACTTCGCCGCATAGTTCTGCAGCAGGTCCCCGATCACCCACAATAAGCCACCCAAAAACGGCCAGAACAAAATAGCTTTGTTTGCCACCAGTTCGCCCCAGAAAACAGACAAGCCGCCTTCGAAGCTAACAGCAATCAGCGTCATCGTAATCAGTTCGCCCGCCGTAAAGTACGTGAGGAACGTCAACGGATTCATGCCCGTCAAGTACGCCTTGCGGTACGGAATATACATGGACCCGAACACAACGCCCGCGCCCACCGCCGCCAGTACGCCACGAAGCGGCGCTGCCGATGGCGAAGATCCCGCGCTCGATGCAAGGGCCAGTAACACGGCGCCCCCGCAAATCAGCACCGCTCCTGTGACCACCGCCCCTTTACGCAACGGGGGTGCTCCCCGCAGTTCACGAAACAGCACGACGCCCCAGAAAATTCCCACCAGGCTGTTGCAGTTCCACAGCGGAAACGCAATGCTCAGTCCCACGTCCCGAATGGCGAAGATCGTCAACGTGTTCCCCACCGCCCACAGGCACCCGGCGAGAATGCCCCAAACAATCAGATGGCTTACTTGCCGCGTATCCGCAACCACATCGGACGTGCCTCGCACCAGGGCCGGCACGCTCCAGCGTGAAACAAATGCGCCCAGCACCATCATGAACGAAATAACGAAAGGCGATACCGAAACCGTCACCAGCTTGCCGGGAGCTTCCGCCGCCGCCAGCCACAGCGCCGCCGCTAGCCCGCAAAAAATTCCCAAACCCTGCAGCTGCTGCTGACGGGAACGCCGGGGCAGGGAACTCCCGGTCGCGTTCGTCATTACCGTCTTATCCATAAGTCGCCTACTGTACGTAGCCCAGCAGCATCAGGCCGCCCACCAGCACCGCCAGCGGAATCCAGAACTGAATATCGCCAAGTATCGGCGAGAACCAGGGGCGTGCTTTGTCGCGCTGCACTTGCGCTTCCGGTTCGCGGTCGTCGAGGGCCATGAATTTAAGATTCTCCTGATTAGTCGAACCTATATCCCACCACATCGCCTGTCAAGCTCCAGTGGTTGGCATACCATTACCGTCCCGGACTAGCCGCGGCGTGATCGTTATTTGCTTTCGGGATTCCCGTGATGAGCCGAATCGCGCATCGCCTACGCGTAAACGAGTGGAGAGTCACCCATGCTGTTTCGCAACAATAAAAATTCTGCTACATGCGCCATGATTCTGGGCTTGGCCGTTTTGCTCCCCGGTACGGCCAGTTCGCTAGCGGCAGAGTCGCTGATTTCCTCTGTGGCCGTTACGGCGGCAGCCAGCGAAAACAGCGGTGCTCAGGATGCCCCGCTCGCTCCAGCTAGCGCCGCTGTCGAATCTACGCAACCCGCCGGGCCCGTCATCCAGGCTCCCGAGCCGCCAAGCTCCATCGTTTCCGCCATCGGCTTCTTATATCTCTGTGCTGGATTCTTCGTCTTCAAGCCCCGCAGGCGAATGTCCCACGCCGATGCTCCAGGGAATCGGACAGTTCACTTCAATCGTTAGGAGAGGAATCGGAAGCCGTGTCAGGCCAGCACCGGAGACCGGTAGGAGCGGCCCTCCAGCACCTCACGAATCGCCTGCCGCAGTTCCGAGGAGATTGACCCCTTTAGCACGTAGCCGTTCGCTCCCGAACGGAACGCCTGCTCCACGTAGGCGCGATCGCTTTGCGCGCTGACGAAGAGGATCTTCAACTCGGGCCAACTTTGCTTGACTTGCTGCGCGACCGTAATGCCGTTCACCTTGGGAAGCGATACATCCAGCAGCAGAATGTCCGGCTGATGCCGTGCAACGGCTTCCAGGGCCGCCGTACCATCCTGCACCGTCGCTACCACCTCGACCTCGCGCCGGAGTTCCAGGCGCATTGCCTCCTGAATCAGCAGATGATCTTCGGCAAGGACCGCTTTCGGGCGGTTCATTCGCTCTCCTTCTGCAGAGGAACATGAACTTCGATCGTTGTGCCCTGCCCTGGAGACGAGGTCAAATGGAGCGCTCCATCCACCAGGGTCGCACGTTCCTGCATGCTGATTAATCCAAGTCCGCCGCGAAAGCGCACGTCCGAAGGAGTAAAGCCGGGTCCTGTGTCTTGAATCGCTAACCGTAACCCGTCCGGTGTTCCGGAGAGCGTAATCGTAACCGCAGCGCCACCGGCGTGCTTCGCCACGTTGCGCAGGGCTTCCTGCGCGATGCGATATAACGCGGTGCTCACGGTAGGCGGGACGCCGTCAGGTACATCTTCGGCTTCCACTCGGACCGGTTGCGCTCGGTTCAGTTGGAAATCTTCCGCTAGCCGGTTCAATGCGACTCGTAACCCAAGATCGTCCAGAATGGCTGGGTGGAGCCGATGCGAAAGACGTCGGATTTCATTCGACACCCCGCTCAGCTCCCGCTCCAGGCGATTCAATTCCGTCCGCGTCTGACCCGGATTTTCCGGCAAGTCCTGACGTAAACGGCTGACACTCATTTCCAGCAATGCGAGCCGTTGCTGCAAATCGTCGTGCAGTTCACGCGCGATGCGTCGGCGCTCCTCTTCTTGCGCCGTCAGGAGGTCCGCCGCCAGGGCGCGCAACTCCTCTTTGGTGCGGTCGAGCTCTTGTTCTTTCGATTGAACTTGGTGGGCCAGCATCCGGTGTTCCAGGGCCGCCAAACGCTCCCGCTCTTCCTGCGCTTGCTTCCGCTCGGTCTCGTCACGCAACACTTTGGCGAATCCACGAAGGTGGCCCTGGGCGTCCCGCATCGGTGTGGTCACCCATCGGGCCCAGAATCGCGTCCCATCCTTGCGCACCATGTAGCGCTCGTACTCCGCCCGGCCATCGGTCAGTGCCCGGCCCAGATCGCGCTCGGATTCCCGTCTCGCGTTGTCTTCCGGCGTAAAGATGATCGCCACCGGCTGGCCCAGAATCTCTGTCTGGGTATAACCAAAGATGCGCTCCGCCCCGGGATTCCAACCCGATACGTTGCCTTGCTCATCCACGGGAATCAGCGCATAATCGGAGACATTCTCCACGAACAGGCGGAAGCGCTCCTCGCTTTCCCGCAGTTCCCGTTCCGACTCGCGCCGAACCGTGAGGTCGCGCATCACTTTGCTGTACCCCTGTAGCTCGCCTGCTCCATCGTAAATAGGAGTCATTACGCCCGAGCCCCAAAAGCGGCTTCCATCCTGGCGCAGGTGCCACCGCTCATTCTCAGCCCGGCCTTCCGCGCGAGCCAACGTCAGTTCACGCAGATCGCTCCCCTTTTCGCGATCCTCCGGAGTGAAAAAGATCCTTCCTGATTGGCCTAAAATGCTGGATTCGTCATAGCCCAGTATGCGCTGGGCGCCCCGGTTCCATCCGGTAACGCGGTTGTCCCGGTCGAAACTGATGAAGGCGTAGTCTTCTACACTGTTCGCAAACAGTTGAAATCGGTGTTCTGCCGCACGCGCTGCAGCGCGGCTCTGCTCACAATCGGCAAGCTGACGCTTCAGTGTGGCGATCTCTTGCTCGAGTTCGTCTGGTTCCCGAGTGTCGCATTCCTTTGTGTTCCCCATCCGTTCTCCCTCTCGTCAAAATACCGGCGAAGGATATCTGAACCAGAGGACAACCACCTGGGAGGCGCGTGATGGAACGAATGTCCGATGTCGGCTGCCGGATAACAACTAGTTCTCCAGCACACCACTTTTTAGGATACGCCCTGGAGCCGCACTAAGCGAACGCATCGTAGGGGATCTCTGTTCTTGTTTGGCCGGCTTGGTTGCCCTCAGCTTGCAAGCCGCTCGGAGCGGTAAATCTTGTTCCCCCTGACTGCCTCAAGTGCCGGGCCCAACTCCGAAGCGATCGCCGACTTGAGCAGATAGCCGCGTGCCCCCAGCCGGAAAGCTTCGTCGACGTAATCGGCCTCCGTATGCTGACTGATGAAGAGAATAGGAAGGGTTGGAGCGATGCGTTTCAGTCGCCGGGCAGTCTCGAAGCCTCCCATCACCGGCATGGACACGTCCAGCAGCAACACATCCAGGCTCACGTGAGTCAACCAGGCGAGTGCCGCTTTCCCATTGTCGGCTTCCCCGACTACGTCGTAGTCATTCGCCTCGGCGATCCGGCGCAAGGCCGATCTGATCTCCGGCGAATCATCCACTATCAGTAGTCGGGCTACCGTCACCTATTCATTGTCAGATGGGAATCACACCGCCGCTATCCGCAAATTCGCCTAGATCGACCTCAGGACCGCAAGGCTCGTAGAACTGCGCGGGTAGCAGGGATTTCTACCAGGAACACCCGTCAGGACTTCCCGTGCGTGGCGCCTCCGGACGCTTTGGCCGCGCTCGCCGGTAGGGCCCACGCGAACAAAACTCCGCCGCTGCCCGTTACCACATACTGCCGTCCGTCCAGCTCATACGTAATCGGCGAACTCTGCATCCCGGCGCCCGCGCCCGCATGCCAAAGCGTTTTGCCGTCGCTGGTGTCCACGGCCAGGACGTTCCCTGAACCGTCGCCCGTAAACGTGAGCCCCGAATCCGTCGTCAGCACGCCCGCGCCGGAGCCCCCCGGCCCCAGTTCGTGAGTCCAGCAGATCTTGCCCGTTCTGTAGTCGATCGCTTCCAACACCCCTTTGCCCCAAACGCCATAATCCGCGCCTGCCCAGCCAAATGCGCCATCTTCCGGCTTGGCGAAATAGATGCCATAGCTCGGATGAGCGTCCACCACGAAGAAGCCCGTCTTCGGATCGAAGCTCGGCGAACGGTAATTCGTCATTCCCCCCTCGTCGGGAGCAATCAGTCGTCCGTCCCGTGCTGGCTCTTTCGCCGGATTCGGAATCGGTTCGCCTCTCTCATCCACGCCCTTCGCCCAGTTCACAGGGCCAAAGGGAGTGCTGATCAGGTTCTTGCCGTTGGTCCGGTCCAGGACAAAGAAGTATCCGTTGCGCGAAGTCTGCATCAACATTTTTCGCGGCTTTCCGTTAAACTCCGCATCTACCAGCACCGGAACTTCCACGGCATCCCAGTCGTGCGTATCATGCGGCGACGGTTGGAATGCCCAGACCAATTTCCCGGTATCCGGATTCAGCGCCAGAATGGAGCACGTATACAGGTTGTCCCCCGGCCGTGTGCTGCCCGTTAATACCGGCGTCGGATTTCCCGTTCCCCAATAAATCAGATTCAGGTCCGGATCGTACGTCCCGGTCATCCACGTCATGCCGCCTGTCGTGGAGTTCGGCGTGCCCGGCGGCGGCGTAGAGTTAAACTGCCACTGCGTCTTGCCCGTCTCCGGATCGATCGACCGGATGAATCCCGTGAGGTTGTCGAAATCGCCCGAAACGCCTACCATCACGTGGTCACGGACTACCAGCGGCGACATCGTCGTCCAGTAACCCTTGCTCGAATCGGCCACTACCACGTTCCATCGCACCGTGCCATCTTTGGCATTCAGGCAGATAAGATGCGCATCCGGCGTCATAAAGTAAAGCCACTCTTTATACATCGCCACGCCGCGATGGCCGATATGAAGACCCTTATTGGGCGGGTACGTGTAATGCCACAGCCTGTGCCCGGAGCGCGCGTCGATAGCCCACACATTATCCGGGACTGTAATGTAAAGCACGCCGTTCACCAGTAGCGGCGAGCACTTCAGCGCATTG
>DATIMM010000157.1:0-3248 GCA_035475295.1 Bryobacteraceae bacterium
CTTCACCTGCAGCAGCATACCGATTGGTCCGTGGTGCTAAACCTACTGTCGCGCCGCCCGTTGCGGCGCTCCCCAGTGATTTTCTCCGGTGCGTGGTTTTATAGGCCCACCGACTCGGGGTTCCGCGCCTAGCGCCAAGTAACGTAAGCGTCATAGCAACCGCAGGCTTGGCGGAAGCCTGGATGCCGGCGTACTCTGTGAGCATGGATGTGATCAGCGCAGTGGACTGGGTGCCTGTCGAGTCAGGCCTGTTCTCATCGGTGGCCTATCGGGCCAGCGCACGGCAACTCTACTTGAGGTTCCAGGACGGCAAAATCTATCGGTTCTTCGACTGTCCGGTGACGGTGTACGACGAGTTTATGGCGGCCGCGTCGCAGGGCAGATATTTCGCGCAGCAAATTCGTAATCGCTTCCGCTCTGAATTGGTTTGCCGCGGCAGTTCCGGCAACCGGGGCTGTGCGAACTCGCAGTCGTCCTTGGCGGAACAACTGAGAGTTTCTGTGCTGCTGGCGAAAGCCGGTGCGTTCAGCTATCCGATATGACCCAGGCGGCGGGGCGGCAGGAATGAATGGGCTGAATTGGAAGTTTGGCCAGTCCAGACAGCGCCGAAGCAAGATAATTGGTAGCGCGGACCAGCTATAGCTCGGCAGGCTTCAACGGCTACGCGCGGCCCAGACGGAGGGCGTGTACTGGCCTACGCTTTGGATCGGGAGTTTGGCCAAACCAGGTAGGACTGATGCGAGATATTCGCGCGCGGGAAGCTTGAGCCGTCGGCAGCTTTCAAGTACGGAAAGAATAGCGGCGACCTTCGGCCCGGCATGCTCGCTGCCGACATGAATCCAGTTCTTGCGTCCAAGTGCAACCGGGCGCATGGAATTCTCCGCCAGGTTGTTGCTCAACTCCAGTTCGGGATGTTCCAGGAACTGGGTGAGTTTGGCCCAGAGAGTAAGCGTGTAGCTGATCGCCTTACCCAGCGCACTGGCTGGCAGCACTGCGGCTTGCGTGGTCTCCATCTCTTGCTTGATAACCGCGAGCAGTGGGCGGGCGCGGTCCTGACGCAGAAGATGTCGCGCACCATGATCCATGCTCGCCTCGCGAGCCTCGGCATCAATTGCGAAAAGCTCGTCGATCCGCGACACAAGTTGTGTTGCAAGGCGGTCGTCCGGATTCAGCTTCAGCGCGTCGAATACCTTCCTACGAGCATGCGCCCAGCAGCATGCATGCACCATGCCAACGCCGCCCACTTTGTCGTATGCGATATAGCCGTCAGTCTGCAAAATGCCCTTGAACTGGCCCAGGAATTTCTTCGGACCTTCGCGACCGCGGCCCATCTGGAAATCAAAGACGACACTGCCTCCCGGCCGTCCGTACTGCCACAAATAAGCCTGATGGTTTTTCCCGCTCTTATCGTGCGTTTGCACAGGAATCGGCGTTTCATCGGCTTGAATGTAGCCTCCCACGATCAATTCCCGGCCTATCGCCACCCCCATCGACACGAGTAATCCGCCAACGGTCATGACCCATCCGTCCATCGTCGCCCGACTGATCGAAACGCCCGTCTCCCGCTCCAGAATCGCGCTTTGCCGATACAGCGGCAGGTGATCGCAGTACTTGGACACAATCGTGTCGATCACTACCCGATCACTTACCAGTCCTTTGTCGATAATCCGTGCCGGCAGTGGCGCGGCCTTCACCCCTTCAGCGCACCCCTTACAGGCACGCTTCTCGCGCTTGGTCACAACCACAAAGAATCGAGCCGGCTCCACGTCCAGTTGTTCGCTCTGCTCGTAACCGATCACCACCGTTTCCTTCCCGCATGCCTGGCAGAAGCATTGTTCTGGCGTGCAGGCAATCACCCGCTGGACGCGTGGCAGATCCGCTGGAAGTTCCTGCCGTCCTGGATGTTTGCGGCTTTTCTTCGGACTCTTCGCAGTTGATGTGGATGAAGGAGACAGCGGCTCGCGCTGGCTTTCCGCCTCGACTTCTGCCGAACTGACTCCGGGCTCCAACTCCAGCAACAGCAGTTGCTTATCGCTGAGCGTCTCGCTCTTGGCCCCGTATTTGCGGATCAACTCCAGTCGCAGACGTTCTTCGAGCGCACGAATTTTCCACTCGGCCCATTGCAGTTTTCTTTCCAACTGTTCGATCTTTTGGGCGTCGGAACAGGGCGAATTGGAAGACGACGGGTTCAAGATCAGTTCTCTACCAGGATAGCTGATCTGCGCTCATACTAAAACATATTTAATAACATATGTTTTAGTATTTCTTACTGGCCAGAACTGTTGACGCGATGCCACGGCCGGCGCCTGGTCTGCGTCAGATCGATGCCGCCGAGCAACAGCATGAGTTCCTCGTGACTGAGCGTCACTTTGGCTTCTTCCCCCGCGGCCTGCGGCCATCGGAATCGTCCCTTCTCCAGACGCTTGGCGCAGACCCACAGTCCACTGCCGTCCCAGAAAAGCAACTTCAGCCGGGTGCGTTGCGCATTGGAGAACAGAAAAATATGCCCGCTCAGCGGATCGCACGATAGCCGGTCGCGAACCAACCCGTACAGTCCTTCGAAGTTCTTGCGCAGGTCCGTCGAGCCGGCGGCAAGATAAATCCGCGTTGCAGGTCCGACTCCGAACATGATCAGACTTGCTCAAGTACCGCCACCAGTTGCCGCAGGGTACCGGCGTCGAACCCACGTTTCACCTCAATCCGTCGTCCCCTGGACAGTATCACTGCCAACTCACCGCCGCATTCGGTGTGCCCCGCCACTTCCGCCTCGACAAACCGCTGCGGACGGTCGACCTCCGCTTTCTGCTTTCGATAACGCGTGACGTACCGGCACAGCGTCTTCAGCGGCACGTTCCTTTCCTCGCAAAATATCTCGCGAGTTAATCCGCTGGCTTCATACTCAGCAGCCAAGTGATCAGCTTCCGCCCGGCTACGATGCCGCCGGTGCCTTGTTCCGGATTGGTTTTCAGTCACCCTCCCAGTTCAACATCGGGAACGGATCGAGAACAGATGCCATTGCTCAGACGCTTACGAACAATCGGACCGAAGTTACCTGGCCGGAAACGATGAGCTCATAATACGGAACGAACCTACTTTAGGTTTCTTTTATGCAAGTAAGTTATTCTCATGAAACCGAATACGCAACCGATGAGGAGTTTACGCAATTAATTTTCGGAAGAGCCCGAATGGGCCGCGGACCGCGAAATTGGCTTCGTTTCGCAAAAACGCCGGTGCCGGTCTCAGTCTCC
>DATIMM010000158.1:0-4602 GCA_035475295.1 Bryobacteraceae bacterium
GCCTTCTTGCCCAGATACACGGCCCCATCTCCCAGTTCTTCTTCAATCCGCAGCAACTGGTTGTATTTGGCAATGCGATCCGTACGGCTGGCCGAACCCGTCTTGATCTGACCCGCGTTGGTCGCCACGGCCAAGTCCGCAATGAACGCGTCTTCTGTCTCGCCGGACCGGTGCGAAATCACGGCCGTATAGTTGGCGCTCGCGGCCAGACGTACCGCTTCCAGCGTTTCGGTCAACGATCCAATCTGGTTTACCTTCACCAGGATCGAATTGCCCACGCCTTTGTCGATACCTTGCTGGAGCCGTTCTGAGTTGGTAACGAACAGGTCATCACCGACAAGCTGGATCTGCTTACCCAGTGCATTCGACAGGTTTTTCCAGCCGTCCCAGTCATCCTCGGCCATGCCGTCCTCAATGGAGATGATCGGATATTGCCGTACCCAGTTCGACCAGAACGCCACCATCTCGTCCGAGGTCTTCTCGCTCTTGTCCGACTTCTTGAACACGTACTTCTTCTTGCTTTGGTCGTAGAACTCGCTAGCCGCCGGGTCCAACGCAATCGCAATCTGCTCACCCGGCTTGTAGCCGGCCTTCGTGATCGCCTCGCTCAATACCTCCAGCGCTTCTTCGTTCGACTTCAAGTTGGGTGCAAACCCGCCCTCATCGCCAACGGCCGTGGAATACCCGCGCTTTTTCAGCACATTCTTCAGGTTGTGGAAGGTCTCGGCGCCCATCCGCAAGGCTTCGGAGAACCTCTTCGCCCCCACCGGGACAATCATGAACTCTTGCGGGTCTACCGAGTTATCCGCGTGCGCCCCGCCATTGATCACGTTCATCATCGGCACGGGCAACACCCGCGCATTGACGCCGCCGATGTAACGGTACAAGGGAGTCATCTCGGACTCTGCGGATGCCCGGGCTGCTGCCATCGACACGGCCAGAATCGCGTTGGCGCCGAGCTTGCTCTTATTCGCCGTGCCATCCAAATCCAGCATCTTCCGGTCCACCAGCGTCTGGTCTGCCGCATCCATCCCGGCCAGGGCAGGGGAGATCTTTTTCGTAATATTCTCTGCAGCCTTCTGTGTACCTTTACCCAGGTAGCGCGACTTGTCCTCGTCCCGCAGTTCGACCGCTTCGTGCTCGCCCGTGGAAGCGCCTGACGGAACAGCCGCCCGCCCGATGGTTCCGTCTGCAAGATGCACATCCGCTTCCACCGTCGGATTCCCGCGCGAGTCCAAAATTTCCCGGCCTACTACCTTCACAATTTCCATCAAATGTTTTCCTTAGGATTCGATTGCGTTACAAGCGTGTTGTTGGCTTGAATGCGTTCCTTCGCATGGCGCGAACTTTTACTGTATCAGGCCCGTAAGACCTTATCGGCAACGCAAGGAAGCAGGTGCCGGATGCTGCCGGTACTCTTGCCAGGGCAATCCCTGACCCTAGCCCGCCTGGGTCCCGTCGCGAACCAAACCGAGCTTCTGCATGCGGAATTGGAGCGTTGACCGCTTCATTCCCAACCGCGCCGCTGCCCCGTTCGCGCCCGCCACTATCCAACCCGTCTCGCGCAGTGCCTTCAGAATCTCATCTCTCTCGGCATCCTGCAGCACCGTGCGGATCTGCTTGCGGGAGGAGGGAGCCGGTGTCTGGCGATCTCCGGTGAAAGCTTTCGTCCGCGCCTGTAGCTCCGTCATCTCCACTCTCAACACCGGTCCGCTGGAGAGGATCACCGCTCGCTCGATTACATTCTGTAGCTCACGTATGTTCCCGGGCCAGTGGTAACGCACCAGTGCGTTCATCGTCTCCGATGGGATGGTCTCAATGCGCTTATTCATCCTCCGCGCAAACTGCTGCGCAAAATGTCGCACCAGCAGGGGGATATCTCCCTGGCGCTCCCGAAGGGGCGGAATGTAAATCGGGAACACATTCAGCCGGTAAAAAAGGTCCGCCCGAAACTTGCCCACTTCCACCATCTCCGCCAAATTCCGGTTCGTGGCCGCAATCAGCCGCGCATCGGATCTCTGCGTGCGCGTGCTCCCCAGGCGCTCGAACTCCCGCTCTTGCAGAACTCGCAGCAGCTTAGGCTGCAGCTCCAGCGGAATATCTCCCACCTCGTCCAGAAATACCGTTCCCCGATGTGCCAGCTCAAATCGCCCGATATGCTGCATGATGGCTCCGGTGAATGCGCCCTTTTCATGCCCGAACAGTTCGCTTTCCAGTAGCCCGGTGGGAATCGCGGCGCAGTTCAGTTTCACAAACGCATTCCTGCTGCGCTGACTCAAGTCGTGGATTGCTCGCGCAATCAGCTCTTTTCCCGTACCTGTCTCACCCAGGATCAATACGCTCGAATCGCTGGAGGCAACCGTTTCCACCTCATGCAGAACACGCCGGATCGCTGTACTCCTGCCGACGACCTCCCGAAAATTCATTTCGTTTCGAATCTCATCGGCCAAATAAAGCTTCTCTTGCGAGAGTTGCTCCTTCAGCTCCGCGATCTGCTCATAGGCAAGCGCGTTTTCGATCGCAATGGCTACTTGCGTGGCGATCTGCCCGGTGAAATGAACTTCCTCGTCCGTATAGAAGCGTTCTTCCCGCCTTGCGAGGACCACCACGCCCAAAGTCTTGCTATGGCTGACCAAAGGAACCACGCAGCAGCATTGGAGCCCCTCAGGATTATCTTTCTGTTTAGGCTTGAAGTCACAATCAATCCCGGTCACAAACGGCTTGCCTGTTTGAAACACATGGCCGATCGTAGAGCCCTCCATGGGGATCGTGCTTTCCTCCCGAAGAAAGCCCTTACCGCCGGGAAAATCGAATGCTGACAGTCGCAGGTTTTGGCCATCCGGATCGGGGAGCGCAACTCCTACTAAATCGGAATCGGTAATCTGCCGTATGTTGGCCGAAATCGATCGAAGCAAGTCACGCAGTTGAAGGTTGGAAGCAATACTGTTGCTGACATCCAGGATCAGCTTCAGTTGCTCGAACATCTTCTGTGATCTTGCCTGCGCCAGATGGCTCGCCTCCAGGTTTACGGCATCGCCCACGGCCAGCGCCACCTGGCCCGCTACAATCGACAGCAAGGCCACATCTTCAGTGGAGTACGCATTTGCTTTCGCGCTGCTAACTCCTAATGCTCCCAGGCGGCGATTTGCCGTGGACAGAGGAAGCGTGCAATTCGACCGGATACCATGCTGTTTTAGCCATGCCACTGCCGAAGGAAATTTTGTCTCGGTCTCGACATCGGCAATTACCAGAGGCTCCTGCCGTCCGTAGGCGTGGAACATGGGGGTACTTTCCATTGGCAGCGGCGGATCGGGAAGGTCAACTACCCTGCCGAACGTCTCATGCGCGTACAACCGCACGGAGCCCGTGCACTCATCGTAAAGGGCAACTCCCAGCATGTTCAGGCTTACTACTTCGCGCAGCGTTTCCGCCAGGGCCCGGAATAGTTCGCCGGGCTCGCTGTAACTTCCCAGAATTCGCAGCACATTCAGCAAAACCTCCGTCTGGGAAGTAGAAAGTGTCTCCGATATGGCCAGGGAAGATGCGCTCATAAGTATCTGATATCAGCTATTCACGCCGGAGGCGAGAAAGCCTCCATCTACACTGATGCATTGGCCCGTAATAAAAGACGCAGCATCGGATGCTAGCAAAATCGCTGCCCCCACCAGTTCGCTGATGTCGCCAAACCTTTTCATGGGTGTCCGCATCAGCAACTCCCGTCCCCGGTCGCTGCTGTCCAGCAATTTCGCATTCAACTCAGTACGAAAAACGCCGGGAGCAATCGCGTTTACGCTGATTCCTTTGGGCGCCCACTCCACCGCCAGACTGCGTGTCAGCCCTAGCACCCCTGACTTGGATGCCGCGTAGGCTGCAACCTCAAGAAAGCTCACGTAGGAATTCAGCGAGGCAATATTCACCACGCGCGCATGATCGCTGTCCGCCAAGGGCTCATAAAAGCTTTGGCAGGCCCGGAGTGTCCCCGTTAAGTTCACGTCCATCAACCCGTTCCACTCGTCCTCGGTAACGGACGTAGTGGGCTTCCGGAAAATCTGCCCGGCCGAGTTCACCAGAATATCCACCCGGCCAAACTGCTTCACCACCGTGTCGCGCAGAGCATCGATTGATTTCCGGCTCGAGGCGTCGACGGTTTGCCGGAGAGTTCTGCGGCCCTCCTGTTCGATCTCGTCGGCAACAGTACCCACCAACTCCTCGCGCCGTCCGGTGGCAACGACATTTGCGCCGGCTTCGGCCAACCCAATCGCGATAGCGCGCCCGATGCCGGACGTACCGCCCATAACGACCGCTAAGCGGCCAGACAAATCGAAGAGATCCAGAGACATGCTCTCTATTCTCCGACGAAAGGTTTTGAGTAGCTACGCGCTCTGCTGGCCGTCGTGCAGGTACGGAAGTTGCGGAAGCCAGACCGCCATCTGTCCCGGACCTCGATTTGCCCAGGCAAAGTACGGAATGGCCCGAAACGCTTGCTCTCTTTCATGCTGCGGCGCGTGATTCCCGCCGGAGGGCCGGACCGCTCTTCCGTGAATGACGACTACGCCATTCAAAAGCTGAGGCTCAAACTCGGCGGAAAGCTGCGCGTCCTGT
>DATIMM010000159.1:0-10026 GCA_035475295.1 Bryobacteraceae bacterium
GATTCACTCCCATGCCCATGCGAATGGCGCCGCCCGTGCCCTCCCATTGAACGAAGCTCAGCTGTGACTTGCGTGCGAATCGATGCCCGTGATTCGTTGCAATGAACACGCGTTTGTCATCTCCATAGTCCAGAATCATGAGGGTTCGCGTCGCTGCAAGCTGGGCCGTGTGCGGATTCCGCGTCGTCTTCGCGTAGATACTGCGCGGCATACCGAGCCATGCGCGCACGAGGTCGAGGTAATGGATGCTGTGATACAGAATTTCCAGCCGCGGTGCAGAGGAAAGAAACGTCCAGAGCTGCCACGGAGTATAGGTCCGGACCTGCACCTCGATGTCGTGCAATTGTCCGAGCGCGCCTGCATTCGCCAGCGCCTCAGCCCCGAGATGAGCCGGCGCAAACCGAAGCTGGAAGTTCACCGCGGCCGTGAGCCCGCGCGTGCGGCAAAGGTCTCGTATGGAGCGCGCTTGTTGCAGCGTCTCTCCCATTGGCTTCTGCATCAGCACAGCTGCGCCACGCGGCAATTGCTGCAGTACGGATTCAAGATCCGCGGCAGGAACTGCAACATCGAAGACGCAATCCTTCGGGGCGAAGGCGACCGCGTCGGTGACACTGTCGAATGCGCGTCCGATATTGTGATTCGCGGCGAGCTCGGCGGCTTTGCCAGCCGAACTGTCCGCGATTGCGATCACCGGGAACTGCGCCTTCTCATATGCGGGGAGATGTGCGGCCCGCACGATTCCACCAGCCCCGATAATCACGATCGGACGTGGCGACCTCGGCAGCGGAGGTGCTTGCGCCTGAGCAGCTTGGCGAAGCACCTCGTCAGACACAGATTCAACGGGCGTTTCTTCGACGTCAGACATGCCTGAACATTGTGCACGGCACGGAACTGTGATGGGATGCGCTGCGTTCCGAGGCTTGGAATGAGCAGCTAAAAAGGGCGAAAGCAAGCGCATTCAGCTAGGCGTCAGCCGAATCGCTAAGCGACGTACTGGTCCTCGCTCGAGGAACCAAGCCGGACCATATTTTCCGTGCCGACAGCCTCCTGATTCCAGTAAGTTACGGCTTTTTGGCTCACTGTCACCGCAGAATTCGTGGTTGTCGGTGTTATCGCCCGTGTAGCGCGGCAGCCTTCAGAGCCCGAGTGAGCAGCGGCGGATTTGGACCTCCGTAACGAAGAAACTTGTCTATTGCTGTGAGATCTCATTGGCTAAGTCGCGAGCTCCTCGTAAATCCACCAGAGGGTGCCATAGAGTTTGTGCGTACCGCATCCATTCGCCACCGGCCCACTGAGTAGGTCTCTGCACTTAACTCCTGAGCCTACGGACGGGAAAAGCAACCGGCCGAAGTAGCAGACTGGGGTGGCAGCAGTGGCCCGATGTTGCCTTCGGCGATCCGAAAAGTCCCCGGATACCGGCCAACCGAACAGCCCTCATGGAGGATCGAACTCCACTGAGGCCGCGAGAATGACTTATCCAAACACGGATGCGTCGGCTACCACCGCCAACTCTCAAAGCTCCAACACGCCAGCTTCCACGCCCATCGATGAAAAGCTGCAAAGAGTCCTCGATAAAGCGCTATACGCGGGTGGGAAACCGCAGGCGCAGCAATTGCGCAATTTCCTGAACGGTACATGGCTCGGTGAGCCACTCCACGCAGCCTTGACTGATTTGCCGATAGGCGCCTGGACAACGGGGATGATATTCGATGCCCTGAGCCTGATTCGTTCTGATGGTAAAGTCGCGTGGGCTGCCGACGCTTGCATCGCAATCGGGCTCGTGGGCGCGGCAGGCGCTGCGGTGACTGGTGCGACAGATTGGTCGGACGTGGATCCACCAGCTCGCCGGACGGGATTCATCCACGCACTTTTCAATATCGGCGCGACGGGGATGTTTGCGACCTCTTTCTTGCTCCGTAAGAAACGGTCGCGTACAGCGGCTCGGTTCACCGCCGCTCTCGGCTATGCGCTGATGACCTACGCAGCTCACCTTGGCGGAAAGCTGGTCTATGAAGACCGCGTTGGAGTTGATCGCACGGACGGTCAAACGTTTCCGAAAGAATTTGTGCCAGTGCTGGCTGAATCAGAGCTGGTGAACGATAAGCCGACTCGAGCTGTACACGAGAACGTGCCCATTCTATTGGTTCGCCGCGGAGGTCGTCTGTTCGCCATGGCGGAGACGTGTTCTCACTTCGACGGCCCATTGGCAGAGGGCAAACTCGTCGGCGACAGTATCGTTTGCCCGTATCACAATTCAAGGTTTGCACTCGAGGACGGCCGAGTGCTTGACGGCCCCGCAGTGCATGCGCAGCCCTGCTTGGAAGCCCGAGTACGGGAGGGACAGGTGGAAGTCCGGCTTCGGCGCGCAAAGGGCTGACACTGCCGTTTGCCTTGCGCCGCGCAAGCCGTGACAATCAGCTGACACTTTCGGCAGCGGAACGCAGTCTAGTTCTGCAGTGAGCTTCGACGGAGAGGTCAACATACCCAGTGCTGTACCTCATCCCGAGAAGCACGCGGCTGACGTTCTCCTCGTCACTCCAGCTTTCGAGCACTGCGCGGATTACGAATGGTGCGGTGGTCATCATCCTTCCTTACCACTGATTTGACAGGCTCAGTTCCCGCCCGATCTCACAGAGTCCAGGTTGGCAAAAAAGTTACAAAGAGGTGTGGAAAATGTCCACGCGCTGCGGTAACCGGGTCGACAGATTGCCTTCTCTGCGGGAAAGGGCGATCGCTTTGCCGATGGATTCAGGGGCCGCGGAGTCTCCCCCAATCCGTTGGTCTCCCGGTCGTGTCTGAGAACGGTATTGTTTGACATTCAAACCACAATCGAGAGACAGAACTGGGTATCGTCAGAAGATTAAAAGACAAACGGGTGACAACTCCCGCCGCACTGCTTCCTATGATTCGTGGTGTTCTCGGTGAGAACCGGAGGGCACGATGACTCTGTACAGGTGTTTGATTACCCTTGCGGCCGCTGTTCTGCTTGCCGGTACCACTTCGGCGCAGCAACTGGCTCCCAACCAAACAAAGGGATTCGGAAACAATAGACTGGTCACGTTCACATATCTGCAGAGTTTTGACTGCGTGGATCAACCGACGCTCGATCTCGATTTCAATGGAATTCTGGCGCAGTCAGATCCGGACGAGATGCAGACCCCCATCTGCCAGCCAATCACGGAACCGACACAAGATCCGGCAGGCGGGGACATCAAACACACCGCTCA
Organism: Bryobacteraceae bacterium; assembly: GCA_035475295.1. Taxonomy (GTDB): domain Bacteria; phylum Acidobacteriota; class Terriglobia; order Bryobacterales; family Bryobacteraceae; genus Bog-105. The sequence goes on from DATIMM010000159.1 coordinate 3,228, forward strand.
CCTTTACGTCTTGATTCCGATGTTTACGGTAGACGGCGATGCGAATCCCAATGACGCGATCCCGTGCCCAAAGCAGCCGCGGCCAGGAGAACTGTGTGGCCCGGCTCTGGGCAAAGTCTTGGTTTCGCTGTTTGGGTTCATACCGGAAGGCTGGAAGGCCAAGGTAAACCAGTCCATTACTACGCAATGCCCAGACCCGAACAACCCTGTGCCTGGGACTTGCACGATGCACGCGTCGACAGTCGACCTATCCAAGACACTCATGGCGCTGGGTAAGGTCAAGGGGCCGCCGACTGCGCCGATCTTTGTGCCCACGCCGAATCACAGCCATGTTGTAGACAATTCGCGCGTGAACACCGGAGCAATCTGGTGGGAGGTAAGGCCTGTGCTGGTGATGTTTCAGAGCGACTGGCCGGCAGCGGACGGGAGCAGCGGCATCACCTCTTCGAAAACCATGGATGATGTGGAAGCAGCCGGCAGAGCGATTGAGGTTGGTTCCAACTTCTTCCTGTTTTTCAGCTCTCAGGAATCCGCGCATTCGATGCAATCCATGCACTAAATGTTTGTAACGCAACCTCTCGTTCGCAGTCTGTGTTGGAAAGGGGGAAAAATGAAATTAGTTCACATACTCGGGTTCTCTATACCTGCAGCTTGTCTGGTCCTTGCTGTCGTGATCCCCCTCAAGGCGAAGCCGAATCCAAAGGAATCCCAGTTTCTGGGAAGCGCGGAAAACAATGCGAAGGAACTGATCGATCAGGGCCGTCAGATCTTTCGGTTCGACACATACGGAGACGAGACGTTCTGGACCGGACAACTGCACATTGAGCAGGCAGTTGCGACTGTTACGCCGCGTACTGCACTCGGGCTCGGGCTGAAAGTAGATTCAGATGCCCTGTCTCCGTCGGTCGTCGAGGCAATCAAGCACGGCAGGGTCAATCTCAACGACCCAGCTGTGACGTTGGAACTGATCAAGCAGAACGCGGTGCTCGGGGTTGTGGGCACAGTTAACAACGGCACCCTCGAAAAAGTGGGATTCACATGCGCGCTTTGTCATTCGACGGTGGACAACTCTGTCGCACCGGGGATTGGCAAGCGGATCGATGGCTTGGCGAACCGCGATCTAAACGTAGGAGCCATCATCGCTACGGCTCCGAATCTGGAGCCCGTCGTCAATCTGCTCCGGCTTGCACCACAAGACGCCGGCATCACAGCGCACGACGTGCGCACGGTGCTCAACAGTTGGGGGCCGGGCAAATTCGACGCCGAGCTGTTTTTGGATGGCAAGGCCTTCAATCCGGCGCAGATGACCAATGGCGTGACAACGGGAACAAATGTATCCGGCGCCACGCTGCTGCCCAACGCGCGTGGACTTTCCGGTCATAATCTGCACACCTGGACGGGCGGTTGGGGCACGGTGACGTACTGGAATGCCTTCGTTGCGGTGAACGAGCTCCACGGAATCGGAACCTTTTTCGATGAGCGGTTTGATGATTCGACTCAATTTCCGATCGCTGCTGCGGCCAAGCTGGGCCACGTGTCCGTTGATCCTGATACCGATCAGGTAACCGGCAAATTGGCTGCGCTCCACTTCTATCAACTGGCGCTTCCAGCTGTGCAGCCTCGTCCGGGGATCGATTTTGATCCGGCGGCGGCAGCTCGCGGCGATCAGTTGTTTAGCGGCAAGGCCAACTGCAATAGCTGTCATCACGAGCCACTCTGGACGGAACCGGGCTGGAATCAGCACACAGCTGAGGAAATGAAGATCGACAGCTTCGAGGCGGATCGTGCTCCTGGCCATGCCTACCAGACCATGAACCTGGCTGGCTTGTTTATTCGTGAACGCGGTTTGTTCATGTTCCCGCAAGACCAAGGCCGTTTCTATCATGACGGGCGATTCCGCACGCTCCGGGATGTTGTTAACAGCTATGACGATCGCTTCAATCTCGGACTCACTGAACAGGAGAAGAGCGATCTGATCGAATACCTGAAATCGCTGTAGCAGGTCGAAGCTCAAGCGCTGGCAAATCGTGGGAATCAGTGAGTATTCGAGGGCCTATTCTAACGCTCCACAGAAATCGGCAAGGAGAACCCTATGAAATCACAATGCTTCTTATTGGTCCTGTTCGCGACTGTCCTGAACCAAGGAGTTCAGGCCACTGCGCAATCCAACGTTGTCGTTCCTCCTGGCTACACGATGAGCGCTGTGGCCACAGGCCTGAACTTTCCGACGGCACTCACTTTCGAAGGAGACTCGATCTGGGTTACGGAGGCAGGAATCATCACGCCCCCGGCAGTGAAGAAGATCGACAGAAACGGAAACACCACTACGGTGCTGACTCCGAGCATGCTTCCAGCCGGCGTTTTCGTGTCACCAGTGACCGGTATCACCTTCGCCGAAGGGTGGATATGGGTGGTGCATCGGCAGACGGCGGGATCCAGCGGCCTTCCTGTCGGAGCCATCTCCAAATTCCAGCCCCGTGATCCAGCAGGCACCTTTCAAACGGTGTTGAGCGGCCTGCCATTCTTCGGCGATCACCCAGGGTCCTCGATCGCATTTGGTAGCGATGGGCGTGCATATTTTACGACCGGCTTGCCGACCAATTCGAGCGTCGTGGGACCAGATAACGGCTGGGCCATCAATTTCCCAACCTTCCACGATTTCTCGCCAGTTGACATCGAGTTGAGTGGGGTGGGATATAGGACGGCTCCAACCGCTAAGCCGTTTGCCCTCGATCCAACGGCGGTAAAGATTACGGAGCCGTTCATGGCTTTTGGAAGCGGAACGGTTCCTGAGGGCACAGTGGTCCACGCAACGACCCCTGCCAATCCGGGGAACGGCGTCATTACGGCAGGAGGCGGGTCGGTATATTCCTTCGATCCTCACGCGAAGGATGCTGTGTCTACACTGCGGTTAGAGGGTTGGGGCTTCCGGAATGACTACGGGTTAGCCTTTGATCCGTTCAATCCCAACGGTCTGTTCGTCAGCAACAACGGCGCGGATAGCCGCGGCTCTAGGCCAATCGCCAATGATTGGGACGATATGTTCGTCATTCATCTTGGAGAAGGCGCGCAGTTTTTCGGCTGGCCGGATTATTTCCATGATCCAGGAAGCCACCTGCCACTGCCGGTGACGAATCCATTCTTTTGCCCTCCGAACCCTCCATATGGAGTGTGCCCGCAGTTTGCCTTCTCGGACGCCTTCCGGGCTACATTGACGGTCCAGTCCGCATTCGCTGAACTGGATAACCACTCGTCGGCCAATATGTTCGATTTCTCGCGCAACTCCGGCTTCGGCTTTATGGGCGACATCTTTATCGCCGAAACTGGATCACTTCCACCAGGGACAGGTGCAACGTCGTTAACGGGTTACAAAGTGGCCCGCATCGACCGCAATACAGGCGCGGTCAGCGACTTCATCACGCATCGATCCAGTGACACGGCCACGATCTTCCAGGCAAACGGCTTCAACAAACCGATCGACGTTAAGTTTCGGGGCAGCGATATGTACATCGCGGATTTTGGAGTTTTCGCTCCTGCAACACCTACGCCGGGAACTGGGAAGATATGGAGGGTCTCGCGCACTCATTGAAGGATGCTCGTAACTCTTCGGATTGGTACCGCCGGGGGGCCGCAGTAGCTTCGAAACTCAGCTACTGTGGCCCTAGTGTCCTCTTCTCGATAGAACCGGTGGATGATTGCTACACTCGCTTCATGTCCGATCCGCACTGGAGTCGAGGAGATCACAGCCCGATAAAGGATGAGAGTGATGTGAGCGTGCGGTCACTGACATTACCTTCGGACACCTTTCGTGCGCTCGCTCACAATCTCTCCGATTTCACGGCCGACTATCTCCAGGCACTGCCCCAGCTGCCCTCATACCCTCACGAGATCAGCGGGCGGGAGACACAGGAATTGTTTGGTGGCGACGTGCCTTGGAAAGGGATAGGGGGCGCCGCTTTCGAAGCGTTGCCCAGAGTCTTTGAAGCCTCACGCCCTGCGTCGCCGCGTTTTTTCGGATATGTGTTTGGGTCTGGCGAGCCGGTCGGCGCTCTCGGAAATTTTGCGGCAACCGTGTTGCACCAGAATGCAACGGCCTGGCGATCTGGCCCGGCTGCAATCACCATTGAACGCACTGTTGTTCGTTGGCTGGCAAGCGCTGTCGGGTGCGACGGATTCAGTGGAAGCCTCACGCTTGGTGGCTCCTCTGCGAATCTGATGGGTTTGTGTATGGCTCGAGAAGCGAGAGCTCCGGCGAACCAAACAGGAGTGCAAGGCGGCGTGATCTACTGCTCGACCGAAGCCCATATGTCGATTCCCAAAGCAGCCGCGTTATTAGGCTTGGGACACGATGCGGTTCGACTTATTGCAGTGGATAATGCATTCCAGATGCGAACCGATGATCTCCGCAAGGAGATCATGCGCGACTTGCAGAATGGCACGGTGCCGATCGCTGTTGTAGCGACCGCGGGGACCACCGCAACCGGCAGCATTGACCCGATGACTGCGATCGCCGAGATCTGTCACGAATTCGGGCTTTGGCTCCATGTTGATGGTGCGTACGGAGCGCTTGCATCCCTCGCCATTCCTGAGGCTTTTCGTGGAATGGATCGCGCAGACTCCGTGTCCCTTGATCCACACAAATGGCTTTATCAACCGACCGGCTGCGGCTGCCTGCTGTACCGAAACTCTTCCGATGCGAGGAAAGCCTTCAGCCATTCCGGAGAGTATGCACGTGCTCTTTCGGACGATCAGATCGAGGGGTTTGCATTTTTTGAGGAATCGATGGAGCTGTCCCGACCTTTTCGAGCACTCGCACTCTGGCTTTCACTGCGCTTCCATGGACTTGACGCATTTCGAGAATCGATTCGCGAGGATCTCAAGCTTGCCAAGATGTTGGCCGACCTGATTGACGCAGAACCGAGATTGGAGAGACTTGCTCCGGTCGCGCTAAGCGCGGTGAACTTCCGTTATCTCGGGTGCGAGGACGCCAACAAATGCAACAGATCGGTCCTGAGCCGCGTGATACAACGGGCGCGCGTTTACATCTCGAATTCAGAGATTCGCGGGAATTTTGCATTGCGAGCATGCATCGTGAATCACCGCTCAACCGAAGAGGACGTGCGCTGCATCGTTGATGAAGTACTCGCTGCGGCCGAGGATCTGAATAACGAATAGGCTCACCGAACCATTCACAGGAATAGGCATCCAGTGTTCTGACTAGAGGAGCGGGCGCTGCCTTCCGGAAACGATCTTGGCGCGGAGAGAACGCAGAGAGACTTTCGCCGATGCGCTTCGCGAAGTGATGAGACGACACTGGCTCTCTCCGCATTGCGCAGGAATATCATTTTCTACGCCTGGAGTCGCCGGAAGAACGGCGGATCGAGACTGGCCGGCTATGTTTGCCGTGACCGGGTACGCAACAGCCTTCTGTGAGAGCGTCGCCGCCGTAACCTACTCATCTTGCTTGATGCCACGGGACAGGTTGTGGTCACAGCTATGTTTCGGTACCGCCGATTGCCGGCACGCTCAGGATCGAGGGGCTGACAGCGTAAGTACATGCCGTACTTGGCTGCACAATTGCAACATCTTGCCCAGCAAGGGTGACGTAGGCTGCCCGACTTGCTCCCGTCAAGTTCGCAGCTGCACTGAAAGAAATGGAACCACTTATTGCCAATCGCGACCTTCGTTCCCCCGAATTGCTTAGAACTCATAGTCAAGCGAGAACTGGATTCGACGCGGTGTTGAGGTGGCAGTAGGAGCACCGAAAGACGCAACGGATGTTGAGGCAGAACCGAAGACATCATTGAGTTCGATGGCGTTCCGGTGATTGAGAATATTGAATGACTCCGCGACGATGTCGAGGTGGCCGCCTTTCACTGCCACCATCTTCAACGCTCGGAAGTCCACATTGACGTTCACCGGCGTAGCTAATGAATTGCGTGCATAGCCGATCGGCCTCGCAGCGAATGGGTAAATGTGCTCGCGGTTACTGTCCACACCCACCACCGGATTGCTTCGGAAGCCGCTGGCGATGCTGACGATAGGAGCGAACTCCAGCCCATAAAGCGCCTTCATCCAGGCGCGGGGATTGGCGTTTTTCGCGGCGTCCGCCGGATCGCCGAGATCGGGGCCTATGAGCCAAAGCCCGCTCAGTGTCAGACGATGCCGCTGGTCTTGCAGAGACAGTCCACGCTCGTTCGCCAGTGCATACGGATTCTCCGGTTGTTCCCAGTCGGATGAAGCATCGTCGATTGTCTTCGAATAGGTATAGCCCACCAGCAACTGGATATCGTCTTGGAACTGCCGATTCAACGTGACGGTTGCGCCGTGATACGTGGAGCTTGCCGACCTTGCGAACTGGTTCACTGCATCGTAGGCAGGGTTCAACCGGGCGGGCGAGAATACGAGTTGTCCGAGTTGCTGTGCTGTCGGACTGGAGACCCCCAAAGCGGCTGCATTGGATCGCGTAAGCACGACCGGCGGCGCGAGATTCGTGTTCGTGCTGCGGCCAAGATGAACACCCCGCACAAACTGATACTCGCCCGTTAGCGTCGTCTGCCAAGGCAGCGCATATTCGGCGCTGAGAGAAGCCACCTCGCTGTAGGGATTGTGGAGATTCCTCTGGGTGGTCCAGATGCTCGGCGCGACACTGCTGATAGGACCGGCAGGGATTTGCCCGGACTGGAAGAGAGCGCCGGCTGCGGTGTCCTCGAGCACCTGCGACATCGCGTGCGTCCCATCAAACTCAAGGATGCGATTGATGGTTGCAAGCTGGAACCGATCGAAGAATGTGCCGAAA
>DATIMM010000160.1:0-14706 GCA_035475295.1 Bryobacteraceae bacterium
TGCGCGTAAGCGTTGTATTGGTCCGGCGCAGAGCCGCCAGCGGTTGTTGTTGCCTGGCCATTGAAGTCCAGCAGACCGCGCGGACCGCCATTGCTCAGTTCGGGCTGCCAATGATTCAGGTGGAAACGAACCAAATCGAAGCCAAAGCGAAGTACATGCGCGCCTTTGGTCCAGCTGATGCTATCGCTGTGCGTATACTGCTCGTCGGTGCGGAAGGCCGGCATCCAGTTCGGAACACCGAACTGACTATAGAAGGCGCTTCCACCGAACGTGATATCGGGGAATCCACTTTGCCGGATATCCGGGCCGTTCAATCCGGGAATTCCGAGCACAGTTCCATAGTTGGTTCCGAAATCATTCCCGGTAACGCTTTGAACCTGCCGCTGATAACCCAGAGTACCGTCCAGCACGAGATTAGGCGTAAACGTGTAGGTATGGCCAATTGTGATCAGGTTGACAGTGGTGTTACCAATGCCCGGATCGGCCCCGGGCGCTGGACCGCCTGCCACACCGAAGATGCCTTGTCCACCGGAGGTTGCCCACATGCGGCCGTACTTGCCCCAGATGATGTGTTTGTCGTTGCGGTTCCAATTGACCTTGGTATCGAAGAAGTACCGGTCGACAATAGGACCGCCGTTGGCGGCGAAGTTGTTCGTGGTTCCGGGCAGATTGGGCGCGGGGTAATAGCTTTGAAGCTTCAATGCGATCGGGCTAATCAGGTTGCTCGGAATTACGTTGTTCTGAAACTGCTGGCGTCCGACCCCATTCGCATTGCCCGTTGCAGGGTCGTAGATTGCCGTTTTGTAGGCGCTGAAATTGCCGGCGCGCTGGTCTGCCGTCGGAACGGTGTAGAGTCCGTTTGCGCTGGTTTTCTCATTGGTTCCGTCAAAACTCACGAAATAGAAGAGCTTGTTTTTGATAGCCGGACCGCTTAACGTTGCTCCGTAGTTGTTATAAATGCCCACGGGTTTCGAAGAGTTCGGGGACAGAAAGAAATTGCGCGCATTCAGGTGCTGGTTATTGTGAAATTCAAAGGCGCTCCCATGAAGCTGGTTGGTTCCGGACTTGGTGATGACGTTGATGGCCGATGAACCGGCCAGTCCCTGATCCGCGTCCGCCGCGCTTGTTGTCACGTTCACGACCTCTACCGTCTCCGCCGGCGGAGTGTAGCCAGCGTACTGCGGGAGCCAAAGGTTCACGCTTTCGGCGCCGTCGATGCGGGTGACGTTGGTTTGGCCGGCGCCTCCGTTGATGTGGGTGTTGAGAGGCCTGCCAGGATTATCGGTGACCGAGTTGATAAAGCTGGCAGGCTGGGCGCCCGGAGCGAGATTGATTAAGGTCTGATAGTTACGTTCACCGCCCAACGGAAGATTTGAAACCGCCTGAGAAGTGATTTCCGTATGTGTATCGGCCTTGTCCGTTTGCAACTGGACTTGCACCGCTGAGACGCTTACCTGCTCCGTGGATTGCCCGATCTCAAGGTTCTGATCCACACGGGTGATTGTGTTCGGAGTAACCGGAATCTGGCTTTTTTCGAATGATTTGAATCCGCTCGCCGTCACTTTGATCGTGTACGTATCGGGCTGAAGGTTCTGGAGCGTATAGCGTCCAGATGTGTCGGTCGTGTCAGTCCGGACCTGGCCGGTGTTCACGTCCGTTGCAGTAATTGAGGCATTTGGCACGACGGCGCCACTGGGATCGGTGATGGTGCCCACGATCGACCCATAGAGTGTTTGGCCGTAAGTATTTGACTGCAGGCCGAATGCGAGCAGCACGGCGCAAATCGCAGTCGATAGGTTCCGTGCAGCAGAAATTTTCATATACTCCCCCCCTAGTCAGTTTGATTTAATACCGAAAGACTATCGGGAATATTACAATAGGGAGCCCGCGATTGCAAGGCATTGTTTCCCGCGCGGTCATTGGCGGAGGGCAGAATAGCAAATGTTCAACCGTTAAGGAGCCGACTTCTCGCGGACTTCCAGGACTTGATCTGCTTTTACGTTGCGGATGACCTGGTGCGTACGATCGGGCCAGACGATGTCAATGGCGTCGATCAACGTTGTGTGGCCGAGTCCAAAGTGAACACTGTCGAGGCTTGAAGACGCGTAGCTGACCGAACTGGTCATCTGGTTGTGTTGCTTTCCTATCTGGACCCGGGCTCCGATGCCGTCACGATTGGAGCGCGTCCCGGTGAGCTTGAGGGCGATCCAATGATTTTGATCCGGGCTGACGTTCTGCCATAACTCCGTCGCGTCTTCGAGCGAAGTGACCACAACGTCGATCTTTCCGTCACCATCGAAATCCGCATAAGCGCTTCCCCGGTGGGCTTTCGCTTCGTTCAAACCCGCTTCCGCAGAGGCATCGGCAAAGTTTCCGTTGCCGAGGTTCGCAAAGACTCTATCCGGCTCTTTATAGACGGCGGATTCGAACAGTTCAACGCGATCATTCACGTGGGCATCGGAGGTAAACAGATCTTTCCAGCCATCGTTGTTGAAGTCGAAGAGGCCGGTGCCCCAGCCACTGTGATGGAGAGTGAGCGCGCCCAGATGACTGGGATAAGTGACGTCATCGAAATTTGCTTTTCCCGTGTTGCGGAACAGCGGAAAAGTCTCCGAGGCGAGTGCTGTGACCGCGATGTCCGGCCAGCCGTCGTTATTGTAATCACGAAAATCCGCGCCCATACTGGCCACGGGCTTGCCATCTTCGCGCAGGGCGACACCGGAAACCAGGCCCACCTCTTCGAATTTGCCGTTGCCCATATTGTGAAACAGGAAATTCGGCATATTGTCATTCGTCACGAAGACATCGGCATACCCGTCCCGGTCATAATCGGCGAAGGCGACACTCATTCCCCGGCCGGCAAATGTGTCGATTCCTGCTTTTTTGGAGACGTCTTCGAACTTGCCGCCGCCCAAGTTGTGATACAAGGTGCTGGCCAGAGGTTCAAAATATTTAGGATGGCAGTAGATGCGGATGCCTCGCGTACGGTCGCCACAATAGCGATCCTCGCTGGGCGGCCACTTGGCATAGTGAACCACCCATAGATCGAGCAGGCCGTCGTTATCGTAGTCGAACCAGCCGGCCGCAACGGCCCACTTACCGCTGGTTATGCCAGCCGCGACGGTCACATCTTCGAACTTTCCATTTCCGAGATTGTGGTAGAGGATGTTTCGATTCACGCCAGCGACGAAGAGGTCCGGATGGCCATCGTTATCGTAATCGCCAGCGGCGGCTCCCATGGAATAGCCTTCGCCCGCGACACCCGCCTGTGCCGTGACATCGCGGAACTTCATGTTCCCTTCGTTTCGATATAGGCGGTTCCAGTATTTGGATTCGCGTTTGACTAGAGCAGGAATTTCTGCGCCATTCGTGAAGAAAATGTCCGGACGCCCGTCGCCATCGTAATCGAAGACAGCCACGCCGCCAGCCATGGTTTCTATCATGTTCTTGTTCGGAGTGGGACAGTTGTGCAGTACAAAGTCGATTCCCGCGGTCTGAGCGATGTCGCGGAAGCGAATAGGCGAGATACCAGTTTCCGGACCGGTTGCAAATGCCCCACCGACGAGTGCGAAACTGAGCACAAGCTTAAGCCAGGTTCGACCGTCACCTCTACTGTTGAAGTTCATTCGGAAGTACAAGGATAATTTGCACGTTCAGTATAGCCCTGCCAACTTATGCGGTGGACTGGCTGTGTAGACTGAGTGCTGATGCCCACAACCCAGAGCGGAGGTTCGGCGGCTCTCTAAGACTGGGCATTAGCAATTGATGGACACATCGGATGGAACCAGAACACTATAGTTTCCGCGGCGTATCACGCCGTCGCTTCGTGGCACAAAGCGCGGCATTAAGTGCGATCTTCCCAAGCCTGGCCCGCTCGGGACAGCCTGCAAGTGGGGGCGACAGACGCTCCTTGCTGGCGTATGTGGGAACGTACAGCTCACCACAGGGGCCTGAGGGCAGCAAAGGGCGTGGGCAAGGCATCTATGTCTATGAGATGAACTTGTCGACGGGAGCCTTGAGCCGACGTGAAGTTTTTGAGGATGGCTCGAATCCGGCATGGTTAGCGCTCGATCCTTCCGGAAGATACCTTTTTGCAGCAAATGAGATCAACGACTTTCAAGGCACAAACTCCGGAGCAGTCACGGCCTTCTCGGTGGACCGCTCCTCCGGTCATCTCACCAAGCTGAATACGGTCAGTTCCCAGGGAGCGGGGCCAGCGCATCTGAGCGTTCATCCTTCGGGGCGCTGGGTATTTGTGGCAAACTACGCCGGCGGGAGTTTCGCTGTCCTCCCGGTGGGTCCGGATGGACGACTGGGCGCAGCGACGGACACTAAGCGAGAATCAGGCCAGGTCGGCCCCACCCACGCCACCAGCGCGCCGCCGGGCAGTTTTGCGATCAGTGGCCACGATCACCCCCATGGTCACATGATCCGGTCCGATGCCTCCGGGAGATTTGTTTTCGGCAGTGATCTTGGCCTGGATCAGATCCAGATCTGGAAGTTCGATGCTGAGCGGGGTAAGCTGATGCCCAATACGCCGGGATCGGTGTCGGTGCCACCCGGAGACGGGCCGCGTCATTTTATCTTTCATCCAAACGGACGGTGGTTTTACTCGCTGCAGGAAGAAGGGTCCACTATCATCCTGTTCGACTACGATGCGAAACTAGGACGACTCACCAAGCGGCAAAGTGTCTCCAGCCTGCCGCCGTCCTTCGCAGGTACCAACTTCACGTCGGAGATCCGCATCTCTCCGGATGGGCGATTCGTTTATGCCGGGAATCGTCTGCACGATAGCATTGCTTGGTTTTCCGTGTCTGCTTCGGGAACCCTGAAGTTTGTGGGCGAAACGTGGACACGAGGCGATTATCCGCGTAGCTTTACGATCGATCCGACGGGTGCCTTCTTGTATTCCTGTAATCAACGTGGCGACGCTATCACAGCCTTTCGAATTGACCGGAGCAGCGGTGCACTCAACTTTACCGGCCAATACACAGCTGTAGGTACGCCAGCAATTCTCATTTTTCCCGGCTCGATCGATCGCTAGTATCAGCCGGAGCTATCGTTTCTCCCCGGCAGACTTAGGAGGCGAGAGCGGCGCGCCTACTCTCATTTCAAGAATCCGCTCGCCTTCTGCTCCGGAGAACTTAGCTGATCGTTCAGGGGATCATCCAGGGCGAGGAGCTGGCGTACCTCCTCGGAAAGCCCCGCCTGAGTTTCCGGACGAAGCAGCCTTTTTTGATACTGTTGTTGCGGCTTATCCCACCGGCAGTAGAACGCATGTAACGCTCTCCGATGCTTATCAGTCTTGTTGGCGGTACCACCGTGCCAGGCGTGCGTGTTCATAACCACCACGCTTCCAGCGCGGCCCAGCACCAAGACTTCCTCCGGATGCGGCGCATCCAGATTCGACAATACATCCTGCGGGAGCTGGCCCCAGCGCTGGGAGCCCGGGATGACTCTGGTCGCCCCGTTCTCAGGTGTGAAATCGTCGAGCAGCCAGATGGTATTGCAGACCCAGTAACCGTTCTCGTCAGGTAGTGCACTGGCGTCGCAGTGGAGAGGCTGCGCTTCGTTCGAGTGAGGGTTCGCAGAACGAGCGTTGAAGCTGCTCAGCTTGAATTTATCGCCGAGGACGTGACGCACTCGTTCCAAGACTTGCGGAGTAGCAATCAGCTGCTGGAAGATCCGTCCTTTATCCACGAGGTTCGCCAGTCGCCGGGCACCGGGTTCCTTGCGAAATTCCGATCCGGCATTCTCGCCCTCCTCCTCGTACAACTGCTCGACTCGCTCGCGGACCAACCGCAGCATGTCTGCATCCAGAACATCCTCTACCAGTACGTATCCAAAACGATCCAAACTCTCACGTTCCGCGGTTAGCACATGGTGAAATTATCACATTCAGATGCAGGTCCGGGCAGTCTCTTCTGGCGCGATTACCAGATGAGCTTTGCAGCGAATTGTACAATGCGAGGCTCTCGGGCAGTGGCTCGTCCGAATTGTGAGGGGTCAACGTACTGGATCGTGGGCGTGGTGGAGCCTGGCGCCGGAGGTCCGAGGGATGAGGCGAGGGCTCCACCTCCGAACTGGAATTGTGCGTGGTTGAACGCATTGAATAATTCAGCGCGAATCTGAAGATGCGCTTGCTCGGTCAATTTCAGGTTCTTCAGGATTCCGATGTCGAAATTGTTGATACCGGGACCGTGAAATGCGTTGCGGGCTAGCGTGCCGAGGGCACCAAATGCCGGCGCAGCGAAGTTTTGAGGCAGCAGATAGATGCCGTTCGACCGGCGGATATCGACGGTAACCGGATGGCCCGAAAGGTCGGGAAACACCGGGACGGAGCCGCCTCGGAAGGACGTATCCGCACCCATGGTTATTGAAAAAGGCGGACCGGCTTCGAAGACGGCGATCCCGCTAAGCTCCCATCCGTCGAAGAGTGCCGGCCATCGGTGCGTGAATTGAGGTAAGTTGTACACCCAACTGCCGACAAACCGCTGCGGATGATCGAAATCTGCATAGCTCTTGCCCAAGGTCAATCCAGAAGTCGTGCCTGGCGCTTGTTGTTCAGCCGATTCCCAATCGAGCGCCTTGGACCACGTGTAGACTGCCGAGAAGTTGAGCCGATCACCAAGCCGTCCTTCGGCACGGAGATTCAGGGCGTTGTACCAGGATGGAGCGATGTTCTCCGTATACTCGTAAGCCAGCCCCACATTCGAATAAGGGGAGCGCTGTAGGGCGAGGGTGGAATTCAGCGCCGGATTAGCTTCCAGTTGCGCAAGCTGAGCAGTGTTCGGCAAGGGCGGGGTGTTGATCAGCAAGCTGATCGGGTTGTCCATTCCACGATTGCCAAGGTATTCGGCGGCCAGCAAGAGATTATTCGCAATCTGGTGCTGAATACTGAACGTCCACTGCGCCATGTGGGGATCGCCATTGCGAGGATCGTTGCCTTCGGTTGCCACACCGGCCGGCGGCGCCGCGGGCCAGAACTGTGAATCCTTCAGCGGCTGCCCGATCGGCACAAACGGTGGAAGATTTGTGATGGAAGCCGAATATTGAAAAGGCGGGGAATTGAGTTCCATCGCGACAGAATTCGCGTCCTGCAGCGCGTAGTAGATGCCGAAGCCGGCGCGAATAGCAGTACGGTTATCAGCGAAGGGGCGGTACGCAACAGCGACGCGCGGCTGGAAGTCACGCCAGGACGGATCAACGAGCGAGCCTCGGATGAGCGGCGCGCCCGTGCCGTGGACGAGGCCGGTGCCCGGCACATAAAAGTCCGCACTGCCACCCAGGAGAAACCGGCCGCCCAAGGCTTGACTCGGTGCGGTTGTGTCCAGAGTGCCCATTCGGTTCAGGAGCGTATTGCGGTCGTGCCAGCGCTGCGCATATTCATATCGGAGGCCGGCACTCAACGTGACCCGGCGGGATACGCTCCAGCTGTCCTGCAGGAAAGCACTGTTCACGGACCGTTCAACCATATCGGCCTTCCCGGTTCCCTGGAATGTCAGCCCGAAGAATGGCACGCCTGTCAAGAAATCGGCAAAGCTGTTGCCTGTAAATCCCAAGGCGGCGGGGAGGTTGTCAGTATATACAAAAAATGCATTCAGATTGATGGTGTTCCAAAAGTGAGCCCGGACGGTTTCAAACCCAACCTGGAGGCGGTGTGCGCCGTGAATGTACGACAGAGTGTCGTTGAAATCCCAGGAATCCTCGAGGGAAAAGTTACGGTCCGAAATGGCGCCGTTGCCGAAGCGAGTCCCATATCCGCTGAAGGCGAGAGTCGGATACAGCGAGGAAATGCTGGTGGGAGTGTTTTGAAACGTGAAGTCTTCGCTCGCATTCTGATGCTGCTGTAGCGTCTGCCGCAGCCGCGTGTACCCAAGCCGGGCTTCATTTACGAGCGCCGGCGTAAAGGTGTGCGTCTCATCCAGAGCTGCGAAGTAGGCGCGCGTGGGGATATCTACCGCGGAAACGGGGTTGGGCGAGGGCGTTTCCGTATGCGTGCCCGGTTGAACCTGTACGCTGCCGGACAACATATCCGCGTCTCTGAAGTGGTGATCGATCCGCGCCAGATACTGGTCACTGTCATGCTGGACGGGTGCTTCACCCACGAAGTTAAAGCCCAGCCCCTGTGCCTGACAGGCTGAACAATTCCCGACCAGAAAACCGCCAGCCGACAAGAACTTACTCGCGAAGGGAGAAATGGCTGAGCTTGGAATCTGGTTGCCTGGGAAGGCCTGATTAGTAGCAGGATTAATTACTGGCCCAAAATTCTTAAGCGCAACTCCGCTCAGCGGATTGATACCAGAAAAGTCACCGCGCAGCATGGCAGATGTGGGCGCGACAGTTGTGACCTGCGTTATGGCATGTGAACGCGTAATTTGAGTGTTCAGAAAAAAGAATGAGCGGTTGTGTCTTAGCGGGCCCCCGATTGCACCTCCAAACTGGTTGTAGCGGAGTTGATCGGGGATGGACTGAAACGATGGGGAGACTATGGGGCGTTCGAAAAACGGATGGCCGTCGAGAATGTTGTTGCGGAAGTACTCGTAAGCAGTTCCGTGGAACTGGTTAGTGCCGGAACGTAGCGCGACATTAACCGACGAACTGGAGCTTTCCGAGGCCGGAGCCAATTGGATAATGGCACGAAACTCTTCGACAGCATCAACGCCGGGGACCACGCTTGCAGAGGGCAAGTTTTGACTGTTGACATCAATTCCACCTATGCGAAACACGGTAAATCCGGCCCGTCCTCCCGCGAGAGCCGGACGCTCCGAGTTGGTAAACCGCGCGGCAGGGCTCGGCCCCGTTTCAGCTCCAGCCGAAAGCGAAAGAAGCGTAAACACGTCGCGTCCGTTCAAGGGGAGCTGTGTGATCTGATCGGCATTCACGAGTGACCCGAGTTCGGCTGTTTCGGCTTCGACAAGCGGGGTAGTGGATTGCACCTCTATCGTCTCCCTACGAGCTGCCAGTTCCAGTGTGGCGTCTTGGCGCAACGTACTGGCCACCTGCGCTTTCACGCCTTCGACGCGGAGCGTGCGGAACAAAGGGGCAGAAAATGTCAGGGAATACCTCCCTACCGGAAGATCATCGAACAGGTATTCACCAGCCGAGGTCGTTATCCGTTTGTAAGTGATACCCGTTTCCGACCGGGTTGCGGTTACTGAAACCGCCGGAATGGCGCTGCCGGATGAGTCCAGGACGGTCCCCACGAGCGCGGTTCTCACTTGCGCGGATGCAGTTGAGTCAAGCATTACAACGAATGCAACCATAGAAAGGCGCGAAACAATTTGAGTCATTTAGCGTTGTCTGTGCTGGTATTCTCGATGCGTGATTCAGGGTACAAGAATGAGCTATTATTTACACACTGCTCTTAACATGTTCCGAACACTCAATTCACGAATTGTACGTGACAGGTGTCTCGCCCTGATGAGGCTGAGTCGCTAACCAGAATTCCGCCGTGAAGTCACCACCAACTCACATGAGTTCACGGTTTCGAGAATGCCTGCTGCGTTACACGGCTTCTCTTGCCGCGTTAGCGATTCCGATGGCCATCACTGCCGCCCTGAAGAGCCATCCCACCTTCAACCCCGTAATCAGCGCTTCTTTTCTTCTCACCATATCGGCCGTGTCATGGTGGGCGGGTACCGGAGCCGGAATTCTGTTGAGTTGTCTGACCGTGCCGGCACTCACGGCGGCGGCAACAGGAGGAAAGAACTGGCTACCTCCGCACGTGGAACCGGTGGCGATACTGATCTTCTGCTTTATCTCGTTCCTGGTAGGAAGGGTGGCAAGCACTCGGAAACGCATAGAAGAGGTGCTGCGCACAGCGAATTCAGACCTTGAGGCCAAAGTGACGGAGCGCACGGCGGAACTGCAAAACGCGAATGCAGCCGTTCAACATCGGTTGGCTGAACTGGAAACTCTGTATGCACAACTGCCTGTCGGCTTGTGCTTTTTGGACACCAATCTGCGGTTTCTTCGGATCAATGAAAAGCTGGCCGCCATCAATCACGCCCCGGTGGCCGGCCATCTTCACAGGCATTTACGGGAGATGATTTCCGCGGGCATTTCAGACATTGTGGAGCCGTGGTATCGAAGGGTTCTGGAAACGGGAAAGCCCGTACTCAACTTTGAATTGAGTGACCCCACTGACGAGGAGACTGATCAGCAAAGGACGTGGCTAATCGACTGCTCTCCGGTGAGAGCGGCAGACGGAAGAGTATTGGGCCTGCAAGTCATCTGTCAGGACATCACGGAGCGGAAGCATTCCGAGCAATTGCTCCTGCAAGCAAATGCAGAACTGGCCAGGCGGGAGAACGAGCTTCGGACGCTGGCGAATGCGATTCCCCAGATCTGCTGGATTTCTAACGCCGACGGCTCGGTCGCCTGGTACAACGATCGTTGGTACGAGTACACGGGCGCGCCCGCCGGCGATACAGGACGCGAACATTGGGAGGCAAGAATCGACCCGGAAAGTCTTCCGGCCCTTATGGACCGATGGAAACGCTCGTTGAGAGAAGGCCAAGGCTTTGAGCTGGAGATTCCGATACGGGGCCGAGACGGGCGGTTCCGTTGGTTTCTGACCAGGACGGTTCCGATCCACAACGAAGCTGGAGAACTTCGCCAATGGTTCGGCACGTCGACGGATGTGGACGAGATAAAGCGCTCGCGAGAAGCCCTGCTCCTCAGGGAACGGGAATTGCAGCATGCGAATAGCGATTTGCAGCAGTTTGCGTACTCCGCTTCTCATGATCTGCAGGAGCCCATCAGAACCATCGCGGTGTACGCTCAACTGCTTGAACGGCGTTATGGAGAGCAATTCGAGGGTGATGCGAAAGAGTTTCTAACATTTGTCTGCGCCAGCGCGAGGCGAATGGAAACGCTGGTGCACGATCTCCTTCAATATGTGCAAACAACACATTTGGGCGAGTCAGTTACGGAACGGGTAGAAGCCGCTGATGCCCTTCGAGATGCCCTGGCCAACTTATCGACCTACCTTGAGGAAACCAGAGCGGAGGTTTCGGTCGATGCGCTGCCGGCATTGAGAGTTCGAAGATCACATCTGCAGCAGGTGTTCCAGAATCTTGTAGGCAATGCTCTGAAGTATCGCGGCACCGACCCTCCCAAGCTCCACATTTCGGCTCGGCGGCAGAATGAGGAATGGCTGGTCTCTGTTCAGGATAACGGCATCGGTATAGACGCCACTTACCAACAGCAGATCTTCGGTATCTTCAAGCGGCTACATACAGCCGACAAATACTCGGGAACCGGTATCGGCCTGGCCATTTGCCAGCGCGTCATTGAGCGATATGGTGGACGCATTTGGGTTGAATCCGAGGTTGGCAAGGGATCGACGTTCTTCTTCACAATCCCTGACTGAGCGCTCCATTGCCCGATGCAGGTTCGATACATATCGACCGGTCTGAATTGCCGAACGCTCAGCTCAGGCTCCGTGTGCCGTTTCCGGATCACGACCACGGATAGCGGAAAACTACTTTTACTGATTGGCACCTGGACGGCGCCGTACCCGTAGCCGATCTTCCTGCAATCATCCGAAATGAGCTTCGGGGCGCTGATGAGTGCAGCGGTACGCACAGGGAGAGTTCCTCGGATTACCCGCCGTTGCTGCGGTTATTCATGCCGTAACGCCTCCATAGGCTGCACGAGCGTAGCTGCCCGGGCCGGCAGGAAACACGCGGTCAGGGTGGCCGCAACCAGCACGGCTGGAACCGCGATGAACAGCAGCGGGTCGGCTGTCCCCATGCCTTCCATGCGGCGCGCGAGTAGGTCAGCGGCGAAGATGCTGAACGTAAGCCCTATAAGTAGGCCGATTACCAAAATTCGGGCCATCTCGGACAGAACCAGGCGCAAGACATCAGTGGGCCGCGCGCCCAGTGCCATACGAAGGCCGAACTCACGCGTTCGGCGGGCCACTCCGTAGGAAACCACGCTGAACACGCCTGCCACGGCCAGCAGCAACCCCACTCCGCCGAATACGCCAAATAAGAGGGTCGCAAATCGCGGATAAGCAGTCGCCGTGTTCAGCCACTCCTGCAAGGTGCGTACCCTGGTGATGGCCTGGTTCGGATCCACCGATTTGACCGCCTGCCGGGCTTGTGTGACCAACAGTCTCGGGTCCGATCCGGTCCTCACCAGGAAGAAACTGTCCGGTGTGCAAAGGATGCTGTAGGGGACGAATATCGCCGGATCGGGCTGGTCACGCAAGCCTCTGTTCCTCGCTGTTCCCACTACGCCCACGATCTCGAATGAGTTGCTAAAGTGTGGCGCCTTCAGAATCTGGCGCGGAATGGGCTGGTTGAAAACATCCACTTGAACATGCCGCCCGATGGGATCCTTGCTCCCGAAGTAGCGCTTCACCAGGCCTTCGCTTACCACCCCAACCGGACTCGCTCGTAGGATGTCTTCCCGACTGAGAAGGCGCCCACGCAGAAGCGGTACATGGACGGCCTCGAAGTAACCATGACTCACTAAATTGAAACGTCCGGCGATCGCCTCCGATGCCGGGCGGTCATCCAATATCAACTTGGTGGTATCTCCATTCCAGGGTGGCGGTCCCGTCTCGTTCGTGGCTACTACCTGCACGCCTGGAATGCGGGCGAGCCGATCGGTCACATTCTGGAAAAACGCTGTCCGGCTTGCCCAGTTGGTGTATTTGGCTTCTCCCAGTGGAATCCCAAAGGTCAGTACCCCGCCAGGGTCATAGCCGAGGCGCTCTTGCTGCAGCACGACCAATCCCTTCACGGCCAGACCAGCTCCGGTGAGCAGGACCAATGAGAGAGTAATTTCGAGAACCATCAATCCGTTGTAGAAACTCCTGCTCGCCATCCCGCTCCCGGCGCCTCTGGTACTGCCCTTCAAGATCTCTGCCTGCGTTCTGCCCGAAACCTGCTGCGCCGGAGCAAGCCCGAAAAGAATCCCGGTTGCCAAGGATACCGCCGCTGCGAACCAGAGCACCGGCCAGTTTAAGGCAATGACCGCTTCATGCGGGATGGAATACTCGGGCATCAGCGCCACGACAGCGTTTACGCCTACGAACGCCAGACCGATGCCGAGAAGCCCACCCGTGATCGCCAGCAGTACGCTCTCAGTCAACATCTGGCGCATCAGCCGCCGCCGCGTGGCTCCGATCGAGGCCCGAATCGCCATCTCTCCCTGGCGAGATGCCGCCCGCGCCAGCAGTAAATTCGCTACATTGGTGCAGGCAATTAACAGGAGTAGCAGGACGGCGCCAAACAGCACCAAGAGTGTTGTCGCGAACTTTCCGAGAATTCCGTCATTCACGCTGGTCCATTTCGTTCGAATCGGGCCCTCGGGATAGAAGTAGCGTGGCACTTGTGTCCGAAACTTTTCGATCAGTGGATTGAATGCCGCAGCGATTTGTTGCTGAGTCACGCCTGGCCGGACGCGGAAAAAAGTCTGGACATAATCCTGCGAACTCGGCCGCAGATCCATCGGCGTGTATGCATCAGTATCATTCCAGGTAAATCGAATTGGAAGGACACCGATAATGGTGTACTGCTTCTCATTGAGGAGTATGCGTCGCCCGATCACATCCGGACTTCCCTGAAACGCATGCTGCCAGAATTTGTAGCTGATCACGGTCACCGGGTCGGGCACGTGCCCGGCGGGAAAATCCTTCTGGGTAAAGGCCCGCCCACGTAGGGGCGGCACGCCGAAAAAGGCAAACATATTCGGCGAGCAGTCCTCCTGGCTGACGATCTCGGGCAGTAGTCCTCATCCCGTGAGAACAACCTGCTTCATGTCGACAGCAACTTCGTCCTCCATGACGGAACGTAACCGGCTCTTGATCTCCAGGTACTGCGCCATGGAATATTCGAATCGCCAGATGCCTCTGGGACTCGTCGTACCGGCCCACCCGATGCGATCTGCCGCGCGGTAAGGGTAAGGATCCACGAGCACTGCGTGGATCACACTGAAGATGGCCGTGGTCGCTCCGATACCGAGCGCCATCGAGAGCACGGCGACGGCGGCGAATCCGGGTCTGGCAATGAGCATGCGGCAGCCGTAGCGAAGATCCTGCCACAGAGAGCCCCAAAAAGCAGAGAGGGAAGAC
Source organism: Bryobacteraceae bacterium (assembly GCA_035475295.1). GTDB lineage: Bacteria > Acidobacteriota > Terriglobia > Bryobacterales > Bryobacteraceae > Bog-105. The sequence continues at coordinate 14,093 of DATIMM010000160.1, forward strand.
ATCGGACCTCCATTCGCCCGGGAACGAGATGCACGGGTAGACGCAGCTTTGCCGACTGGTGTTCCTTTAGCACGCAAATATTCCCACAAACGAACAGCTATTGTGCGCTCAGCAAGCGGCCGCCGTGAGACTGACGCGGTTTAATCTCGAGCAGTCCCATTGAACTCTTGAGAACTTGGCTTCCGGTCGATTGGATCGTAGGTGAATTCACGAACAGCGCGGCCAACCATCTTGGCACGCCTCTGCCGAAGAGGCAATGGTTCGTGAACGCTTATACCGGGGCGCCAAATGGAATATTCTGAGCGAAACGGACACTCACGTGCGCCGGGACAGCAATACGACCGAGTTTCCGGTTGTTGCATACTCGTTCAGCAATCGCTGCTTTGAGAGCCGAGACTTTCGACAAGCAGCCTAGGGGGGCAGGAAGCGCCGGAATTATGGAAGGCGGCGCTCACAAGTTTGGACGGCTGGTAAGTTCTCCCCTGGACGCCCGTACATGCGATGCGTATTGGCGAGCACCCGATCAGGACTGGTTCTATGACCGACCCGAGACATAGGTAACAGAACGTACCGGACACATGGGTTACACTTTTTCGCTCCGGAGGGAGCGGATG
>DATIMM010000161.1:0-4891 GCA_035475295.1 Bryobacteraceae bacterium
TATCATCCGGGCTTTTACAACGGCATCTTTTCCATCGCAATTACGGGCGCCATGAGCGCTCCGTGGCTACTCGGCTATGTGGAAGCTTCCCTGGGCGCGAGATGGGTGATGCTGCTGCCCGCGCTCGGGTCCATTGTCGCAGCGGTTGTGGCTCTGTTGATCATGCTGGAGGCACGCGTCATGGGCGGAGCAAAGCGAAAAGAACCGGAGAAAGCGATGAGAGCAGCGGGCGGGGCTTCGTGAACTTCAGCGGAAATTCTCAACCAGGATGATTTCGCTGCTGCTGCTCTCGACCTGCGTATACAACATCCGGCGGCCATCACTGCTTACTGCAAATCCGGAATCCGAGAAGGGTGGGTCTTTCTTCAGAAGGGCGGCGCGGCGGACGCGCCCCGAACGGAATTCATAGGTATCCACTTCGGCCGCATCCGGCGGCACCGGACGAACAAAGAAAAGTCCCGCCCGCGCAACTCCCCAGTTCCCCCAATAACCGGCCTTCAGCAATCCCGTTACAAGCCGCTCACTTCCGCCGTTCGCAGCAACCGACCAGATGCCCGGCAGATCGCGGCCCTTGGAGTAAAAGACGGTCCGTCCATCTGGCGACCCGAAAGCGGAGAACCCGCCCTGCCGCGTCAACTGGATTGGCCGCGTGTTCTCTTCGACCGTCTGGGAAGCGATTTTCCACACCTGCCAACTGCCGCTGCGATTCGAGGCGAAATAGATCCATCGACCATCGGCAGACCAACTTGGGACAACATCTTCCGAAGTTGACGAGGTCACGCGCCGGGGTGGTCCGCCGTTGGCGCTGACGACGTAAATGTCCGGATTTCCATTGGGGCGCGAATCGAAAACGACAAACTGCCCGTCTGGAGACCACCGAGGCGTGCCGGTTAGCGGCCCGTCAAAGGACGTGAGCCGAACGTCATTTTCGCCGGAGGCGTCCGATACCCATATCTCGTCCTCACCGGTGCGATCGGAGCGGAACGCGATGCGGCTGCCATCAGGCGAATACTGCGGGCTGCGCTCGTTACGGGTGGAACCGAGGATCCGCCTGGCTTCACTGCTTTGGCGGTTCGTCTCCCAGATATTGCTGTCAGAGATATATTTCGAGTAGATGAGCCGATGCCCGGTTCGCGCAATGGCAAGATTGTACGCTCCTTCAGTCACGCCCGGCATGGCCAGCGGCACACCGCCGGAAGCGTCGATCCGCCATAGGCTAAGGGGACCCGAACGCTTCGATGTGAACACGATATCGCGGCCGTCCTGGGTCCACGCGTGACCTGACGTAAAGCGTCGATCGAAGGTGAGGCGGCGCAGGTTTCCGCCAGACGGGCTGGCTAGATAAAGATCCGTATTGCCGATGCTCTCCGTACGCCGGAAGGCAATCTGCCGGCCATTAGGAGAAAACACGGGCCCGCTGTCTCCAGGGCTCGCGGGCGGAGGGACGGACAACTGCCGCCTAGCACCGTTATTCAATGAGAGCACGTAGATGGAGTACGGCTCCTGGGCTGAATTCCTGTCAACCAGGGCCAGCGAATTTCCATCCGGCGACCAATCGATTTGGCGATCGAAGATATAGGCGCGCGGCGCCACGTTGGCGACCTTCCTTTCCGCGCCGCCGCGGACAGGGATGATATAGAGTCCAGATTGATCGGGCTGTTCCGTACACGTAACGTAGGCAAGGTAACGGCCATCCGGCGACCAGGCCGGGCTGCCCTCGGGCGCTGCGCCGGTGGTCAGGCGGGTGGGTGAGCCGAGGTCAATTGATTGCGTATAGATATGGAAGTCGTGGCCGCCCTCCTGGCCCCAGACAAACGCCATCATTTTCCCGTCGGGCGAGAGCGCGGGCTCGTATTCACCGCCCGAGAGGGTGGTGAGGGGCCGCTCCGAAACGGATTCAGCAGCTTGCCGGACATCCTTTCCTCTACCCGATGAACTCTGCTCTTTGGTGGGGAACAGTCCATTGAATCTGAGCGCAAGCATCAGTGCCAGAGCGAGTCCAACGGTGATGACGAGCATGTTAACCCGGCGAGACCGGGCGCGCGTTCCGGGAGAAGCTGGAGCGCCCACCGGAGGAGCCTCGTGCAAGCGCTGTGAGACTGGGGCGGGAACAGGAAACGGAGATTCCGAGCGTTCTACGGACGCGATGAAACGATAACCCCGCTTCGGAATGGTCTCAACATAGCGCGGCATCTCTGCGTCGTCGCCGAGAGCGTGCCGAAGCTTCTTGACTGCTGTAGCAAGACCTTGCTCAAAATCTACGAATGTGCCGCCGGACCAGAGTCTTTTACAGAGCTCTTCACGGCTGACCACCTGGCCAGCGTGATCGAGCAGCACGATGAGGATTTGAAACGGCTGTTCCTGGATTTTGAGCCGCGATCCCTGCTTCCGCAGTTCGCCGCTGGAAAGATCCGCTTCAAAATCGCCGAAGTGGAAAGCAGGCGAGGCACGCGGGACTTCTTGCATAACAGCAAATCTTTCTGAGTGGGTTAAGTGTAGCACCGCAGCAAGCTCCATGAAACCCGGGGATTTCTCTCATGTAACAGCGGCTTTAACCCCCTTTTCGCGGTTCCTTTTCGTGTTCAACGTAAAGTCACGCGCAGTACAACCCCGGTCCATGGCCGATCTGCGGGAATTCCCGGATAGTCAGGGAACGGGCAAGCGGCCACAGGTCGTTGGCCAAAATCAAAGGAGGATTGTTATGAAATCGAACCGAAAGATGAATCTATTGCTCAGCCTCGCGGGCTTATTCCTGGGGGGCGGTTTGCTCGGCGCAGCCGATGTCAACGGCAGCTTTACGCTGCCTCTTCAAACACACTGGGGATCGGCAGTGCTTCCCGCTGGCGATTACACGTTCAGCCTGGATCACGCCATGCAGAACGGGCAAATTATAGTGAGGAGAGGAAACGATGGTGTCGCTGTCGTCCTTGCACAAGGCATGGATGTAACATCCTATTCCGCTTCCGCAACCAGTTCAATGCTGATCGTCGGAAACAGGGTTCGCTCCCTGCACCTTGCGCCCGTAGGGCTGACGTACACGTACTCGATTCATCCCGAACGGAAAGAACTTCTCGCGGGCCGTTCCGGTGTGCCGGGAGTATCAGTCCTTGTAAAAACCAAGTAACCCCGCACATTGCGGCTTAGATGGCTGGCGCGCTCGCGAGCTGCCATACGCGCCGGCCATGATTTCAACACATGGCCGGTTTTGTTTCCTTTCGGGCTTGGCATAGCAGCGGGATATACTCGCGGCAATGGGCTGCCGTTACCTTGCGCTGGACCTTGGAGCCGAAACGGGACGCGCCATGCTGGCGCACCTGAATGATCATCGACTTGAGCTCACGGATCTTAACCGCTTCTCGAATATCGCTGTGCGCCTTCCTACGGGAGTCTACTGGGATACGTTGCGGCTCTTCCACGAGATCTGCGAATCCATCGGCGCGGCGTCACGGGCAGCGGATGAACTGGACGGAATCGCGGTCGACACCTGGGGAGTCGATTTCGGCCTCCTCACCGCGCAGGGATCTCTGTTGGAAAATCCCAGGCATTATCGCGATCCGCGAACCCAAGGCGTTCCCGGCCAAGTCTTCGAAACCGTTTCCCGGGGCGAAATTTTCCGCCAGACCGGAATACAGTTCATGGAGATTAACTCGCTCTATCAGTTGTATGCAATCCAGCGGGATTCACCTGAGCTTCTGGAGTGCGCTTCGAAACTGTTGTTCATGCCTGATCTGTTCAACTATTTCCTTACGGGCTCATTCGCGTCGGAACGAACTATCGCGAGTACTTCGCAGTTTTACGACCCCGTAAAAAGGCGCTTTGCGACTGATATGCTGCGCAACATCGGCATACAGGCCGGCTTTCTTCCGGAGCTGGTCGATCCTGGAACGGAGTTGGGGACCGTTCTGCCGAATGTGGCTGAACACTGCGGTCTGAAGCACGATACTCCGGTTTATGCGACTGCAGCGCACGATACTGCTTCTGCCATTGCCGCCGTTCCTGCTTCTTCGAATCAGCAATGGTGCTATATAAGCTCGGGAACCTGGTCTCTGATGGGAGTTGAGCTGGAAGAACCCGTTATTAACGATGCATCGCTCCACGCCAATTTCACGAATGAGGCGGGAGTAGAGCATACAATTCGCTTCCTGAAGAACACTCCCGGTTTGTGGATTTTGCAGGAGTGTAGAAGAGCTTGGGCCAAGGAGGGAAAGGAATATTCGTATCGCGAATTGATGGAATTAGCGGCGGCTGCCAAACCATCCAGCGCGGTGTTCGACCTCGACCGGTTCTCGTCTCCAGGCAATTACCCCAAATTGATCTGCGATTTCTGCCGCGAGACGGGACAAGAAATACCGGAAAATGCCGGGTCGATCGTGCGGGCCGTGCTGCAAAATCTTGCCGCACGCTACAAAGAAGTTTTGGGGCTGCTTGAGCAACTCACAGGGCGACAGATCGAAGTGATCCACATTGTTGGCGGGGGTTCCCGCAATAAACTCCTGAACCAACTTGCCGCCGATGCCACTGGACGCCGGGTAATCGCGGGACCCGCGGAAGCAACTGCGGCAGGAAATGCACTTGTTCAGGCGCTTGGCGCGGGCGAGATCGGTTCACTTGAAGAGCTGCGGGCGGTCGTAAGGCAGTCGTTCGAAATGGAAGAATATCAGCCTGGCGGAGCGGGGTGACGGACAAGCCGAAAACCCGCTCCGCCAGGGAGAACTAAAAGTTGTACTTCACACCGAGCTGAATATTGCGTGCGCCCTGTGAGCTGCTCACGACACCGAGATTCGAACCGATGGAACGGTTCGGAGCATTCAAAATGGGCGTGTTGGACACATTGATGAACTCGCCCCTGACCTCCAGGTTTTGGTGTTCGGTTACGGCGAAGTGTTTGACC
>DATIMM010000162.1:0-35402 GCA_035475295.1 Bryobacteraceae bacterium
GCATTCGCGGTCGAGGACATCGACGCCATCGTTGCCCGCCTGCGAGCCCGCGTCGCTGAACTCGTCGGCAAGCTGGAGCGCTACGAGGACACCTACCGGCTCTGCTGCGTCCGCGGCCCGGAAGGTATCATCATCGAGCTATAGCGGTTTGCATATTAGTCTGACCGGTAGCCGCAGTGTTGAAACCAGCCCTGTGCATCCGAAGCAGTCACGGCAGCAAAGGCGTGGGCAATCGCTTGCTGGAGAGCTTCGGTCGTACGCGCCTGGGCTGACCGCAAGCGCTCTTTGATCTTGGACCAACACTGCTCGATGGGGTTGAAGTCCGGCGAGTAGGGCGGCAGCGGCAACAGGATGGCGTGCGCGGAGCCTAGAACCGAGTGCAGGTCCGCACTCTTATGCGCGGGCAAATTGTCCCAGATGACGACATCGCCGGGGCGCAAGGCGGGACGCAGGACTTGTTGCACAAAGACCTGAAAGACCTCGGCATCCGTGGCCGCATCCACGCTAAAGCTGGCACGGATGCCGTCAAGCGCCAGAGCACCAATCAGCGTGGTCACTTCCCAATGACCGAGCGGCACGGCCCCAGGCACGCGTTGGCCCTTCGGTGCACGCCCGTAACGGCGCGTCATCGAGCGCGTCACGCCGCTTTCATCGACAAAGATCAAGCGGGCCGGATCGATGGCTTCCATTTGGCTGCGCCAGGCCGCTCGCTTTTCTTGATTGGCTACAGTATCGCGTTCGGTGGCGTGCAGCGATTTTTTTTACGCGGCCAGTTCCGGGCGCTCAACAAGCGTGACAAACTGGACAAGCTCAGAGCCAAGTGATACCTCCTTTGCAGCCATTGCTGTAATTCGCGCAACAAGAAGTCGTCGTGCGCGGCCAGATACTGCTGGAGCGCATCGCATTGGGCGGCACTCAACTTCGGTCGTCGTCCACCCCGGTGCGGCAACGCATGCGGGTTGCCCGTCTCGCGCCGCCGTCGCACAATGCCTTTGACCCAGCTCAGACTGACTCCGAAGATCTCGGCCAAGCGGGCTTGGCTGGCCTGGTGGGTGTCCACCGCTCGGAGTACCTTCTGGCGTAAATCATCGCTGTAAGCCATCCGGTATTCCTCCACACCGGTCCATCTTACTTCTCAAACTCGTCAGATTAATATGCAAACCGCTGTAATACGCATTCAGTAGCTCGATATCAGTTCCGCAGTTCGTTTCTTCCGCAGAATTCATATGCTGAAGATGACAAGACGGAGCATCGCCAGGTGAAGATCTTTCTGTATTACATCGGAAAAGGGCGCGACGTGCATTCCAATGCAATAGCGTCAGAGTTTCTGAAGCGCAGCTCCCGGTATGCGGTTTGCGAAATGCGTGAAGTAACTCCACAGCGATTTGATCTGTTTGGAAAGCATGCGAACGCGCGCAAAGTATTTCTGGATCCCGCGGGGCGTCCCCTGGACTCAGGGGGATTCATTGCAATGGTGGAACGCGCGGAGTACGAAGGCCAGGATCTGGTGTTCCTCGTCGGCGGCCACGATGGGCTGCCGCCCGAGTGGAAAGGACGCGCGGACATGCTGCTTTCTCTTTCGCCAATGACGTTCCCGCATGAGTTGGCGCGGGCGATGCTAGCCGAGCAGATTTATCGCGCGTTCACCACGCTGCGGGGCCATCCCTATCCCCGGTGAGGCTGATCCTAATCCGCCAGGCCGTGCTTGATGGCAAATCTTACCAACTCGCCGGTGCTGTGTAGATTCAACTTCTCCATGATTTTGCCGCGATGGGAGTCCACGGTGTAGACGCTGAGATTCAAGCGGGTCGCGATTTCCTTGTTTGTCTTGCCCTCGGCGATCAGTTGCAAAACTTCACGCTCCCGGCTGGAGAGCAGATCAATAGGATCCGTAATGTTCTGCCGGTAGTCGTTCAATAGCGCGCCTGATACAGCAGGACTGACGTATCCATCGCCACGCGCGACTGATCGGACGGCATTGAGAAGCTCCGTGTCGATGGCGTCTTTCAGAATATAGCCGCGAGCGCCGGCCTTCAAGATCTCACGCACATATACGGCCTCCTTGTGCATGCTCAAAACTAGCACCCGTACACGCTGGTTGGCCGCCACCATCCGGCGTGTAGCTTCTATGCCGTTGAGCTCAGGCATGGCTACGTCCATCAGCACAATATCGGGGCGCAGTTTCTCAGCTAAATCTACGGCCTCACGTCCATTCGCAGCCTCTCCCACCACCTCCAGATCGGAATTGGACGAGAGGATTAACTTCAAGCCCTGCCGTACGATGGTGTGGTCGTCGGCCAGCAAAATCTTGATAATTCGTTCAGACACGCTATCTTGATCTTGACATCTTGTGCCGAAGCCAAGTCATGGGAATCTCCAAACTGTGCGGTAGGAGCCTGGAGATTTAAGCGCTTCAGACAACATCGTTTTGGCGCCGTTGCGGGCGTCTGTTTGATAGCTTGGAGTGTCTGATGCCGAGCGCGATAGGAGCGTACGCGCTTGCCTAAGGGAGTCCCTACAAATGAAGCTTGCTTTGTTGTCTCGATCAGTGATTTTGTTAGCCGCCGCCGTGGAATTGGTTGCCGCGCCCCAGCAACAGATCAAGAAGAGCAAAGTTACCGTGTATGACATTCAGAAGAAATCCACGAAGGTGATCTATGAATCGGATGCTCTGATCGAGGCTCCCAACTGGTCGCCGGATGGCAAATATCTGTTGGTGAATACGGGCGGCGCGCTCTACCGGCTTCCAGTGCGCGGTTCGAACGCGACGCAGCTGGTTAAAATCGATTTGGGCTCGCTCGGGCGCTGCAATAACGACAAGAGCGTCTCGCCAGACGGGAAGTTGATCGCCTTTTCGTCCAGCGGAAACGCAAAGGGCTCGCAGGTTTACACGGTTCCTTCTTCGGGCGGCACGCCCAAGCTGATCGTTTCGGAAACCCCGAGCTACTTTCACGGATTCTCGCCGGACGGAAAATGGCTGGCGATTGTCGCGCAACGAAACGGAAACTTTGACTTGTTTCGAGTGCCAGTGCAGGGCGGGGTGCAAGAACAGTTGACTACAAGCCCCGGCTACGACGACGGCCCGGACTATTCGCCGGACGGCAGATGGATCTACTTTAATTCCAACCGTTCTGGCGGCTGGCGCATTTGGCGCATGCCTGCCGCCGGCGCAGGCCCGAATGACGAGAGGGCTCAGCAGGTGACCAACGGGGAGTATGAAGACTGGTTTCCGCATTGTTCGCCCGACGGAAAGTGGCTGTTATTTGTCTCGTTCCCCAAAGGTACAGAGACGCACAACGGCCGAATGCCTGGAGTGATGTTACGCATGATCCAGCTGCCGGGCAATTCGATTCATCCAGCGGCTATACAAACGCTAGCGACCATCTTCGGGGGACAGGGCACGATCAACGTAAACTCGTGGTCTCCGGATTCGAAGCAGTTTGCCTACGTGAGCTACGAACCCTGATCCGGCGCTGTCGAACGGAGCGGACCGAGGACCGTTTGTACACTAGAGGTGAATTGTCCTGCTTCCGGCTCTTCGCCGGACGCGTGACCACATCGCTATGAAAACTTGCTACTTCGACGCATTTTCCGGTATCAGCGGGGACATGACCGTGGGCGCCCTGCTCGATGCCGGTGCAGACTGGACTGCGCTCGAAGCGGCCTTGCACAGTCTGAATCTAGGCGCGACCTTCCGGTTGGAGAAAACCAAGCGCAAAGGAATCGCAGCCTCAAAATTTTCGGTGGACGGCGGCGAGCAGAAGGCCCATCGCCACCTGCCACATATCGAAAAGATCATCGAGGCTGGTGCGCTTTCAGAAAAATCGAGGAAGAATGCGTTAGCTGTCTTCCGCCGTTTAGGGGAGGCGGAAGCAAAGTCTCACAGCGTTCCCATTGAGAAGGTCCACTTTCACGAAGTCGGTGCGGTCGATTCCATTTGCGACATCGTGGGCGCCTGCGTGGCGCTAGAGTTGCTGGGCATAGACGATGTGAAAGGTTCGCGCATCAATGTGGGAAGCGGAACCGTTAATACAGAGCACGGCGTGTTACCCGTGCCTGCTCCTGCCACGGCCGAGATGCTGCGGAACCTGCCGGTCTACTCGGCCGGTCCAGAAGCAGAGTTGACAACTCCGACGGGCGCCGCGCTCATCAGCACACTGGCATCAGGCTTCGGCGGACCTCCCTCTATTCGTGTGTTATCGCAGGGCTTCGGCGCGGGGGACAAGGATTTTCCGACGCAGGCTAATGTGCTGCGCGTACTGATCGGCGAAAATACAAACGCATTGGAGGCAACAACCGTAACGGTGATCGAAGCCAATATCGACGACACCACGCCGCAAGTGCTGGGCTATGCAATGGAACGGCTATTTGAAGCTGGAGCGTTGGATGTAACGCTGACACCAGTATTCATGAAAAAAAACCGGCCCGCCACGACGATTTCGATTATGGCCACGCCGGAGGCAGCAGAACAGCTTATCTCCATCCTGTTTTCCGAGACCACTACGCTGGGGCTTCGGATGACACAGGCCGAACGGCGCGTCCTGGCGCGCAAGACGGCCGAAGTGAGAACGGCGCATGGCGCTGTGCGGGTGAAGTACTCCGAACGCGGAGACTTTACGCCGGAGTACGACGACTGCCGGAAAATCGCTGTGGAGAAGCATATCCCGCTGCGAACCGTAATCGCGGAAGCCGCCGAGGCATTTCAAAAAGAACAAAGTGCAAGACAGGTTTAATGAATCCAGGTAAGTACTACCTCACCACTCCCATTTACTACGTGAACGCGGCGCCGCACATAGGGCACGCGTACACCACGATAGCCGCCGAAACAATTGCCCGGTTCAAACGCATGCAGGGCTTCGACGTAGTCCTGACGAGCGGTACGGACGAGCATGGCACGAAAGTGGAACGGGCGGCCGTAGCGCAAGGAAAAACGCCCGAAGCATTTGTCGATCTGATCTCCGACGAATTCCGGTCGCAGTGGCAGAAACTCGACCTGCAGATCGACCGGTTTCAACGTACCACCGCGGCAAACCACGCGAAACTGGTCAATGCGCTGTTTGAGGCGTGCAAGGCTAACGGCTACATTTACAAGGGAACGTACACGGGCCTGTATGCGGTCGTGAGCGAATCATTTGTCAATGACGCAAAGCCCGGCGACATCGACCCGGAAACCGGCAAGCCGTACGAGGAAGTTACGGAGGAGAACTACTTCTTCAAGCTTTCAGCCTTCACGGACCATCTCCTCGAGTTTTATCAGGCCAATCCTCACTTCATCCAACCGGAGATCCGGCGCAACGAAGTGCTGGCGTTTGTGAAGGGAGGTCTTTCAGACCTTTCTATTACGCGTACCAGCATCAAGTGGGGCATACCCGTCGTATCGGACCCGTCGCACGTTTTCTACGTCTGGTTCGACGCACTGATGACCTACATCAGCGCTGTGGAAGGGATGAATCGCTGGCCCGCTGACCTCCATTTGATCGGAAAAGAGATCTTGCGGTTTCATGCAGTATATTGGCCGGCATTTTTGATGGCGGCTGGTTGGGAACTCCCGAAACAGGTGTTTGCCCATGGCTGGCTTCTGTTTGAAAACGACAAGATGAGCAAGTCGCGCGGGAATATTGTGCGGCCCGCACCTATCGCCGAGGTGATGGGTGTAGATGCGCTTCGCTATTTTCTATTGCGAGAGGTCGTGTTCGGGCAGGACGGCAGCTTCAGCTTTGATGCGCTGGTTGGCCGATACAATGCCGATCTGGCAAATGGTCTGGGCAACCTGGCCAGCCGAACGCTGAACATGATTCAGCAGTACCGTGAGGGCTCAATTCCCAAAGCTGTCGGCGATAACGCCATTTGTGAAACAGCCAAGAAGGCATCGGCGGCTGCGATTGAGGCCTACGATTCGTGCGACTTTTCAAAGGCGCTGGAGTATATCTGGAGCATCATCGCGGCTGTCGACAAGTACATCGTTGAGCGTGCGCCCTGGAAACTCGCGAAAGATGAATCAAAGCAAGGCGAACTGGACGAAGCCTTGTACACGGCGGCCGAGGCACTGCGGATTGTCTGCGGCCTGGCAAGTCCAGTACTGCCTCACACGACTCAAGCTATCTGGCGGCAGTTAGGCATTGCCGAGCCGCTCAATTCAATTCAGTCCCAAGCGCTTTGCTGGGGCGGTCTGCAGGCCGGGCAAAAAATCGGGGCTATCGAGGCTGTGTTCCCCCGGCTTGACGCTAAGGCAACTATTACAAAAATGCAAGATTTGGAAACCGTAGAAAAAGACCGGCAAGCGGCACTCATGGGCAATGTTCCGCAAAATGCGGCTCCCGCAGAAGCAGTGTCTGAGCGCTTTATCTCGATTGACGACTTCGCGAAACTAGACCTGCGCGTAGGAGAGGTGAAGTTTGCTGAACGGGTGAAGGGTGCGGATAAGCTGCTGCACCTGAAAGTGGATATCGGCGAACCCGAGCCAAGGACAATTGTAGCGGGCATTGCGCTCGCCTACCAGCCAGAGCAACTGCTGGGACGGAAGGTAGTGATCGTCGCGAATTTGCAGCCACGCAAACTGCGCGGCCTTACCTCGCAAGGCATGATCGTCGCGGCTAGTTTAGAAGGCGGAACGCCGGTGTTGGCGGGTTTCCATGAGGACGTTCCGGTCGGAGCGCGTTTGAAATAACGGATCATCAAAAGGGCTCCGTGGAATTAGTCGACTCGCATTGCCACTTAGACGACAAGCAATTTGATACTGATAGAGCAGTTGTCCTGGAACGAGCTCGTTCTGCGGAGCTGAAGTATCTGCTCGCCATCGGCACCGGCGAAGGGCCGCCCGATTTGACTGCTGGCGTGCGCCTGGCTGAACTGCACTCGTTCATTTACGCGACCGTTGGCGTTCATCCGAATGACGCCGAAAAGGCGACGCCCGACACCTTCAGGCATCTGGAGACTTTGTTACGGCATCATAAGGTCAAAGCAATGGGTGAGATCGGCCTTGATTATCATTGGGGCGTGTCGAAGGAAACACAGCTTCCCATATTTCGGCAGCAACTGCAGATTGCCGCCGAAGCCCGTCTGCCTGTTGTGATCCACACCCGCGATGCTTGGGACGACACGCTGGAGGAATTGAAAAAACATTGGGCCCCGAGCGGTTTGGGATGCCTTATGCATTGTTTTACTGGGAATGCGAAACAGGCACAAGAGTGTGTGGACTTAGGCTTTTCCCTCGCATTCGGCGGGGTGACAACCTTTCCGAAGTCGGTTCCTATCCAGGAAGCCGCGCGCCTTGTACCCGCCGACCGTATGTTATTGGAGACCGACTCGCCCTATCTGGCGCCGGTACCTTATCGTGGTAAGCGCAACGAGCCCGCTTATGTTGTGCACACGGCGAAGGTAATCGCCGCATTACGGGGAGTTTCTACAGAAGAACTGGCGGCGGAAACGACGAAGAACTTTGAGCGATTTTTTGGGATTGGCACCCCTGAGGCATAACGGAGCATGAACAGCTACACTGAAATTTCCGCAACTGAACCCAGCTCCATTGAACATACTTCAAGTACACACGAAAATGTTTAGCAAGATTCGGCAGTCGTTAACCGCGCGCGAGGCCTTCTCCCTGGTCCAATCGGACTTGCAGGAAGTGGAGCGGGAAATTGGCGTCGAGTCGGTAGCTTCGGTGGAGGCCATTACCACCATTAACCAGTACCTGCAGGCAGGCGGCGGAAAAAGATTGCGGCCGGCGTTGCTGCTGCTGGTAACTCGATTATTCGGGCCGGCAACCGATTGCGCCCGGCGTCTGGCGGCGGTGGTGGAGATGATTCATACCGCCACGCTGGTTCATGATGATGTCATCGATGTTGCGAAATCACGTCGCGGCCGCCCATCCACCAACGTGGTCTGGGGCAATCACACTTCGGTGTTGGCTGGCGACTGGCTCTATATGCAGGCCTTTCAGGTCGCCTTACGGGAGCGCAACTTTCATATCCTGGATGTCCTGATCTCGTTGACGCAGATGATGGTGGAGGGAGAGCTACTCCAACTGGAGCGGTTGCACAACGTAGAGATTACCGAGGCCGATTACATGGAACTGGTCGACCGCAAGACGGCTAGTCTGTTTTCGGCCTGCGCCCGTTTGGGAGCGGTCGCGGCAAACGCCGGCGACGAACAGGAGTCGAAATTGAGTGAGTTCGCCTGGAATCTGGGAATGGCGTTTCAGCTGGTGGACGATATCCTTGATTTCACATCGACGGAAAAGATCCTTGGTAAGCCTGCGGGCAATGATCTACGCGAGGGCAAGGTAACGTTGCCGCTGATCTACGCGCTCCAAGGCGCAACGGTCGACGAGCGGCGTGCGGTAGAAACAGTTATTTCCGACGCGAACTACGAACAGGTGCCGTTCATGCGCATCTCCAAGTTCCTGGAACGTCACGGGTCCATCCAACGGGCGTACGAACGGGCCTATGCGTTTACGGAAAAGTCGCGGGCGATCATTACCGCATTTCCCGAATCTCCAGCCCAGCGGGCGCTTCACGCCATTGTCGATCTGGTGACGGAACGGAGCTCATAGCTCCTTCTGCCTGGATGGGTTTTCTTTGCTGAATCCTAAGCCCGATACTACTTGGGCATGGTTAACCACTGCCGTTAGCGATACGCCGCCGATGATATTTCCCAGCAGAGTTGGGAGCAGATAGTTCCAGGCGATTTCGCCCCAGCTTTTAACGCCCACCATCACCAGGAAAAGAACTTCCACCGCTCCCGCCACAATGTGAGTCAGATTTGCCAGCCCGACGATGTACGTGAGGATAATGATAACGGCTATGCGGCCGGTATCAATGGCCGCAAGCATCCAAACCACCATGGCGATGAGCCAGCCGGCGAAGATTCCACGCAGGACCGCAACGCCAAACGTGACATTCGCCGCCTCTTTCGCCAGCGACAACATCGAATGCTGAATCTCCGGCTTGAACATCGGCGTGTTGCCTACAACCCAGGCGAATAGATGCGCTCCCACCATGTTGGCCACCAGGACGGTCACCCACAGGCGTAAGACTTGCGCAAAAGTGGCCAGGTTGCGGCGTGCCAGTAGTGGGATGATCGCAGTCAATGTGTTTTCTGTAAACAATTGCTGGCGTCCGACAATCACAATCAAAAATCCCAGCGGATAACCAAGCCGCACAATCAGATTTTTCCAGGGCTGGTCGGGCAGATAAGTTGCGAACAAGGCTTGGCCGACAAGCGAAAAACCCATTGACATGCCAGCTGCAAGCCCAGACCAGGCGAGGGCCGATACGGGACGCTGTAGTTCTTCCTCGCCGTCGTGCCGAATTGCTTCGTGCACGACGACTGCGCTAACGGAGGTCCGGTCCTGTGCCTCCTGCTGCTGTTTTTCCGTCAGTTCCGGGGCGGCGATTACCTCTTCGTCGTCCTGTTCGTCTTTCTTGTCTACTGGCATAAAAAATATAAGCGGAAATCAGGAGGCCCGCTCTCGCGCGGCTTGCTCCAATAGCTCGCGAACCTCCTCATCGGTGGTTTGCCGAAAGTCCTGATACCAGCTGCCGATGGCAGTAAACGGCTCCGGTGTCATGGCGCAAATTGTTTCGTCCGTCACGTTCCGAAGATTGCGGCACGCCTGTCTGGAGCCGACCGGAACCGCAGCGACAAGCCTGCGGGGGCCCGCGCTCCTCACCGCCCGACACGCAGCCAACATGGTGGAACCCGTCGCGAGTCCGTCATCCACCACGACCACCGTCCGGCCGCTTATCACCGCGGGGGCACGGCCTTCGCGGTACACCTGTTCCCGGCGTTGCAGTTCCCGTTGCTCTCTGGCGGTCACGTGGTCAATGGCTTCTTGCGACACATGGAACTTTCGAACAGCCTCCTCATTCAACACACGTATCCCACCGCTGGCCAGTGCTCCTATGGCAAACTCTTCGTCGCCAGGCATTCCCAGCTTGCGCACGAGAAAGATATCGAGTTCCGCCCGCAGCGCGCGAGCGACCTCGTAGCCGACGACAACGCCCCCTCGCGGCAGTGCCAGCACCAGAATGTCCAGGTCGGGAAGCAGTTTTACTAGAAGGTTCCCTAGCTCGTGGCCAGCGTCCTTGCGGTCTCGATACGGAGCCATCTCATGCACCTGTCCCTCTAAATAAGTCGCCGCAAATATTGGATTTAGCCTTTGCGCGGTGGTGGCCCTAAGGCTCCAGCACAACTTTCAGAAGATTAGGCTCGCGGTTATACAGGCGTTCAAACCAGGATGGCCCCTGTTCCAGTGGTGCCGTGGCGGTTAGCAGGCTATCGACACGAATGGCGCCCCGCGCAAGCAGATCCATGCAAACCGGATATTCGCCCGAAGAAGCGGCTGATCCCTGCAAGCGAATCTGGCGGCTGACTACCGACTGCAATGGGATTTCCACTTTAGGCGCTACGTTTCCGACCAGCGTGACGGCACCGCCCTTGCGGGTAGCCTCGATCGCCACCTGAACAGTCGGCGTGGTTCCGACACACTCCAACGCGATGTCGGCTCCTCTGCCACCTGTCAACTCGCGGACTGTGGCTACAGCGTCGCGGGTCTTCGAATTCACCAGGTCCGTGGCGCCCAATCCAGCCGCCATTTGTAGCCGGCTATCATCGATGTCCACCACGATAATGCGGCCGCACCCTGCCAGTCGTGCCGCTTGCAGCACCAGGCAGCCGATCATCCCGGCGCCTACCACCAGAGCCGTATCGTTGATCGATACGGGCGTCAACGCAACCGCGTGAACCGCAACGCCTACCGCCTCCACCATAGCCGCTTTAGCAAAGGGCAGGGAATCGGGGAGGCGGTAGACGATGTGCTGGGGAACCGTTACATACTCCGCGAAAGCGCCCATCCGGCGGAAGTCAGGGGTGGAAACACCCAGCACTTCGCGGTGATCGCAGAGGTTTACCTCTCCCCGCTTGCAAAAGAAGCAGTGGCCGCAATAGACGGTCGAATCAAACGTTACGCGGTCACCTTCGCGGAAGCCTTCTACATCCCGGCCGGTTTTCTCCACTACTCCGGAAGCCTCATGGCCCATCACGATAGGAGGAATGCGTCGGCCGGTGCTGCCGTCGTAGCCATGAACATCGCTGCCGCAGATCCCGCAGGCTTTCACGCGTATCAAAATGTCGTTTGCACTTACGGACGGCTCTGGGACATCGGCAAGTTCCAGATGGCGGTATTCAGACAGCAGCAGTGCTTTCATTACTTCCAGTGTAGAATCTGCTGCGCACCGATTGGGTTCACCTTCGACATTGCCTAAGGAAGCATCTTTCCGCCGGTCACATCGAAGACGCCGCCAGTGATGAATCTCGATTCATCGGATGCCAGAAACACGTACATGGGCGCCAACTCGGCTGGTTGGGCGGGCCGCTCCATCGAACTGCTCTTTCCAAAATTCTCGACCGACTTCTCAGGCATGGTGGATGGAATTAGCGGGGTCCACACCGGTCCTGGAGCTACGGCGTTCACGCGCACTCCCTGCTTGATAGCGGCCTGGGCCAGAGCTTTGGTGAATGTGACAATCGCGCCCTTTGTGCTCGCGTAGGCCAGCAGCGTCGGACTCGGATCGTACGCCTGGACCGATGCCGTGTTGATGATCGTGCTGCCCGGCCTCATTTTGGGAAGCGCGAAACGGCTCAGATAGAACATCGGATGAATGTTAGTTTGGAAGGTCCTGTCCCATTCCTCGGGAGTCAGTTCCTCAATGGATTCATGAGTGGTTTGATGAGCTGCGTTATTGACCAGAAGATCGATCCCTCCCAGGTCATTGACGGTCTGCTCCACCAGTTTGCGGCAATGATCGACGGATTCGATACTCCCGGGAATCGTTACGGCCTTCCGTCCGGCCTCCTGAACCAGGCGAACGGTTTCTTGTGCGTCTTTTTCTTCGTTGAGATACGAGATCACAACGTCTGCGCCTTCACGTGCGAAAGCCAATGCCACTGCCCGTCCAATGCCGCTATCCCCGCCGGTAATCAGCGCCTTGCGCCCCGCCAGCCGTCCGAATCCTTTATAGGATTCTTCCCCATAATCAGGCTGATTGCGCATCTTCTCCGATTCACCAGGAATCGGTTGCTGAGGCTCTTTGAAAGGGGGTTGCGGGCCCTGTTTGCGGGGATCAGCGACGTTAGGAGTTTGCTCATTGATTTGACTGCTCATACTCGGGTTCTCTCCTGATGGGATGAGCCTGGGAAGAGACTGTTTCTCCTCCTCGTAAAGAACCCGGTCGATGCCCGCCCAAATCACAGGCTGGCGCGAACGTACACCTTGGTAGGCGCCGCTAAATCGGCATCCTTTTCTTTCACCTTCGCCTTCACTGGCTCCAGGCCCGCCTTATTCTGTGGCTTGGCTTGGAACGTTAGGAGGTACTGATGGTCAAGGTTCTGGCGAATGTCCTTCAGGAAAGGCTGAAAAGAGACCGGCGATCCAAAGCCGACGTAATACGATTCTCCACCTGTTGCGTCCGACAGCATGGATAGATAGTTCTGGCCCCAGCTTTCACGCCAATAGCTGTGTCCATAGTGACCTACCGAAGGCGAATAGATCGTGTAGACCACTACGCCAGCCTTTTGGGCGCTGGTGATTCCGGCATTCACGTACGGATTGTCTGAAGTGAATCCTCCGCCCAGACCTTCAATACCGCTGCTGATCATAACTACTTCGCGGCGGGCCTGCCCTTGCGGCCATTTCTTGATGGCGTCCGACAAAGAATCGTAGGGGCTGACGTCCGCTCCTCCCGGGCCCATTGCCAGGCGAATCGACTTCGCTGCCGCAGCGTGGTCCGCCGTGAAGTTCGATACCATCTGCGTCATGCCATTCCGCATATACCCAATCCCGACCTCGGCGCCGGGGGGCAGCGAAGTCACAAACTGCTTCAGCGTGGGAATTTCCGTACCAAAGCTCGACCGCGCGGAGTCATCGATCAAAACCAAAAGTTGCAGTCCGGCATGGTCGCCCTTTGAAGGGACCAGCCCGGTAACAGGACGTATATCGCCCCTTTCCGTAACTTGAACATCCTGGGGCTCCAGAGTGGGAATTGTTCTGCCGCGCCGGGCCTCTGCGGTTACCACCATGCTCACCGGCGTACCTTGTGCGCTACCCTGTTGCGCGAAAATAGGCGCCAGGGCACCCAAAAAAAGCGCTGCGCCCGTAAGAGACAAAGCTCTTGTTGTCATCATTGAAACCTCGTATTAAATGAGGGCCGCGGTAGGAGTCTTGTGGAGGGCAACCCTCTTCCTTTTATTCGACTTGTGCAGACGCTCCAGTGATTCAGTTACATCGGCTTCAAACTGCTCCGCGCGAACCGCCGCGGTGTGGAACCGCAATGTCCGATTGCGCGCCCTCTCCGCAATGGCGAGTCTATGGTCACTACTCATCTGCAAGCACGCCGAAAGGTCAGCGCCCGTACGTACCGGTAGAATTTCCGAATGTAAGTGATAAAACTCATCCAGTCCTGGCCATTCATCGGTAATGATTGGTGCTCCGCAGGCGCCCGCCTCAAATAGACGGACGCTAGGTGAATAGCCCATGCGAATCATATCTTGCCGCGTAAGATTCAAAGTGAATTTCTGCGAGTTGTAGAAGGCGCGATGCTCGGCTGCCGGCAGATGTTCGATCCGCTCCACGTTCGCGGGCCAGCTAATTTCAGACGGATATTGCGGACCCGCTACTGCGAAACGTTTCTCTTGATTCTGTCGAGCCACGGTAAATAAAAGCTCTTCCAACGCAGGTTGGCGGTCGGCTGCGTATGTGCCGAGATAAGCTACATCCCACTGAATGTCTTGCCGTTCGGGGTAATACAGCGATGGATCCACCGAACAATATAGGGGACGTGCACCAGGCGAGCCAAGTTTCTTCTCAATCAGGCCGAGCATGGGGCCGCCCGTAAACGAAAAATACAGATGGTACTTTCGGCAGAGATCCAGGGAAAGATACTCGCACTTACCGGAAAGTAAGTTCGAGACAGTAACTGGCGTATCAATATCGTAAAAGGCCGCAATTCCCTTCGCGGTAGACGTAACCCACTCGCCCACTGCAATCCCGTCGGGAACATACGAGCCGACCACGACAATATCGGCGCTCTGCACAAGCGGGGCAAAACGTGATTTCAGTTCGTTCACGCTTTCGTAAAGAGCCACCGTGCAGTAAGGAACCTCGGCGAACTCGCGGTTGGAGGCGTACCAGGGCATGTCGCGCTCCAGAAAAGTAATGCTGTGGCCCCGGCGCCAAAGCTCCTTCAATAAGCCCCGGTATGTAGTCGCATGGCCGTTGCCCCAGGCCGATGTGATGGACAAGCCAAGAAATACGCAATTCAGCGAATTCTGTTTCAAACTGAAAACTCCAGTGCAGCCCCATTCTCGTCAAGCGTGCGGTGCAGTATCGATTCGACCAGCTTGCCGCGCTGCGTGTAGGTATGTTCGGCGAGGACCCGCCTTCGTGCCGCTTCTCCAATGGAACGGGCACGATCCTCATTCAGACTCTGAACAATTCTGGCCACCTCGGAGCCACTGTGTGCCACAAAGATCTCCTTTTCGGGTTCGAGGAACGTTTCAATTCCTTCCCAGGCATCCGTAATGAGGCAAGCAGCGGCTCCTGCAGCCTCAAAAACCCTGGTTGCCGGCGAAAAGCCATAACGAGCCATGCTATCCCGGCTGACATTCAGCACTGCACGGGCCGAGCAGTTGAACGCATTGTGGTCGGCTGTGTAGACATGGCCGACGTAGGACACATTCGCGGGAACGTTTTTATCACCCCATCCGCTGCCGCCTAGCAGGAAGCGCTTTTGCGGCGCCGATTCCGCTGCGCGCAGGAAAAATTCTTCCACTCGCGCTTCACGATCGGGAAGGCGGTTTCCCAGAAAGGAAAGGTCGCCCGCGAAACGGCTGTCGGGAGCTACAGGAAAGTGGACGTCCGGATCAAACGCGTTATAGATTGCAAAGCAGCCTCGCGCTCCCTGTTCGCAATACTCATCCGTCACGCGCTTTCCGCCGCCGTAGGTGAGCACCAGGTCGAACCGTGGCAGCAACGGACGGAAGGGGTCATCCTTATTCGAGGCCAGGCGCTCCAGCGTGGCCGGCGCATCCACGTCCCAGAACACTTTACATGCCGAAGGAGGAAGTCCGGCGACCCGGTCTTCCAGAAATTCATCGAGCACTCCCACGCCGCTCGCTTTCACCACCACGTCGTCCTTTGCAGAAGCTGTGAGATACCGGGTCACTTCGTTGAGATCCTGGGGATTGTAGACCACGATGCGAGCCCAATCCGGGTCATCGATGTCTCGATGCTGCTGTCGATTGTAGGCATCGGGCTCGTAAAACGTGATCTCGTTTCCCGATTGCGCAAGGGCGCGCAGAATGCCGCGGTAGTAAGTGGCCGCGCCGTTCCAATACGCGGAAACCAGGCTAGACCCCCAGAAGGCGATTTTCATAGTGAAACCCCGGAGGAGCACGCCGTCTCCTGCTGAGAAGGAACCGGTCTCATGTCCTCGTAGATGGACAACAGTTGATCCACACGATGAGCGCAGGTGTGGCGACTGCGGATAGTTTCCAACCCCGCTGAAGCAAGCTCTTTCGCCAAATCCCTGTCGTGGATGACGTCGCGCAGATATCCTTCCATCTCGTGCCCATTCCTGGCCATTAAAAAATCGTGCCCCACGCGAAACAGTCCTTCCGTGTCGTTCCACTGTGCGGAGACCAGCGGAATGCCGCAGGCCAGCGCTTCAAAAGGCCGAATGGTGGGAATGCCCGGAAGCTGAACAGTGTATGGGCGGCGCGGGACGTGAACCGTTGCCCGATATCGTGCGAACAGTTCGGGAACCTGGAAATTAGGAATCCAGCCGCCATAGCTGATACCAGCTGTTCTCAACTCCTCACGCGCGGACTCAGGGTATCGGACTCCACGCACCTGAGCCGTCCAGTGTCGGTTGGCAACAGGGCGTATGAAAAACTCGCGAATCTCATCGGAGCGTTCATCATCTCCCCAGTTGCCGATCCAGACAACGTCACCGGAAGGCGCGTGGTCCGGGCGCGGATAGAAGACGCGAGTGTCTGCGGCTTCATGCCAGACGTGGACCTGCCTGCCCCAGCCTTGTTTTACATAAGCGTCCTTCAGCGAAGCGCCGTAGGCAAGAACACCGTCGTACTCGCTTAGATCGAAACGAGCCAGTTCTTCCGGCGCCGTGACCGCCCGATGATGTGTGTCATGAAAAAGGATACGCAGATCACTGCGAGAACGGCGATAACGCCCGACCGCCGCCACAAGGCCGGGCTCGTTCCATTCGTGAACGATCGCCAGGTCTGCACCGTCGAGCCATTCACTCACGCGCAAATCATCGGTGCGGTAAGGTGTGCTCCGCAATTGAGGAAATGCACGGTGAAACTCTTCGATCGCAGCCGGTCCGGCCTGTTCCAGCAGATTCATACGGCTCCAGCTGTCGTGGGGCTCGAAGATCCGCAGGTCATGGCCACGTGCCTGTAGCTCGGCCGCAATTCCGCGAAGGAAGTGAGCATTGCCGTGGTTCCAGTCAGAGACTAGCGAATGATAAAACATCGCAATGCGAAGTCTCATGCGGCGGCTTCCTCGTTGCCTACATGTCTGCCGTTCATTAGCGCTTGATAAAGCTCCCAATACTGGTGGATTGCATTTTCTCCTTCGTACCGCTGCGAGTGAATCTGGGCCAAGCTGCCTAGCCTCGCGCACTTTTGGCTGTCGCTGGCAAGCCGATTCATTTCCCGTGTCCACTGGCCCGGCTGCCTTGGGTCGACGAATACAGCCGCTCCCTCCCACAGTTCGCGAAGGGTCGGAATATCGGCCAGGAGCAGACAACAACCGGCGCGTGCCGCTTCCAGGACGCTTAGTCCGAAAGGCTCGTACAGCGCTGGATGCACGAAAATGCTAGCTTTCGCCATCTCGCTCAATAGATCCTCATGACAGAGTGTTCCATCGGCGAGCCGCAATTCCCATTCCAGGCTCGATCGAAGCTCAGATAGCATTCGCAGGTTTTTAGCCTCATCCCAAACGCGTCCGGCTGCAAAAAATAGGGGCTCTTTCTTCACGGTGCTGGGCCGGGGCGCAGAACTGAAGTTGTAAATAACTTTTGCCCGTTTGCCCGCTGCGGGGTAATCCAACTGAAGGTTTTCGGCCATGGCGGCAGTTGGAGCAACAATTGCCGAGGCCGCGCTCAGACCTAGCGTCACTCGCCTCTGGTACTCGCTCCATTCGGGTGGGGGAGAACAGCCATGGACCGCTCGCCACCAGGAAAAAACGCAGGAATGAGCGACTGAGACAACAGGCCTTTTCCATGGCAAGGCTGCGTGCGAGTAGCCGTTGAGGTGAATGATGTCGGCCGCGTAGCGAGCTTGCCGATCAAGGAGCCAAGCGCCCGAAGCATCTACATCGGACCACGAGTTAGGCATCCACTCCAGCGCATACTCGCTCTCGAAAATTTTGAGATTGGATATCGCGCGAGCCTGCCGCCGTTGCGCATCGGAAGGGCGGGGGCCCAGCACCGCCAATGCTACTTCGGCGCCTCGGCCGGTCAACCCTGCCGAAAGATCAAGCGAATACTGCCAGACCCCGCCGGCAGCATCGGTTGTCATCAGGATCTTCAATGCTCTTCCTTGTTACCTCGCCGGGGGAAATAGCTCTAATTCGACCAATGGCTGAGGCCGCGACTCCTGTATGTCGCTAAATGCATCGAAGCCCTTCAGGTATGCTTCGTGCGCTCGCTCCCACGCGTAATCATCGGGAGGGCCCCACATCCGCGTATACTCGGGCGAACCCGGATACGGAAATAGCGGAACGGGCTTGTTGGCCCAGACCCCGTGCCCTTCCAGCTGCTTGCGCCACGACTCTACCACTTCTGCATCGTCCTCTGTCATGGCCAGCAGATTCGCCTGCACAAACGGAACGCGCTGCTTTGCATACACCAGACGCTGCGTCAACTGCTCGGTGGACATCTTGCACTTTTTGTCCAGGTACGCGCGGCCTGCCTCGGTAATGCTTTCCACACCGGCCTCAATCGACACGCAACCAGCCCGCGCCAGGGCTTCGATGGCCTCTTCGTTCCACAGATCGATACGGGTCTGGACCCCGATTTTGATTTTTCTCTCCGCGAGGGCCGTCAACAACGGCAAGTCGGGCAAAAAGATTTCGTCGATGAAGTAAATGTACTCGACGCCCTGCCGCAACAGGTGGTCCAGCTCCTGCAGGATCACGGGCAACGGACGCTTGCGGTAGTTGTTCCGAAAGTTATCTTTTGCGCAGAACGTGCAGTGATACGGGCAACCACGCGAGGCCTCCATCTCGGCTCCCGGACCGGTCGGCTCGACATCAAACCGGTGGTGATGATGGCTGTGCTGCGCCACGTAACCGTCGGGCCACTGCAGGGCGGGAAGGCGCTTCATATCCGCCGCTCGATTGGGGCCACGAACAACAACCTTATCCCCATCCCGGTACGCAATGGAGGGCACCTGAGAGAGATCATCGTTCAACAGGGGAAGTATCTCTTCGCATTCCCCTAGTACCGCCACGTCGACGGCCAACTTGTTCAAGGTGGCCTTCGGTGTCGTGGAGGCGTGCGGCCCTACCACCACCAGTTGTCGGGCGTGGGGACGCAAAAGGCTGCAGAGTCTTTGCGGTATTCGAAGCTCCGGAGGCGCGCAACGCCAGAATAGATACGTCGGCGCAGTCGTGATAACAACGACATCGGGCTTCAACTGCTTCACCTGGTCCACAATTTGGGCGTCGCTAAGCTCGCCCATGTGGCCATCGATCAGCGTTGCCTGGTGTCCCGCCTCTTCGAGAAGCAGCTTTGAATAGCCGTACTCAAGGGGGAGGTGTTTCTCGCGGCAGCCAAAGTATATACTGCCATCAAACTCCCAGTGCGGATTAATTAGAGCAAAGCGCATTAGGCGATTTGAACCTCATCTTGGGTGATCAGGGGGGCGCGACCCAAATACCAGTTGTAAAGCGTACGGAGTCCTTCGGGAACGCCGACTCCCGGCGACCACTGCAGGTAGGCGCTGACCTTCGAAATGTCGGAAACATACCACCGCTGATCTCCCAGGCGCTCCGGACCGCGATGAAGCGAAACGTTGCGGCCCGTTAAAGCGTTAATCTGCTCAATCACCTCCAGCAGGCTGACGCTGTTCGCGGTGCCGCCGCCCACGTTGAAGGCCTCACCGGAGACCCCTGCGATTTTATCCACCGCCAGTCGCATGGCGTTCACCAAGTCGCCCACAAACAGCAGGTCGCGCACTTGTTTTCCGTCGCCGTAAATAGTAATCGGCTCCTCTTTGAGAGCCTGGCGCAGAAAATGCGCCACCCAGCCCTGGTCTTCCGAGCCCATCTGATAGGGACCGTAGATGCAGCTCATGCGGAACACAGTCGCGGGCAGCCCGTACGACCTCGCGTAATCAAGCACGTACTGGTCGGCACTGCCTTTGGAGCACCCATACGGGGAAAGAAACTCCAGCGGCTGGTCCTCATTTACTCCCTTGGTGGCCTGCGTGTCCCGTGCCGGCTGGTAACGAAGCGCGCATTCTCCCAGCGCAACGGGAGCCAATTTGCCATACACCTTGTTCGTTGACGTAAACAGAAGCGGCGGCCGGAACGGAGAGCGTCGAATCGCTTCCAGAACGTTCATGGTCCCGATCAGGTTCGTCTGCAGGTCGGCCTCGGGGTCATCGAGGCTGGTGGTCACAGCGACCTGTGCCGCCAGATGGTACACGGCTGTCGCGCTACTGACGGCCCTTTCCACGGCGCTGCGATCTCTGACATCGCCTTCCGTAAACAGAACCTGGCCTGGATATTCGCGCGTGAGCTCGGCAATGTTCTGCTCGACTCCCGCCCGCGACAGGTTATCCAATACATGAACCGACGTGCCCTCCTGAAGGTAACTCCGGGCCACATTCGTGCCGATAAAACCGGCGCCGCCGGTAACAAGAATATAGGAACGCTGCATTCCCATCGCTCTCTACACCACCAGCCCGCGCGAGGTCAGTTCCGCACGCATCTCGTTGAAGCGATCGTCAGCGGTTTGCTGGTCGAGCCATTCGGCCAGTTCCCGCATTCCTTCCTCTAGCGTGAAGGCCGGCTTGTATCCCAAAACCTTGCGCGCAAGGCTGATGTCCGGAAAGCAGTGACGAATATCGCCTACCCGATACTTGCTGGAGATCTCCGGGTCAATACGCTTGCCCAAAACCTTCGCCAGCCCTTCGGCCACCTCCGTCACCGTGACGGTCTGCCCGCTGCCGACATTGAACACTAAATCGCGTGCCGCGTCCTTCTCAAGCGCCAGACGACAGGCCTGGGCAATATCGTAGACGCTGACGAAATCTCTAAGCTGCCGGCCGTCTTCGAAGATGATCGGCCGTTTACCATTCAACAGGCGCGACGCAAAGATGGCAAGTACGCCGGTGTAGGGGTTCGATAACGACTGGTATGGTCCATAAACGTTGAAAAAGCGCAGAGCCACCGTGGGAATGCCATAAGCGCGGCCCACCATCAGGCACATCTGCTCTTGATCGTATTTGGACAGCGCATATACGGAAGCGAGCGAGGGCTGCTTCGTTTCTGGCGTTGCTACCGGCCGTAGCGGCAGGCCTTCGGGGGTCGTCATTTCCCACTTGTGCGCCTTCAGTTGGGCCGCCGTCCGGATAGCATGATCGCATTGTTTGCCGTCCGGAGTGAGATACAGACCTTCCCCGTACACGCTCATGCTGGAAGCGACAATCAGCTTATCGACCGGGCGCTTTACCAGTTGCTCCAGCAGCGCCGCTGTGCCCGAGTTGTTCACGCTGGTGTACTCGGCGATCTGATACATGCTTTGGCCAACGCCAACCAGCGCCACAAAGTGGTAGACTGCGTCCACTCCCGACAACGCCTCTTCCAGAATGGCGGGATCCCGAATGTCTCCCACGATCAGTTCAGCGTCTTTGTGCAGGTAGCTTGGCCGTTGGGGGGCAGTTCCATGGACCTGGGGAATCAGGCTGTCCAGAATGCGGACTTGATACCCCGCTTCCAATAAGTTTGAGGCCACATGAGAGCCGATAAATCCGGCGCCACCCGTAATAAGAACAGTTCCTTTCATTGTCTACATGATCCTTGATATAGGGAATTTTTGTTGCTCATGTCGAATGCTCGGAACGGGCTCCACTTACAAATCCGGCCATAAGTGAACGGAACCCGACGGTTTGTTCCAACGTACATAGATGGTAACGTAGTCATCGCGTTACGTAAATTAACCGGACATCCCCGAAAACGAGGGGACGTACCGTACCGATAGCCCGGAATTGCACGTCAGGCCGCGTACCGCCGGACCATTTTGGCGCAAAACTCGGCGTACTCTTCCGGGTGTTGTGGAGGGCTGGTGTGATGGGGCCGCACTCCGGCGCGTTCGGGCGTAAAACAAAATGTCAGGGTTACGTTAAACGGCTCAAGGGCCCGCATTTGATGGTCGAACCACTGCTCCGCGTTCGGTCTTTCAAAATCCGCCCAACTCAGACCCGTGCGCAGATACTTCACGCCTAAGTCGCGTAAGTGCTCCACCGCCTTTTCCAGCCGGTGATCTTCGAAATGGAACCATTGGCAGATACCAAGAGCGGGAGCATAGTTGGTAAAACTACGGGCAGCTAACTTCGCCGTCCCATCTTCCCGGTAGAGCCCCATGTAGAAGTGACGGTAATAAGAGGAGCCTTCGCTTTCGCGATGGCGGGTAGTCGCGGGCCATGCGCGCGGCAGATCGAAGAGACTGTACCAGTAAACATGATCCAGCCGGGGCAGCAAAATCTCTGCCGTGGCCTTCAATCCAAACTCCTGCACCTCCTCTGCGCCAAAGGACGAGGCGCCCACCTCAGAAGCCCATACCGGCTTTGTCGTCACGGCTTGAATCTCCTGAAGCTTTTCCGGCCATTCGTGGATCGTCCAGTGATTCCAGTCCAGAGGGAATCCATGTATGGCCACCACATCGATGTTGTCGATCACCCCAAAGCGTCCCATCCGCTCAATGAAGGCAGGGTCGATCGGTGAGATGCCTCCCAACACTCTCTTCAGCCCCGGCTTCTCCGCCTCGATCGCAATGGAGGCAAGCTTCACCATCTGGGCGAAGGCGGACCAATCTTTGTCTATCTCGAAGTCCCAGTGCGAAAGATTATTGGGCTCGTTCCAAAGCATAACGGCTTCAATCATGGATGATCTATTTATCGGAGGGTTTCGCTCGGAAGTTCATGGAGATACGCCGACTGATCGCAGCGGCAAACGAGTACTTCCGGCTCTGGAACTGATTCAATACGAAATCCAGCGCTGCGGAGAACGGCTTCAGCGCAGGCACGGTTCGGAATCCACCAGTTCGTAGGATCCCCAGAGTAATCATTCTCCACAAAGTGCATCTTGGGATAACCCGGCTGATCAAAGACAGCCGTCTCGGAGAATGGGTAATCATCGGCCAAAGGTACAACGCTGTCGCTGCCCCGGAGCATGGATTGAAAAACAAACCAATCCTTCGCAGCGTGCTGGCGGAGCAGGTCTAAGGCAAGCAGAGGATGCCGCAGATGATAGAAGACTCCCATGAACAGTACTAGATCGAAGCGCTCCTTCAACTGCGGAACTTCATAAACGGACAGCTGCTCAAATGAAATATCAAGATCCAGAACTTCTGCCGCGAAGGCTGCCTGCCTGAGGTAGACTTCATCATGGTCGATCCCGAGCACCCGGTCCGCGCCGCGTAACTTCATCTGAATGGAGTAGAAGCCGCCATTACATCCCACGTCCAGCACCGACATGCCCCGCAAATCTTGCGGTAGCGCGTTCTCGAAGTTACGCCATTTGAACGATGGGTAATCACCTAGAAAGTGGTGCGGTGCCGTCTGTATGCCGCGTAGCGATAGATTGTGAAACCACGGCCCAAGCTCGCCCACTTTTTTTTCAATTTCTTCGGTTGTGAGGCTATGTGCCAGAGAATTTTCTCCCATTACCTATGAAGTGTATTTTACTTGTCCCAAATTTATGACGCGCTTTTTACTAATTCGACACGGAGCTACCGATGCCATAGGCCATGTGTTGTCGGGAAGAACCCCGGGCATTCACCTTAATGCGGAGGGACGCAAGCAGGCGCAAGGACTCGCAAAGATACTGGAGGAAGGATACGCGCTGCCGGCGATCCTATCAAGTCCGCTGGAGCGCGCCATCGAAACGGCACAACCCATAGCCGACGCGCAGGGCCTGACGTTGTCGGTGGATGAAAGCTTTATCGAATTCGATTTCGGTGAATGGACAGGACTGGCCTTTTCTGAGTTGGACAGCAGGCCTGAATGGAGAGAGTACAATCGGTATCGGTCGCTCCATTGCGCACCCGAAGGCGAATCCCTGGCAGACGTGCAACGGAGAGCCTGGAAAAGAATACAAGCCCTCTGCCGTGCTTTCGGCGACCAGACGGTGGCCATCGTGTCTCACGCGGACGTCATCCGCGCGGTGCTCCTGCTCGCGTTGGGGATGCCGCTGGACAACGTCCTGCGACTCGCTATTCCTTTGGCCTCCATCACTGAGCTTCAGGTTGGTGAAGGCGCGCCTGTGGTGCGCAGTATTGGCATTGCCGGACGGGATGAGTCGGCGTAGTCGCGCGGTTGCTATTGAAAGGCAGACAAGTGGAAACAAAAGATCGGTTTGAACTGCTGGTGTCGGAACTCGAGGAGTTTGTCATTATCCTTCTCGATGACGACGGGATATTTCAAACATGGCACCCCGGTGTGGAACGTCTATTTGGCTATACGGAACAGGAATTTATCGGGCGGCACATGGATATTCTGGTTCCGGAGCCAGACCGCTCAGATGGCGCAACGACGCGAGAACTCGCCGAAGCCGTCCGGGTTGGGCGCTCGTCCGACACCCGAACACTCGTAAGAAAAAATGGCCAGGAAGTCTTCGTCGACGGCGTAACGGTCGCACTCTTCAATGAAAGCGGGAAGCGGTCAGGGTTCGGGAAGGTAATTCGGGATCTGACTGAGCGGCAGCAAGCGCAACAAAGCCTGCTGGCGGCACGGGATGAGCTGAAACGTGCCAATCAACACCTGGAGCGCATGACCGTAGAGTTGGAACGCTCGAACGAGGAATTGCGTGAGTTCGCTCACATCGCATCCCACGATCTCAGCGCTCCCCTGACGAGCACAAGATGGCTGGTTGACCTGCTGGAGATGAAGTACTCCGAACACCTCGACGAGCGGGGAAAGGACTGTATCCAGCGGATACGGCGGGGTCTGGACCGAATGTCCGCGCTGGTGGATGCGGTGCTCGCTCACGCGCAGGCCGGCCAAAGTCCCATAACCTCCTCGGAAAGCACGCCCGCCGAGGAAGCCTTGTATAAAGCCCTGGAAAATCTTCGAAGCGAAATCATCGCTTCACAAGCTCAGTTTGTGCATGGCGCGTTGCCGGACCTCTTGATGGCGTCCGAACCGTTATGCCGCGTATTTCAGAACCTCATATCCAATGCGATCAAGTACCGACGGCCTGGCGTCCCGCCCCGCATCGAGATTACAGCCGAGCGCGAGTCCGCAAGTTGGCGTATCGGCGTATGCGACAACGGAATCGGTATTGAGGCGCAGTACTTCGAACGCATCTTTATTCCTATGCAGAGGCTTCACGGGCCCGAAATCGACGGCAGTGGAATCGGCCTCGCCACCTGCAAGAAGATCGTCGGGCGCGCGGGCGGGCGACTCTGGGTGGAATCGGAGGTGGAAAAGGGATCTTCCTTTTACTTCGTGCTCCCGGGTGAGTAGTCCTGCAGAGCGATTTCCACATGCCGGGCGACGCTGAGCCAATCACCCCCGCGTGGTTGGCGAAATAAGCGCATCGTTGGATACCAGGGCGAATCCTCGCGGTGCATCATCCAGCGCCAATCGCACGCGAACGGCAGAAGCGTCCAAACGTTTACTCCCATTGCGCCCGCCAAATGCGCCATCATCGTGTCCACTGTGATCAGCAAATCCATCGTCTTCAGGCTCATCGCCGTTTGAAGAACGCTTTGGCCTTCCTGATACAGGCTTTCTACCTGATGGGCCCAAGGTGCGAGTTGTGCACCCTCCGCGCCTGCCTGAAAGGAAAAGAAGGAAAAGCCGGGAAGCTCGAACAGATCCGCCAGGACGGCCAGAGGAAGGGAGCGAAGAGGATTGAAAGCCCCCGACGCCCACACCAGGCCGACTCGAAGTTGCCTGGGCGTCATGGGACCGCACGTCACTGAGGGGACCCGAATGTAAGGAATCGAGCAGGGAATGGAGTCGACCGTCGTCCTGAAGATGCGTGGCAGCTCCACGATTTCCACCTGCTGGTCCCAGTACGGCTCCCGATCGCCCCACGTGATGACGGAATCGGCAACGCCTGACTCCTGCAGGAGCGATTTCAACAGCGGCTGCGCTTCAATCGTCAGCGATGCCGCTTTATCTCGAATCAAAGGTGCATATCGGACATACTGGAGCGTATCTCCTAGTCCATGGAGGCAGCGCACTAATACGTGCCGGCCGTCCAGCGGTTGCCCATCCCAGAATCGATGCGGGTCCGGCTTTCCGCGTTGCGCAATGGCGTCGCTTTCCCTCCAGGCCGCTTCGAAATCGCCGGTCAATGCGTGGCACCGCCAGCGTCCCCCTGCACAGGCATCCGGGTCGTAGCCCGCTTGCTCCGCAAGCTGAAATGCCCGGCACGCTTCGCTGATTTTCATTGCTGAAAGCCGCTTCAGCGCCTCGTCGAAGAGCTGCTTTGATGTCCGGCCGCAAACAGCGGCTATTTCTTCGGCTTCGGCATCCGGCATTGATTTATCGTTATGAAGCTCCTGGTCTCCGTTGCGATTACTTCTCCAGCAATCGCCGTGCTCGCTCCACGTCGGCTACCGCCTGCTCCAGCGTCGGCGCAACCGCGGTCAAATGCCCCATTTTACGCCCCGGGCGCGGTTCCGCCTTCCCGTACAAATGCAGTTTCACGGTGGGCACTCCCACAGCCGCCTCCCAATCGGGCTCCCCGTTGTCCCAGATGTCTCCCAGCAGGTTCGCCATGGCCGCCGGCCCAAACTGCCGTGTGTCACCTAGCGGCAAACCGCAAACTGCCCGCAGTTGCTGCTCAAACTGGCTCGTCAGATTGGCATCGAACGAGAAGTGGCCCGAATTATGCGGCCGCGGCGCCAGTTCGTTAATCAACAAGCTGCCATCCTTGCGCACAAAAAACTCCACGCACAGCACGCCCACGACCTCGAGTTTCTCCAGAACTGCTCTCGCTAGCTCAACGGCCTCCCGTGCAATCTCCAGCCGCACCCGCGCCGGTGCAATCGAGAGATCCAGGATATGGTTCCGATGCCGGTTCTCCACCGCGCCGTAATGGACGAAGCTTCCATCCTCGCCACGGGCAGCCACGACGGAAATCTCACACTGGAAGTCGATGAACGCCTCCAGCACTGCTTCCTGCTCCCCGACGGCTTCCCAGGCTGCGGCAAGATCCTGTGCGGTTTTCATCCGGTACTGGCCCTTGCCGTCGTACCCGAACCCCGCCGTCTTCAGCACGGCCGGCAAGCCCAACTTGCGCGTAGCCGCCTGCAATTCCTCCAGGCTTCTCACTCGCTGGAACGGTGTCACCGGCAGTCCTGCTTCGCTTAGAAATGTCTTTTCCCGCAGCCGGTGTTGTGTGACGTGTAATACATAGCCGCCGGGGCGAACCGGTGCGCATTCGGCGGCCGCGGCCGCTGCTGTTGCAGGAACGTTTTCAAACTCGAACGTCACGACGTCGACGCCGCTCGCAAATCGTCGCACGGCATCCACATCTTCGTAGGACGCGTTGATCTCAACATCGGCCACTTGTCCGGTCGGCGTGTCTTCATCCGGTGACAACGTGTGGACGCGGTACCCCATGCGCCGCGCCGCAATCGCGAACATGCGCCCGAGTTGCCCGCTCCCTAACACGCCGATCGTGCTGCCCGGCAGTACGGCCTTCTTCACGCACCTCACAGCAATTCGTCTTTCAAAACAGCGTTGGTCTGTTCGCGCCGCCAGCTCTCCAGCCGCGCCTGCAGTTCTTTATCGTTTAGCGCCAGAATGCTCGCGGCTAGCAGCGCTGCGTTCGCCGCGCCCGCTTCCCCAATCGCCAGCGTCCCCACCGGAATGCCAGCGGGCATCTGGACAATCGAGAGCAGGGAATCGATTCCATTCAGTACCCGGCTCTTGATTGGCACACCCAGCACTGGCAGTAAGGTATGCGCTGCCACCATCCCGGGCAGATGCGCCGCGCCGCCCGCTGCCGCGATTATTACCTGCAGCCCGCGCGACGCCGCACCTTTTGCATACTCGGCCATCCGGTCTGGGGTCCGATGGGCAGACACAATTTTCCGCTCATGCGGCACGCCGAGCTTTTCGAGTACCTCGCTTGTCCGCCGCATCGTCTCCCAATCCGACCGGCTGCCCATAATGACGCCGACCAGAGGGTTACCGGAAACCGAACTCTCCGCCAATCGAATCTCCTATTCGCCCTGCGACGCGACAAAACCCTTTTGCCCGTCAAAAGTATAGAGGTTCTCGATTTTGATGAAATCAAGTCCGGCCTTCTGCAGGCGGCCAAGCAAATTCACAATTTGTTGATGCGTCAGCGTTCCGTTTCCGTTCTCGGCCATGATGCCGGCGCGCCAGTGATCGGTGCAGAACGTCTCCTCGAATCCGTTCGCATACACATTTACCCCGCGATTGCTCAAGGAGGATAATTTCACTCCGTCGCCATTCGACTGCTCCCGTTTTTTCCCAACCGCCACCGGGTTTCGCTCGGCCCAATGCAGAAACACGTCCAAGCCCACCGGCTCTTTTTTTGCTCGGGCCGGGTTGCTTACGGCATGAGTTTTTGTCTCGCCGGGTTCCTTCGAATAGGAGGCCGCATGCAGTTTTTCCGGCTTCTGGCCCAGCCGCGCCACCACAGCCTCGGCAAACGCCTTGGTGCCAACCTTGTGTCTGCTGAGGCCTTCTTTATAGATATCGTACGTGTGAATGCCCTCTTCAATCGTCCGGAGCCACGCGTTATGCATCCGCTCTGCCACATCTGGCTGCCCAATATGCACCAGCATCAGAATGCCGCCGTGCAGCAGCCCCGAAGGGTTCGCCAGGTTCTGCCCGGCGCGCCTGGGCGCCGAACCGTGGATCGCCTCAAACATTGCCGCTCTTTCGCCAATATTCGCCGATCCCGCCGGTCCCACGGAGCCCGCAATCTGCGCTGCTACGTCCGACAGAATGTCGCCATAGAGATTCGGCATCACAATCACGTCGAACGCCTCTGGTGTGTCCGCCATTTTCGCTGCCCCGATATCCACGATCCAGTGCTCTTTCTCCAGATCGGGATACTCCGCCCCAATCTCGTCGAACACCTTATGGAACAGGCCGTCGGTGAACTTCATGACGTTGTCTTTGGTGAAGCACGTCACCTTCTTGCGGTTGTTGCGTTTCGCGTACTCAAACGCATAGCGGACAATCTTCTCCGAACCCGGCCGGCTGATCAGCTTTAAGCACTGGTACATTTCGTCGGTCTGCCGGTGTTCAATGCCCGCGTACAGATCTTCTTCGTTCTCCCGGACAATCACCAAATCCATCCCCGGGTGCTTCGTCTCCACGGACGGGTGGTACGAAACGCATGGGCGCACATTGGCATACAGTCCCAGCGTCTTGCGCGTGGTCACATTCAGGGACTTGAACCCTCCGCCCTGGGGCGTCGTGATCGGCGCTTTAAAGAACACCTTGGTGCGCCGCAAGGATTCCCATGCGCTGGGCTCGATCTCCGCGTTCACTCCTCGCAGGTACACCTTCTCGCCGATGTCGATCGTCTCGGTCTCGATCCGTGCGCCGGCTTCCTTGATACTGTGCAGGGCCGCGTTCATAATTTCGGGCCCGATTCCGTCTCCGTAAGCTACCGTCACCGGGACAATATTGCTCACCATAAGGTTCAAGGCTATTAAATCAAAGTCGTCCTCCGGTTTTCCCTGAAAAAACCTCTACAAGAATTTTTCTTGTCTGGCAAGAAGGAGTACACTGAAACTGTACGGGTTCCCGGGGTCGGTTTGCAGGTGTATACTCGGTAACGCAGTTGCTCTTCTAACCCCGTTATTCGCTACTTTTCGAGCGTGAAAGACTATATCGAGCTCACGAAGCCCCGCATCACCTGGCTCATTCTGATGAGCACGGGGATCGGCTACTATTTCGGCCATACCGCTGGCGGCTGGAGTTTCTGGTCGATCTTGAACACCCTCATTGGTACTGGTCTTATCGCATCCGGTACCGCTGCCCTGAATCAATGGTACGAGCGCGAGGCCGACCGGCATATGCGCCGCACGCAGTCCCGACCTCTACCGTCCGGCCGGCTTCGTCCTCCGCAAGCTTTCTGGTTTGCCGTTACTCTTGCCGTTCTCGGAGCCCTGGAGCTTGGCTTTTTGGTGAACTGGCTTTCCTCCGTGCTGGGCGTTCTCACCTTGGTCCTGTATCTCTGTCTTTATACGCCGTTGAAGCAGAAAACGTGGTGGTCCACGACGATCGGCGCCATTCCCGGAGCCATGCCTCCCCTCATCGGTTTCGCCGCTGCGGCCGGTCATCTCACGCCCGCTGCTTGGGCCCTCTACGCGATCCTGTTGATCTGGCAGTTCCCGCACTTCTACGCCATCGCCTGGATGTACCGCGAAGATTACTCCCGCGCCGGCATTCAAATGCTGCCCGTCGTTGAACCCGATGGAGCATCCACCTCGCGCCAGATCCTGATTTACTCCGTTCTGCTCATCCCGGTCAGTCTCGTTCCTGGCTGGCTGGGTATGACCGGCGCCCTCTACAGCGTGGGCGCGCTTGCGATGGGGCTGCTCTTTCTGTACTCCGGCATACGCGTCTCGCTCGACCGCACCAAAGTACGGGCCCGCAAAGTGTTACTGGCCTCAGTCGTGTATTTGCCGGTACTGTATGGCCTGATGATCATCGATCCCGTTCGCCTGTGAGCACTACCAGAGAACTTACCCTCCTCCTTGTAACGGCCGTTTTATCGGTTAGCTCCTGCACCAACCGCGCCGCAAAACTTGACGACTACGGCGCAGTGCCGCACTTTACGCTGACCGATTCTGAAGGCCACCCGTTCGACAGCGACGAACTCAGAGGTAAAGTCTGGATAGTCGACTTCATTTACACCAGCTGCCCCGGGCCGTGTCCGCGCATGACGTCTCAAATGCACAGGCTCTCGGAAAAGCTGAAGGACGACAAGAACATCCGCCTGGTCTCCGTCTCCGTTGATCCGGAGCGCGACACCCCGCCCGTCTTGAACTCCTACGCCCACCGTTTCGGCGGCCCCACGCCTCAGTGGACGTTTCTCACCGGTCCCCTCCCCACCATCGACCTGCTTACCGTGAACACCTTTCACATAGGTACCGTCCGCAACCGCCTTAACCACAGCACCCGATTCATGCTCATCGATAAGAACGGCCACATTCGGGCATACGAATCCACTTTCGATCCCGGCGGAATGGACAAGCTCCAAGCCGACGCCGAAGCACTGGAGTAGTGGCAGGAGATGGCTCTCTGGGCCGGACGGAGGAGTCACTCCAGCCTCCTGTGAAAACCATACAATAGGGACGAAAGCGCCACACCACCAGGAGCAAATGTCATGTCATCGGATCACGTTCCTAATCGGCGAGAACTTCTTAGCGCTCTTGCGGCCGCCTCACTCGCCGCGTCCGCCGTACCGCCAGCGCAAGCAACTCCGCCTCCAGCCGGCCAACGGAAGGGAGACATGCTCTACCGCCCCTTTGGCCCGACCGGCATCGAAGTCTCGGCCATCGGACTAGGCGGCTATCACATCGGCGTTCCCGCCGAACAAGAGGGCATCCGCATCATCCGCACAGCCGTTGATCGCGGCATTACGTTTTTGGACAACTGTTGGGATTACAACGACGGGAATAGCGAAGTTGTTATGGGAAAGGCCCTCCGCGGCGGGTACCGCCAAAAAGTCTTCTTAATGACCAAGTTCGATGGCCGCACACGGGAAGCTGCGGCCCAGCAGATCGATCAGTCGCTGCAGCGTCTGCAGACCGATCACATCGACCTCATTCAGTTTCACGAAAATATCCGTCTTGAAGATCCTGATCGTTTCTTTGCTCCCAATGGAGCCGTGGAAGCTGTTCTCGCCGCCAAGAAAGCAGGCAAAGTCCGCTTCATCGGCTTCACCGGCCACAAGGACCCCATTGTCCACCTCCGCATGCTGGAGATTGCGCAAAAGCACAACTTTCACTTCGACGCCGCGCAAATGCCTCTGAATGTCATGGATGCCCACTTCCGCAGCTTCACTCGGAATGTTGTCCCGAAGCTGGTCGCGCAGAACATCGCTGTGCTCGGCATGAAGCCACTCGCCGACGGCGCCATCGCCAAGAGCGGCATCGTCAGTCCGATCGAGTGTCTCCATTACGCGCTCAGCCTTCCCACCACTGTCGTTATTAACGGCTGCGATTCCATGGCGCGACTCCAGCAAGCTCTCGAAGCGGTGCGCACATTCCAGCCCATGAGCGAAGCCCAGATGGCGGCGCTTCTCGACAAGACCAAAGCCGTCGCGCTGACTGGCAGGCTCGAACAATTTAAGATATCTAACGTCTACGACGGGACAGCCCAGAATCCGCAATGGCTTGGCTAAAGTCGATGAACAAAACGAAAGGTAAATAGGTGATTAACTAGAAGCTATGAGTAACGAACAAAATCCTAAATCAAATCAACCCGATAAAGAACAAGCCGCAAATGAGCGGCCGGTTCCTTCCCAAGCGGAAGGTGACCTCGAAACCATCGAAGAAGACCTGAAGCAAAAAGAAGATCAAAACTCTAAAAAGTAACTTGTCTGTGTTATAAACCCCACCTTTGTTGCTGATGCCGGTGTCCCGAAATTCATAACAGGGCCCGGCATCCATTCCTATAATTCATATTCCACAAAAATAAGGACTTTCCTGGTATTTTTCCTCAACCGGAAAGCCAAAAAAGAGCTATACTTCCGGGTAGGTCTTCTCTAATTCGTTAGTTGCAATTCGTATTACGACTAACATATTTCTCTTACTTCGAAGGAGTTTCAAATCAGGACTATGACTGTCCCTTGTTTCCGCGCGCGCGCTTATATCCGAAGCGCGCTGATCGGATGTCTGGCTTTTTGCCTCCTACTATCGCTGTCCAGTAATTCCCGCCTGTACGCGCAGGCTCTGGCCGGTCTCTCCGGCACCGTAACTGATCCTTCGGGGGCCATCGTCCCTGATGCGAAAGTTACGATCACGAACGATGCCACGAAAGTGTCCACTACGGCCACCACCAGCTCGGCTGGAACGTACAGCGTTACCGGACTGGTTCCAGGCGTTTACACGGTCAAAGTCGAAGCGAAGGGCTTTCAAACCTCGAGTCTGACGGATGTTCATGTTGACGTCGGCAAAATAACCACCCAAAATGCTGCCCTGCAGACAGGTGAGGCTTCGCAGACTGTCACTGTCACCGAGAGTGCGATTGCTCTGAACACTACTGCCCCCAGCCTCGATACGACCATTCAGAACGAAGTGGTGCAGGCCCTGCCTATTGAAATCGCAGGCCGCGGTCGTCAGATCGACAACTTCATTTTCCTCGCTCCCGGAGTCACCGGCAGCACTTTCAGCCATCGCATCAATGGCGGCGTCGACTTTCAGAATGAAGTCGTGTTCAACGGATTGCCTTTGGTGTCCTCCGAAACGCAGGGCTATCAGACGATCATTAATCCGCCCTTCGACTTGATAAACCAATTCAACGTGCTGCGCTCGTCCTTCTCGGCGCAATACGGCTTGGCTCAGGGAGTTATCACCTATCAGTTCACTTCCGGAACCAACCAGCTTCACGGCAGCGCATTTGAAATTGCCCGTAATGACTTTTTCGACGCCCGTGGCGCTTACAATCCCACCGTGCCCGTTGACAAAGAACACAATTATGGCTTTTCCGTTGGTGGACCTGTCATTCTGCCCAAGCTCTACAATGGCAAGAACCGCACCTTTTTCTTTGCCACTTCAGAGTGGTATCGCTACAACCAGACGCTGAACACCTTCTCCACGGTGCCTACCTTGGCCGAGCGCCAGGGCGATTTCAGCGGTATCGGAACCACGATCTACGACCCCACCACCGGTCAGCCATTCCCGAACAATCAAATTCCCACCAACCGCTTCAGTCCTCTGTCCGCCAGCCTGTTGAAATACTTGCCGGCTCCTACCACAGGTGGTTTTACGAATAACTTCGCGCCCGAAACCGGCATCATCCCCAACCGGCAAACGAATTGGGGCTTCACGATTGACCACAACATCAATGAAAAGCAGGCCCTCCACTATGCCGAGTGGCGTGACAATTACAGCAACATCGCCCAAACGAACAACTACTTCCCGAATGGTAGCGTTCTCGCCGGGTCAAAATTTCAGCCGAGTCTCGGCACGGGCTTTTTCCTCACCTACTCCAACACGATCACGCCAAACCTTGTTATGACCGCTGGCATGAGCTGGGCCGGTGAGATCAACAACCAATTCAGCCTGCAGGAAAACTACAGCTTCCCTGGGGTGGCTGGAAGTGTTCAATTGCCTACCATCTACTTCAATGGTCCGCTGTCCCCAACTACGTGGGGCACCGACACCGGTTGGACGCAATCGATCAACCGCAAGCTCGGCGTCTCCATCGCAAACAACTGGCTCTGGGTTCACGGAAAACACACCCTGAATTTCGGCGTGGAACTGCGCCGCGCCTATCAGGACGACAACGAATGTCAGCAGTGTGCTGGCAGCTTCAGCTTTAGCAACTTCACTACCGCCAATCCGAACGACCTTTCCAGTACCGGCAACTCTTTCGCCAGCTTCCTGCTCGGTCAGGCGGATTCCGCGATCCGGCAGCAGGCGAATGAATTGCGCCTTCGCAACCTGTCCGTCTCTCCCTATCTCCAAGACGACATCAAGCTGACCTCCCGCTTCACCTTGAACGTCGGCCTTCGTTGGGACATCATGCGCCCATTCACGGAAGTAAGCAATCAGGTCGTTTTCTTCGATCCCAACATTCCAAATCCCGGTGCAGGCGGCCGTCTCGGTGCCGCTACCAAGCTTGGCATCTGCGACGGTTGTGCGAACTACGAACGCGCCTGGACCCAGTGGAGTCACTTCAGCCCCCGCCTCGGCTTTACGTACCAGTTGAACCAGAAGACCGTGGTCCAGAGCGGATTCTCCATGAACTACCTGAACGGCGGCGCCTTCGAGTTCGGTACGAACAAGGTCGCGGTCTCCTATGGCAACCTACTCCAGGGCGTCTTTCAGCGTGTATCCAACAACTCAAACATACCCGGTTATGGGAGCTGGGATGCCCAAGTGATGCCGTTTCCTACTCCGGCACCGTTTAGCCCGAACATCGGAAACGGGGCCACCATCCACGCCTTCAACCGCAATGCTGATACCGCGCCCTACATCACCACCTGGAACGCGGGTATCCAGCGCGAATTGCCCTGGAACCTGTTCTTTACAGGCACCTACGTGGGCAACAAGGTAAACCATCTGCCATCGGCACTGAACCCCTTCAACCAGCTCGACCCTGCTTATCTGGCGCAGTACGGCAGCCTGCTCGGCCAGCCGGTTACCTCGGTTCCTGGTGCTCCGATCCCCTATCCTGGCTTCCTGACCGACTTCCCAGGAGCCAGTCTACAGCAAGCGCTGCGGCCTTACCCGCAGTACGCGAATATCATCAATAACTTCGACCAGACTGGCGCGGCGAGGTACAACGCCATGCAACTCACCGGTGAAAAGCGCTTCACCAATGGCCTGAGTTTTTTGGTCTCCTACACGCTTTCGAAATCGATGTCGAACACCAACTCGGGTTTCTCGACCTTTGCCAACAACTCTCTCAACAAGCAAAATCAGAAAGCTGAGTGGAGCATAGACAATAACGATCAAACAAACAACCTCCGCATCAGCGGAACGTACGAACTTCCTTTCGGGCCCGGCAAGCCGTTCCTGAACAAAAGGGGAGTCGTGGGACAGATTGTCGGCGGCTGGCAAATCAGCCCTATTCTCACTTATGCCACCGGCACCCCCTTATTTCAGGGAACTGGCGGGTCGGTGAACGTTCCTGGCGATCCGCTTGCCAATAAGTGCAGCGACTGTAACCGCGCTAATGTCATTGCCGGCGTTCCGCAGATGTTCGATTACAACAACGTCTACAAGGGACAGTCCGTTCTTAATCCTGCAGCGTTTAGCAACCCTGGACTTTGGGCCCTGGGCAATGCTCCCCGCGTGTTAAGTGGTGT
The DNA here is from genome assembly GCA_035475295.1 of Bryobacteraceae bacterium. Taxonomy (GTDB): domain Bacteria; phylum Acidobacteriota; class Terriglobia; order Bryobacterales; family Bryobacteraceae; genus Bog-105. The sequence goes on from DATIMM010000162.1 coordinate 35,297, forward strand.
TCGAAACCCATTCCAATCGAGTGAAGACATTGCTGTCAGTAAGAGCTTCGGCACGGAGCGCTACAAGTTTGAGCTTCGGATGGACTACTTCAACGTCCTAAACCGA
>DATIMM010000163.1:0-4942 GCA_035475295.1 Bryobacteraceae bacterium
GCTGGTGGTGCCGTTCAGGTCGGTTGCGCCGATCTTCTCCATGGCTTCGATGTAACTGCCCTGGAGATGCTCACTGCCCCCGAACATCAGATGCTCAAACAGGTGAGCGAATCCGGTTTTGCGCGGCTTCTCGTTTTTCGACCCGACGTGATACCAGATGTTTAGCGCCACGATAGGCGTCTTATGATCCTCATGGACGATAACCTTCAGGCCATTGTCGAGAACGAACTCTTCAAACGGAATATCAAGCTCTGAGAATTGCATTTCGGCGTGAAACCGCCACGATAGCAGATAGGAAAAGGCTTTCCAGATGTGGAAAAGCGGCTAGCACGAAGAAATGGCGAATCTGGCCGGGCTTACAGAGTTTTGAGAAAGGCGATAAGGGCTGCTTTGTCGTCCGCGGAGAGCTTGAGTCTGAACTCATGCCCTCTGACTGCTCGCGTCTTAACTTCGTAGCCTTTAAAGCCGGTCGGGACGTAGTCGTGTTGGTTGAGCGCCGCGTACCTCATCAAGGGCCGCAACGGCAAAAATAAGTAGTTCAAAAAGAAGAATGCGCGGTAAGTGTCTGATTTCAGTCTCCTGGCTCATCTCTACGGTTGCTTCGGTCCACTCTTGTCTTCAGGATCGATCTTCATCATAAGGGAACCGGTTGCTCCCGAAGCTCGGTCTAGAAAGATGATCCGAACGGCAACCGTGTCCGGGTACATGGTGAGATCCTCTGTCAACAACATCCCGTTTTGCAACATAAGTTGGTACCGCTGAGGAGTTAACGTCAGGTTGATGGTCTTTTTGGGCTCGGCAGACCGTTCGCCTCCCTTGCGAAGCTGGATTACCAGAAGGTCTAATGCGCCCGTGTACCTTCCATTTTCCTGCCGCAAATTGAATTCAGACGGGATAATCATAAACGAAAAATGGCTTGCATTCGGAAGGGTCGCACTCGGATCGACCCTTGCTCCAACAGACAGCTTTGTGGAATCCAAGGGACTCCACACTGCATTTTTCAGCGTATCTTCCAATTGCGCGCCGGTAGGCGTTGGGTTGTCCTCCGCCAGGTACCCTCGTTTCGTCCTGACATTCACACCAGGTCGTCTCACCGACACTTTCAATTTGTGATACTGGTTGTCCCACTCGGATGCGCTCACGTAATAACCGAGCGTGTAACTCGCCGAACAGTCATTGATCACTTTGCGCGCCGCTTCCGCGATATCGTTCGTGTTGTAAAACGCTTTGCCTCCCGTCATATCGGCCAAGTAATTCATCGTCGCCGTGTTTCGGTTGTCCACCTGAAATGCAGAGTTCGGCAAGCCGTGCGTCGTCGGGTCCATCTTAAAATTCTTACTCGCATCAGTAAACGGGGCTGTCTGCAACCCGCGAGCGTCCACCGGATAGACTGCTACGTTCGCATTGTTGAGAGTTCGGCAAACATCGTCGATATACGATGTAAAAGATAATTGGCTACGGTCGCGGGCCAGCATCAGATCCTGTTTGTCCAGTCCACTTCTTCCTAGCGACTGTGCCGGCATTGCGCTGGGGTTGCCTCCTGGGCGGCTTTGTAGTCCTTCTAAATCGCCGAATAACTGCATTGGAACACCGTCCGTGATCCAGACCAGGCTCTTGCGCCCCGGAATCCCGCTCAGATGGCCGGCTAAAGACTTCAACGCCGCGCTCGTATTTACGATCCGGCTTTTCGTGAAGGACTCTGCCACTAGGGCATTCGATTTATCTATTATCTGATCCAGGCGCTCGTCTCCGGTGTTCGCCGGGTCGACGCTGGAAGCTTGTAGGTCGCGGCCAAGATGAGATGGCATTTTTGTCATGGCTGCCCGTAGGCTGGCAGCATTGTTTGTGAAATCGTGCGCAATCGCCAATCCCTTTGAGGTCAGGGTGTAAAGCGCGACTTGCTGGTTCGACTCCAGAGATCCAAGGAATTTGAGTATTTGTCCTTTGGCGTATGCTTGATCCATCAAGTTCGTGTTGTACTGATCAATCAGAACGACGGTGATGCCGACGGGAATGCCCTCCTGAGTTAGGGGTCTGTTTGTCGCGATGTTTCGTGGCAGCGCATTCGGGGCTGGGCCAGGCGCTTTCGTTGCCAGATGATTCGCGCTGAATAGTTTTACCGTTTGTTGCCGGCCAGCATCCGTGACATCAAAATCGTCTTTGGACAAGCCGCTAACCGGATGTCCGCTGTGGTCCTGCACCAACACGTTCAGAACCACGAGTCTGGCCGTAACTTTGATCGGGGGCGCACTGCCTCCCGGCCGCTCTGGTTTCGTCGCGTTATCGTCGGCTCCGCGAACGCTTTGTCCTGTATCAGGCTTTTGAGCAAACATCGAAATGGCAGTCATAGCAAGCAACGCAGCAACGCGCATAACCGTCTCCTTTGTGAATCAAATTTCGCGAACTTCTTCTACAACGTCTTTAGAAATGCGATCAGGGCCGCTTTATCATTTGCCGAGAGTTGGAAGCCGAATTCGTGCCCTTTTACAGCTCGTGTCTTGAGGCCATATCCTTTGAACCCAGTTGGAATGTAATCATCGCGCAGGCGGCGCGGGTCGAACCAATCCTCCAGAGTTGCAACCGAGCCGTTATGTTCGAACATGCTCCGGTACCAAACACCTTTGAGCGATGGAACCTTGTAATAGCCTGTGCCGCGCCGGGTCTTAAGCGTCAGGTTCGGGTCAGTGCCGACCGATATTGGCAGGACGTCGTATTTCTTCAGGTGGTCTGCCGGAATTGTGAACCCGTTCGCCGGGGTGAGTTTATTGTTTGTGTACAGCGGGGGCGTGTGGCAGCTCGGGCAGCCCTCTCGTTCGAAGACCTTCTGGCCGCGGGCAGCCACCAGGTCGAATTTGTTCAGGTTGCGCGGAGGCTGCAGGGAGTAGAGGTATAGCGCGAGCGCATAGAGTTGCTCATCGCTGTAACGGCCTCCAACGTTATTAGGGTTGGGCAGCTTCTGAAAATTTGGAAAACCGGCCGGCACGAATCCCGCGTAACTGGCCAGGTTATCCGCTCCCTGATTGAGCGCCGCGTACCTCATTAAGTCCGCAACGGAGCGGTGCTGCTGCAGGCCGGTGCGGTCGAGGTAGCGGCGGTCCTTCACGCCGATGAGGTCGGGCACCTGCACAGGGTAGAGCGGGCTCGTCCGGTGCCGGTCGTTTACACCTGGCGGTATGCCCTCGTACAAAGTGACGAGCTCATCTATCGACATTTGCTGCAGCCGATCCTGAGGGTCCGGATGCAACCAGGGAACCGCGAATAGCATACGCAGGAATGCGCGCAATCCTTCCGTGTTTTTGGCCGCAAGCGCTGCGGCGCGAATTCGTAGCAAAGCAAAGCTGAGATCGAAAGGAAAATTACCCTGTGCTCCCTTTACGATGCTTCGATCGGGCATCACCCGCGTGTGGCACACGGCACAGGCATCGGTCCCGACTTCGACCTGTCCCTTCTTTCTGACTACGAAGCGAAAAAAGGGTACTGTCCCGCTATTCGTTTCAAGCGGTCGAACGTATTGGAACCATGTCTGCAGCTCACTGCTGGACGGTAACGGGGAGTATCCGAGTGGTGCGTCGAAGACAATCTCACCAGCTTTGATCCAGTCCGCCTCGCTCTGTAGCGCAGGCCTATCGGCGTCTCCCCAGACCATCACTGGTTCCTGTTGCTTCAGCCAATCCATGTATCCGGCAGGTTCGTGCCCCGGCGCATAGATCGGATAGCTCTTGTAAATCGGCCGAACCGGGATTCGATAATAGTATTCGGCGGAAACATGCTTCGGCGAGCCTGCGGGATCAGCCAGGGGGACTTCGAGAGAAGCTATCTCTGCATCGACCCAGGTTTTCGGGATCGAGGGATGGAAGGTTACGCCGCTGTCTTGAGGCCGGCCGATGCCGGCAACCAGGAAAACCAAGGTAGCTGCCGCCAATCTCACATGCACCGGGGAAGCTTGTGCATGCGCCAGCGGCACTTCCAGTGTCTGGATTGGGGCATCGTCCCAGGTGCGAGGAATCACCGGCCGGAATAGGGAATTCGCTTGTTGGGCGTGCAGACGAGGGGAAAAAGCCATGCAGACAATGCACGCCAGGCTAAGCGAGAGCAACACTCCGGGTCTGTTCATTGGAGCCTCCAAGCGGCGACAGCGTTCTCGGTGTGATCATCTCCGGCCTTTATCGGTCGTCGCCAAAGCGGTCGTTGCATTCACGAACGGCGGCGAAGACATTGAATACTATGTCGGCCAACGCCTGATAACCGGCGTCGGATGGATGGCTGTCGTTCTGAGTACATAGCAGACTAAGCCTGCATAGGGGTCAGCGAAGGTCACCATGGTGACGTAGCTATCCCAGGCTCCTGTCACGATGATGTCTGCGTCCGGTGCGGCTAACCGGAGTTGGCGGAGAATACCGGAGATTCTCTCGGCCAGGCCTGCGATGAAGGTCGGCGCATTAGCTTGAACGCAACTCAGATCGATTTGTCCACCTGCTGTACAAGGGTTTAGCAAGATGGGCAGATCGTTGCCGGACAGCGTGAGCGTGATGGGGCTCACGTGCCCACGATAAGCGCGCAGAAATTCAATTGCGGCCTGTAGTTGAGTTCCCGAAAAGGCGCTGTGAAGTTGATGACCGGTGGCCGTCCATGGACACGGGCCGTTGACAAAGGAGTCGGTAGATTCGCCCGGGCAGCCGTAGTTAACAACTGTGATGTTTGGCCGAATCTGGCGCAGTCGTGTGGCGAAGGCGTCTACGTATCCTGTGTTGTATGCAGAGGGCGGCAGGTTGGCTTGCGCCTTAAGTGCCTGATAGCCATAAGTGATTGAATCTCCCAGCGCCAAATAATAGTTCTGTGGAGGATTCAATTTCGCCGGTGAATTCCGCCCGCCGGCGGCCATCTCCGCCGCCAGGACGGACACAACGAGAAGCGGATATACGCGATGGATAATGAGCCCTAG
>DATIMM010000164.1:0-20506 GCA_035475295.1 Bryobacteraceae bacterium
ACATGGAGCGGGAGACGGGGATCGAACCCGCGACGTCCAGCTTGGGAACAGGTCCGATTATTCAATCTAAAAGACTTGTGCGTTTCTGACGCGCTTTTGCGACTCAAACAAGCCTCGCCAAATCAGCAACATCCCGAACAAGCCCTACTAATCAAGGTACAAACGCGGTACATCGGTTTGTCCTTTTCGATGCCAGTTGCGAAACACTCCTGGGCTAGAAACAGCAACGGCTCGCGCTGGAACGCGAGCCGGAAACCCAGAGGGGTGTTGCGTGAATTTCTTCGATCACAGTTTACAACAGAACGACATATATAAGGAAGCAAAAAACGGGCACCAAGCTCATTGCAATTCGGGATTCAGCATCGGGCCGGCTTCTGCCGGATCGGATCTTGTCGCCTCGGACTTTGCCGCATTAGAGGCCCGGTGGATCGACCGGGAGTTAGCCCTTACCGCCCGATTGCGCCGCGTCGATTCCCTCACTGGTGCCGAGTTAGCCGGGCGCAAGAGCGGCAATCATTCCGGCATTGCGATTCCTTATTTCTTTCCAAGCACCAGTGAAGTCCGTGAGTACCGGCTCCGGCGCGATCACCCTGATATGGAGATCGACAGCAAGGGCCAGGTCAAACCAAAACAAAAATATCTTAGCCCGCCCGGTCGTGGCAACATGTTGTACTTCCCGCCGGGCATGACGGAAGCTCAGCTTCGCGAAGTACTGCTGCCGCTCATCATCACGGAAGGCGAATTCAAAACACTCGCGCTGTGGCGGCTCGCGAATTGGAGTCACACTGACGGTCCGCGCTTCCTTCCCGTTGGAGTCTCCGGCGTTTACAACTGGCGCGGAACGATCGGGAAGACAAACGGGCCTGATGGCGAACGCTTGGATGTGAAGGGTCCAATTCCCGATCTGGAGCGCATCGCCTGGAAAAGTCGAAAAGTCATCATTGCGTACGACGCGGACGCCAGCCAGAAGGACCTCGTTCGTTTCGCACGTGCCGAGCTCGCCCGGCATCTGCGCGGCCGAGGTGCTGTGGTCGGCTTTCTCGAATGGGATGCAAAGCAAGGTAAAGGCATAGACGATCACCTCGCGTTGGCTGGGCCGGAAAACGTGCTCGATGAACTTGCACGAGTCACATTCACTGGCTTGCGATGGCAAGACGAACTCTTGAGGTCTAAGGTGTCGAGCGACAAGAATGATAATTCCATTCTGCCGGTTTTGGCAAACGCGATTACCGCTCTGCGGCTCGCTCCCGAATGGCAGGGCGTCCTCGCATACGACGAGTTCCGCTGCAACGTTGTGGGGATGAAGCCTGTTCCGTGGGGTGCGCTTCCAAAGAATGGATGGACGGATCAGGAGGACCGGCTTACTGCAGAGTGGCTGCAGCGCAATCGCATTTTTGTTTCCGTTGAAGTTGCTTCACAAGCCGTGCAAACTGTAGCAGCGCAGCGGCGGGTGCATCCGGTTCGTGATTACCTGGATACTTTGAAATGGGATGGCGCTCCACGCTTGGACCGGTGGCTTTCAACCTATCTCGGCGTGGAAGAGAGTAACTATTCCTATGCGGTCGGGGCGCGCTGGATGCTCTCCGCGGTAGCGCGAATTTATCGGCCGGGCGTAAAAGCGGATTGCTGTCTAATTCTCGAAGGTCCGCAAGGAATTAAGAAATCGACAGCGCTGCGGACGCTTGCCGGCGAATACTTCACGGATGAGTTGGCGGATTTGGGCAGCAAGGATGCCGCGCTGCAGATTCGCGGCGTGTGGATCGTCGAAATATCGGAGCTCGACAGCCTGGTGCGTTCGGAGATTGCCAGCATCAAGGCATTCATGAGCCGGTCAGCGGATCGGTTCCGTCCACCATTCGGGAGACGCGTCGTCGAATGCGCGCGACAATGCGTGTTTGCCGGCACGGTGAACCACACCGAGTATCTGCGCGATGAAACCGGTGCGCGGCGCTTCTGGCCTATTCTCTGCGGCTCCATTGATATCGAGGCACTCGCGCGGGATCGCGATCAGCTTTGGGCCGAAGCGAAACACCGGTATTCATCCGGCGAGAAATGGTGGCTGGATACGTCGGCGCTGGTGGAAATCGCCTCCGAGGAACAATCCGCTCGTTATCAAGGCGATCCCTGGGAAGAAATCATCGGGCCATGGCTGGAAGTCCGTTCGAGCACGTCTGTTTCGGAAGTACTGGAGAAATGCGTGAACAAGCCGCAGGCGCAATGGACCCAGGCTGACAAGAACCGTGTCGGGCGCTGCTTGCGAACTTTGGGCTGGGAGCGGTATCGAGAACGTGAGCGCGAGCGTCTCGAATGGCGCTGGAGGAGGGCTGCTCGATGAGCCGTTCCGCGTCGTTCTACGTCTTGTTCCCGGTTTGTTCTACGTCAAGTGTTTGGAAACAAATAACGTTCCACGTGTTCCACGTTTTTTCGCGCGCACGCGTATACACGAAGAGCGCGAATTATTTCTTACGCGCGCGTATATTGACATGGAACACGTAGAACACGTGGAACAAAGAATGTTTTCAATAGATTGGAGCGTTCCATGTCTTTTCAAGACGTGGAACAGACATGGAACCAAAAGTATTTGAGTTAAGTTGTTTTTGATTATTGCCGGCTTGCGAATCTCAGGACAGGCGCCGCGGAGGGCGTAATCTAGGCGGCTGCAGAAACTTGGTCCTTGAGTGCCTGGCGAGCACGAGTTATCTCCGTACACGCATCACTCTGCCCTAGATCAATCAAAGTCTCAAGAATGATCGGTGTAGTTTCCGGGATGTATGTTGCCACAGACTGGAAGGCTTTGACCGCGTTTGGGGATATCGGATCGTGGCGACTCGCCGTATTCACTTCGCTCATGTGCACCTCTTCCAGTCGCTCCGCGAAGGCTCCCAGCATCAGTGAGGCCTCCGTCATGGTCGGGTCAACCTGCCGGGCGTGACCAATATCGAAACAGAAGCGCGCATCTGGCAGAGCATCGAAAATCGACCTCATCTCGGAAACAGTTCTTCCGATTGGTTTCCGTTTATCCATATTCTCGATGACAAGTTTTTCACCGAGTTGCCTCCATGCATCTGGCGTGTAGATCGTGTCCGGATGAACCACGATCGGAAAGCCTGAGCGACCGAGCACCATCAAACGCTCTAGCACCCAATTTTCAGCTTCCGGTGAGATATGGCTCGGCGCATGGACAGAGGCGAACTCGAACCGGCGGAGATCTATTGTAGGCAGAGCCGTGCACAATGGTTCGAGTTCAGATATGCGAAGGGCCGATAACTCCACTACCCGAACATCCAGTGAATTTAAGAGGTTCAGAGCTCGCTGAAAATCGCCGCGAGCCAAAGCACCGGTTGAAAACCCAATGGGTCGCATCAAAAGAGTCCGTAGGTCATCGTAAGCTCTCTTAGGTCTTCATTATCGCTCAGGAATAGCGAAACCAAGCCGCTATGAAATAGACGGCTCACCGCCCGCACTTCTTCCCAGACTCGAGAATTTCGCAGATCTTCATGATTCTGAGCCCGTTCAAGTTCTGAGCGCTTGGTTTCGTCATCGAGAATAGCCAGGAATTGATCGTACGGATCGAAAATCGAACGAATTGTTTCATCCCGCACAGCCCCTAACGAACACGCTTTTGCGACAATTTCGAGCGGCGTGAATGAGAGCTGCTCCTCGATGTATTCTGTCAGCGATGATAGCTCTCTTGACGGCCCTTGCAATCTTCTCTGTGCGTCTTCGGCAGCAGGATCGAGGTGACAGAAGAAGCACTGCAACAGTCCAGCAGCAAACACGAGCTTGCGCGACATTCTGAGTTTGGCATTTCGAAGCGCCCACTTCTTATCGTTCTCCGCGCGTTGCTTGTAGACGAAATCAACGGTTACAGTTCTCCAATAACGAGTCAAATCGTTCAGTAGAAAACGTGGAATCCGTACATTTCCGCTGGAGTACCGAAGACCTCTGTCATCTTCCAGGTAACGCCGGAGGATCTGCCGCCGAACCCGGTCGTAAGCCTCACGTCCGCCGATTGGTAACGACTCCAGCAGCAGAAGAACACGGCGGGTCGTATTCGAATTAAGATCGTCCTCGCCGCCGATGTTGTGGACAAGATCGTGGCTGCCCACCATTTTTCCAAAGATTCCACTCCTCCCAGGCTCAATGTACTTCGCCTTGGAGAGCGTCTTTTCAATCTCGCGTTCCTGTTCTTTGTGTTCGGGGATCGACTGTCCATCAATCAGTAGAATCCAATCCAGATCGCTGCTGGAGGTGACCTCTTGCCTGGCAACTGAACCAAATATCGCCAGCGTTGTATCCGGTGAATCACGCGTCCGAAACAGATCAAACAAATGATTACGCCGCAAGAGCGTGTTTTGCTGGGCCTTGCGGATCGCTGCCCAATCGGAACCGATGCGGCTCCGTATTACGTCAAGCGGCGAACTGGGGCTATTCAAATCAGACATTCAGACTGGATTTCCTATGTTACGACGAGGATCATAATCTTTTTCAGTCCGATTTCGTCTGCGAATCTCGGGGCTGGAGACTTCGTAGCATGTCTCGATTCGGACAGCGATGCGGGATGGCATATGAGAATGCCATTTGAGCAGCAGCTTTTGCGATGAGGGGGATTCAAAACCTACCGGCGATTCAATAGCCCTTTGGCGCGCCACCGTCGATTTCGCTGCTTATGCGTACACACGTGCGTACACCGGCTGCTAGGGTTGAGCTGTGATCACCATTGAAGTCGGCGTACGGGAGCTTCGGGAAACGACCGTAAGCTTCTGGAATCAAATGCACCGGTAGCGATTATGCGTCGTGGTGAAACGCTTGACGTGTATGTTCCCGCGACTCAGAAGCGTTCCGGAGAGCAACGGTCCTCACCTGAAATCCAAGGGCGTTCAATACCGGCTTGGATGATCGCGTAATCTACATCGTCGCGCCGCGTAAACCGAAGCAACCCATTTTTATCAACGAGATAACGCTGCCACTCAGTGGCAGTCCTCATAGAAACTCTCGCGGGTGAAGTGCGCCGTTGGTAGCTTAGGCAGCCGCTCCGATCCTTCCGCCATAGCTCTAAAAAACGCCTTAATCTCTTCGCGCGTTCTTGCGTGTGGTGGTTGCTGTCCGTCCGAGAGAGCCTTTTCAAATAGGTCTTGCACATACGCTTCCACGGAAAGCCCGCGCGCTTGGGCCTGCGCTGCGATATCGTCTGGGATCGTGAGCGTGACCTGCATGGAAAGATTGAGATTTGGAATCTCTTCTATTTTAGGTGATTTGCATGTTTTGGTTCGCGCGCAGCGCGGCAAGCCCTCTATGGATGTTCCTGCTACACTCGAATACCTCCGACAATTCGTTGAGCCTGTAGACCAGGAGGTCTATGGCAGTTATGAAGAGGAAGCGCGAGAACGCCTCCATGGTCGTGATGAGAACGATTGGACCATTCTGGCTTTAGCACTCAGCCTGGCCGCCGCCGTATGGACAGAAGATGCGGACTTTTTGGGGACCGGTGTGGCGGTCTGGACCACGAATCGCATCGAGATTTTTCTCGGATCGCAAAACACCTCAGAAGAGGGATGATGCTCCGGCTCAATGTGCCGTTTTGCATTCATCAATGCGTGCCGCAATGAAAAAAGGGGACCTCTCCAAATTCATCAAAGAGGCCGGCCGGTGGCGTGTGTTTCATCGCACCGTTCAGGACATCAAGGCCCGGAATTCCAAGGCCAACCCGGAGGAGTTGCAGCGCACCATTGGCTCCGCCCTAAACCGCCGATAATGGCTCCGTTTCTCGCCGCCGCTAACAGCCTTGATTTCGGAAGCAACAATCTGGCGCTTGTGGCCGGGCGGAACCGGCCAGGTATCCCCTCAGAAGCTGAAGTGTGTGAAACCGGCCCTGCTGTTCGGAGCAGGTTGCGGTCAGTAAGCTGACGGAATGGTCGCGGTCGGTGGTATAGCGACCGCTGGTAAGGATTGGCGGGGCAACCGGAAGTTGCTCTCGCACAATGACCAACACGGGAGCGCGATCATCGCGCCCCTTTCTTCGTTTTTGGCTTCTTACCGCTCCGGGCGGTCCTGGCTTTGGCCGCGGGATTCTTCTTTGTAGCCTTCTTTTTCGCGGGTTCCAAGCCGAAGGCGCTGACTGCCTGTTTGAGATAATCGGGCTGGTCCGGGTGCGGTCCTTTCAGATACGTGACGAGCGCCAGCCGGATCAGTACGGACAACAGAGCGTGCTCATCGGCGGATTGAAGAATCGAGAGCAGGACATCCTGATCCAATCGCTCATCGCCCTCGCCTTCCTGCGGACCATAATAGATCTCCACAACTTGCTCAACCGTATAATCGAGCTCTCCCAAATGGACGAGCGCCATCAGCAGCAGGCGGATTTGTTCCGTAGACAGCGGGGTCGTGAAATTCCCGGTAATGCTGTTCAACAGTTCCAAGCGTTTGCCGCGTGTACGCTCCGCGCGTTCGCGTTCAAGCTGCTGTTGCTTCTGCCATTCGGATTGCTGTGCTTCCCGCTCCTCTGCACTGAGCGGAGCGGGCGCGTCCGGATTTCCATGAACCGGGCATCGCGCATCGGCACAGACGGACTGGATTGTTCCGGTGCCGGGTCCGTCTACAACGAGCGCCTCTCGCACAGACTCGCAGAGTGCGTTGCTAATACGGCCGTACGGCTTGACCTCCGTCGGCGCAGTGTCGATGACGGTGTATTCGTTTTTGCGCAGAGCGCCCGCCGTGCGCTCGTCAGGGGGCTTCCAAGATCCGGCATCGATTTGAATCAGTTCCGGCCGCGCGGATAAGACCCGGGCGAGATGGGCCTGGCGCTTGGCATTCCAGCATTGGGCATCGAGACAAGCGTCCTGATCTACATCGTGAAAGAGCCGGGTATTGAACCCGGAGCGCTTCTCGCAGTTAGGGCAAGCTCCCGCTTCTGGCACAAGGTCCGCATCTTGGGAAGGAAACGGAGCGCCCGCAAGATGAAGATACACATTCTGCTCAATCCATACGGCGAGGGAACGGGCCGGAAGCAGGTGCGCCTCTTTGTCCTGCCAGTCCTTTCTCCAGCAGTGCTCATAGGCTTCGGCCTGGCGGGCCTGCGGCAACCGCGCGATCAGCAGGGCATGTGTGGCCGTGATTTTCTCTTGCTGGAATGCTTGGGCGACCGGATCGATAAGATCAAGCAGCTTCATCCGTGAATAGATATGCGCTTCGCTTTTGCCCGTCTTTTCGCCGATCGCAGCAACATCGTAGCCTGGCATTTGCAAGAGCCTGCGGTAACCTTCGGCCTCTTCGTAGGGATGGACATCCACTCTTTGGCTGTTTTCGATGAGCTGCCACGCGAGCATCTGTTCATCGGTCAACTCGACGATCCGCGCGGGAACGACCTCAAGCTCCGCGAGCTTCGCCGCGCGGTAGCGGCGAGCTCCGGCCACAATCTCATACAGCTCGCCCTTGGGCCTGACGACCAAGGGCATGATCAGCCCTTGCGTGCGAATGCTCTCGGCGAGGTCTTGAATTCTGGCCTGGTCAAATGTGCGCCTCGGATTGGTCGCGGACTCCACCAGATTGTCCAGAGGAAGAACGCTGAACTGATCAGCGGGAGATATAGATGTAGTAGTAGCCATTTAAGCTGTTTCCTTTTCTTTGTTTTGGGATTGATGAATGAGCCAAAGGTTGCCAGCTCGGGACAACCTTGAAATGGAGCGATGGTCTGTCTTCGTCAGGAAGCATGACCGTGAGGACGGGCGCGGTCGTATCGCCGGGGCCGCACAAAGCCCAAGCACTCAGTGGGGCAAGCGAAGGAGCTTTAATAACGAAATCGAGGCAGTCTCCGGCACCGGGACTTCCGGCGATCGAGTCGCGCAATGCGATTAGCAGAACGTCCACCCGCACGGATATTTCCGTTTCATGACTTGCGCCAGCAGTAAGGACGTCGTGGAGTCCCGCAGTGAGCGCAACCGGGATACGATAGCCCAGAGATTCGGCACGGCTAGAAACGTCGATCAGCACTCCATCGCGGATCGCGTCGGAGCGTGAATAAGAAAAGATGAGATCGGCTTCTTCAAACATGGCGAGATCTCTTCAGCCTTCGGATCGACTTTCCGGCAAAACCGCTCACACGCTTGGCGTGGCGCATGGCGGCAATTTCGTACAGGTCCGTGTACGGGGTGGGAAAGCTTTCGCGGCTTCTTTTCGTGCGGACAAATATGGCGGTGGCGTGCAACTCAATTACGATCTCGTCGCCTCTGAATTTGGCTGTGGTAACGCGCACCAGTTTGCGGCTGATTCGGGTCATGCAAGCACCTCCTCCGAGCGGGCTTCGCGGATCGCATTCGTAACTGCTGCGCGCAATTCATCGCTATTCAGTGGCTGAGAGGCCATGAGAATGTCGGCCAGATTGTCGCGGGCATCGTACGCCTCGAAATCCGCGAATACGGTGGGATGGGCTTGCTCTTCAAACGCAATAGTGGCGGTAGCCAGATAATTGGCGATCTCGGCAGAGGCTGCCAGCGTGCCTCGATTTGCCGAGAGCCACGCCAGATAATTCTCGTGAGCGCAGCAAGAGCGCGTAAGATCGATGGCGGTGATGAGTAAGTCGCGAGTGGTGCTGATGATTCCACCATTCATAAAGTTGTCTCCTTTCGTTCGTAGTCATTCCTTACGGCTGCGCGCGTAAGCCAGCAGCCGCATCCAGAACCGCGCCGAGCGCGGGTAGCCATCAAACAACACCCCCTGGCGGCGGTGCGGAAAGGCGCGGCAACTGCCTTTCGCGAATGGCGTTGGCGCACCACGGGGCACCACGAGCGCAAGCGGATCGGGTTGCTGGCAACCTTTTCGGGGGAACCGATTTTCTGGAAGCGGCTTTTGCCTACAGCCTTTGGAAAATTGGGGGAACCGAAAACCCGAAGGGCGCTCCGCTTGCGCCGGGGTCGTGTGCGCGATGAGCGAAAGAAAAAAGGCAGTCGCCGTTGCCTGGACGCATACAATACCCGCCGCCCAGGGGAATTCAACAGTGTTGTTCAACCGCGCTGCCGCAGGCGATCGCGCTGAGCGCCACCGCAAGAATGTAGGGGGAGAGGCGTTGCGGAGAGGGAACGGCTCCGCTGGGGATGGGAGCGGAAGACGCTGTACAGACCGGGCACATAGGTAACACTTTGGACCGGGCACATCGGTGACAGTCCAGCGACTCAAAAACTACAAGGTCATGGAAACAATGTTTGCCATGCCATGGAAAGAGAGTCGAATCGTGGACGAACGAGTGAAATTCGTTGCCGAGGTATTGAAGGGCGAACGAAAAATCAAAGAATTGTGCCAGCAGTACGGAATTTCAAGAAAGACTGGCTACAAATGGATTGAACGGTACGAGGAAGCCGGACCGAAAGGCCTGGAGGTTCTTGGGCGGCGGCCGCAAAGCTGTGCGCACACGACGCCAGAGCCGATTGTCAAAGAGATTCTGGAATTGCGGTACAAGTATCCGACCTGGGGTGCACGGAAACTTCGGGCGAAACTGGAACAAACGAGGCGTGACACAGACTGGCCGGCAGCCAGCACGGTTAATGATATTCTTCGGCGGGCCGGGCTCGTACAGGCTCAGAAGCGCAAGCGAAGGGTAACACCGTCGTCTCACCTTTAGGAGAGATCGCGGCGCCGAATCAGCTTTGGTGCATGGACTTCAAGGGCTTTTCGGTGCGGCAACAAAGAACGGTGTGATCCGTTTACGGTTACCGATGCGCACAGCAGATACATCATCCGATGCGAGGCCGTACCCAAACTGAACTTTGAAAACGTTGACGCCATCTGTGAGGCAGCAATGCGCGAACACGGCTTGCCGGATCGAATCCGCACCGATAACGGAAGCCCGTTTGCTACGACGGGTCCCTTGGGCCTGAGCAAGTTATGGATCAAGTGGGGAAAGCTTGGGATTTTGCACGAGCGCATTCATCCCGGAGAGCCTGGCGAGAATGGCCGGCACGAAAGAATGCATCGAACGCTTAAATTAGAAACGGCGACACCGCCCGCGTTTACGTTGAGAGAACAGCAAGCGCGCTTCGACGAATTTCGGCGGTGCTTCAACAAGGAGCGGCCGCACGAAGCGTTGGCCTTTGCGACGCCTGACTCGTTATACGTTGCCAGCACGCGTTTATACCCCAAGGAACTGCCTGGGCACGAATATAGCGAGCAGTTCGTTGTCCGCAAGGTAAGGAAGGACGGAGACATCAAGCTGGAAGGGAAGTACATATTTATCAGCGGAGTCTTGAGTCATGAGCGGATTGGCCTTTTGGAGGTGGAGGAACAACTGTACGAGTTGTATTTGGGCGATATCCTACTCGGCGAAGTCGACACTCACTGGATGACGTTTACTTCAGTCCGCTAGTGGCCGCTTGATCGCGGGAGGAATGCTTTGCGCTATCGCAAGCATTCCTCGATTCCCAAACTCCTTCAATCTGGCCATGAAGAACCGCCCTGAAAAGGTTCATTTTTTACTGTCCGATAACGCCAAATATGCTCCACGATAACGGATTGTTCCCGAGTGGCGCGTTATCCAAGCACAATCCGTAAAGCTTCCCGTTTTTCTGATCAGTAAACCCTAAAACGACAAGGCAGGATCTTTGGGCGCGTGCTGGCTTCTTCTGCTGGCTAGTGTTACAGGTTGCCTATTTGGCCGACCTGCCGTGCTCCACGCACAGGTCCACCAGATCCGAGATATTCGCCTCGCCAACGCACATTACCGTATCTGCGCCACCCCAATAGATCTTCACGGTTCCATCGGACTCGGGAACGGCTCCGCAAGTGAACACCACGTTGTGGACATATCCAGTTATTTCCCAGGGATCTTCCGGCTGCAAGATCCACGAATCCCCTACGCCGATGACCTTCGCCGGGTTCAGCAGGTCGTGAAGAGCAACGCCCAAACGGTAGACCGATCCATCCATCGTTTGGAAAACTCCGTGGTAAATAGAAAGCCATCCCCGATCCGTTTTGATCGGCGGCGCGCCGGGCCCGATCTTCATCTCGTCCCAGTGATATGGCTCAGGCTTCATGATGAGCTCGGATTCGCCCCAAAAACGTAGATCCGGAGAATAGGAAATCCAGATTGACCAGCGGGAGATTTCCGAATGAGGACGGTCAAGCCGCGCATACAGTCCGTCAAATTTTTCGGGAAAGATCACCACGTTCCGATAGTCCGCCTCCGTGATGAGCGAGACTTTTTCCACGTGCCTGAAGTCCTTCGTCTTGGCTAGAGCGATCCGCACTCCATTGCGGGAATAGGCGCTGTAGGTGATGATGTACTCGCCTTCGAGCCAGGTCACGCGTGGATCTTCCACGCCGAACTCTTCATAGGCGGCAAACGAGCCTTCCCGCGCAGGAACCAGAAACGGTTCTGGATCGGCGGTGAAGTGGAATCCGTCGGGGCTGCGTGCCAAGCCAATGATGGACCGGCCCGTGCGGAGATGGGAACGGAAGAGCATAATGTATTCGTCCTCATGCTTCACCACCGCCGCGTTGTGAACGGTTTCCACTGCGTAAGGAATCTCCGCTTTGGTAAGGATAGGGTTGTGGCCATATCGCCTGACAATGTCCGGCTTCATGACTGTCTCTTCTCTTCCAGATCAAAAATCATCGAGTAAACCCGCTCGTACGCCTTCACCATGGTTTCGACAGAGAAGCATTGCTGGACCCGCTGCCGGCAGGCGCTGCGATCGATTTCGGCGAGGCGTTCCAGCGCTTGCACGGCCTCGTTCACGTCAGTGACCAGAAATCCCGTCTTGCCGTCTTTGATCACCTCACGGCAGGAGCCCAGATCCATGGCTATGACAGGCACGCCCGCCGCATTCGCTTCAGCCAGGACCAGTCCGAACCGTTCCGGGACCGTGTTCAGATGGATTAACGCATAGGCACGTGCGAATAGTGCATTTTTTTCGGCTATACCCACCGGCCCGATATAACAGACCTTTTGATCATCCACGTGTGGTTCTACTTCGTGCCGGAAGTAGGATTCATCCTGGATAATGCCGGCGATGATCAAGCGTCGGCCGCTCCGGTGAGCAACCTCAATCGCCAGATGAACGCCCTTGTCCGGGTGAATACGGCCAAGAAAGATCAAGTCATCGCCGCCGGAGGCCTGAAGAGGGTACAACGAGAGATCGATCCCGTTGTAGACTGTCGCGAGGTAATTCAATTCCGGCGCGCGATCGGAGTCGCTGATGGAGACAAAATATCCATCACGATACTTCTCATAGACGGGCATGATTTTAGGCGACGAGAACCCGTGGATGGTGGTAAGAACCGGTGTCTTGACCAGCCTGGTGTAAGTCAAAGCCATGAAGTCATAGTGGCTGTGGATGAGGTCAAACTCGGCGGCGTGCTCGAACACCTCAGAAATGTGAAGGTATTCGGCTACTTTGGGATCGGCGGCGCGATCCTCTTCATAACCCTGGTCCACTACAGAATGCAGATGAGCGCGGGTCACCGAATCGCCGCTCGCGAACAAGGTTACTTCCCAGCCACGAGCCACGAGTCCTTCGGCGATGTTGCTAGCCACCGTTTCCCAGGCGCCGTATTGCCGGGGAGGCGTTCGCCAGGCCACCGGCGACAGGACAGCCACCCTTTTATTGGGAGTTCTCATGTTGTGGAACGATCTTCCTAATCCATGGCGGCCAGCACTTCATTGAGTGGGACGGTAGCGAAACCAGTCGCGTGATCCGCCAGACCATAAGGGATGATCAGTTCGCTGTTGTGGAGAAGAGCGCCGCACGTATAAACGACGTTGGGAACATAGCCTTCCCGTTCGTTCTCATTGGGTTTGAGCAAAGGCTCGCGAAGACGGCCAATTACTCTGGTGGGATCGTCGCGGTCGAGCAGGAACGCGCCGATGCAGTACTTCCGCATGGGACCAACGCCGTGGCTCAGGACCAGCCAGCCTGCGTCGGTTTCAATAGGGGATCCACAGTTGCCAAGCTGGACCAGTTCCCAAGGAAAGATGGGTTTCAGCAGCACCGTACGGTCGTACCAGAAGTAAACACTATCGGAAAACATGACATAGATGTTCTCGTTGTCCTGGCGGGAGAGCATCGCGTAGAGACCGTTAATTTTACGCGGGAACAGCGCCATCCCTTTGTTTTCGGCGGCAGGACCATTCAGGGTGATGAATCGAAAAAGAAGGAAGTCCGATGTCTGGACCAATTGCGGCATGATCACCTTGCCATCGAACGCGGTGAAGGTAGCGTAGTAGACCTGCGTGCCGTCATCGTTTGCGAAGCAAACGAACCGTGCGTCTTCCACACCATTTCGTTGCGAGGGCGTGGCTGGAAAGATGATGCGTTCGGAGAGCGACTGTTTGGGCTGAAACTGAACTTCGTAGTTGGACCGGGCAAGCATCCAAATGCCATGTGCGGCGTCTTGACAAACTGCTGTATCAGACGATCGGTACTTCTGCAATTCGGCTTCGAGACTGGTCCGGAGCTCTTCGAGTGCAAACAGCTCGCCAAGCTTATCGATGACCCGTCCGGTGAATTCGCTGAGCAATCCCAGTTCAGAGAGTTTTTTCGTGAACTGAGGTTTCTCATACAGCGGGTTTGGAACTTGGCGCGGCTCGGTAAGGAAGCCGGCGGCGGTGAATACCTCGATCCGATGATCGGGGTAGATGATACCGCTTCGAAAAGTGATGGAAGAAATGTGCCCCTCCCCGGTGGCGCGCAAGCTGAGAATGAATCGCAAAGCGCCGGGTGGCAACCCGGTTTGATCCGGGTCTGGAACGATGGAGGGATTGAACAGCGCAGCGGATTCTAAAGAGTATTCGGCCAGGAAATAGGAGCCGATCAACAGCCGCCTTTGCTCGGAGATCTCTCCATCCGTCAGCACGAGCTCGCGGACTTGCTCAAATCGTTCCAGAAAGAGTTTGCGGATTTGCGCATGACGTTGGGAGAATTCGACGCAGACTTCGTTCAGTAGGGGCTCAACCCGGTCTTCGGGGAGCGCCATGACTCTCGCAACGATCCTGCCGATCCGCTGCGGATCCCCGGGGTGAAATGGCCGCAGAAGAACGCGTGATTGATCGGGCTTCAGGAGGGTGGCCTGGCGTTTGACGTCGATTGACATGATTACACTTACTCTTCAACGACGATTGGTTGCTTGAAACTTGTAAGCATATTCTGCGCGAGCCGCATTTCCGCCAAAGATAGTAAAAAAGCCAAAGTGGATTCCGCCCCCTGGTTCCCATTCACCCGATCCACGTGCAACCCATCGCGGCAGCCGCCTGTTTCAGCAGAGTAGAGTTCCAAACCGAGATCGTTCCAGCCGATAAACCAATCAAAGGCGCGTTGCGCCTGTTCATACCACCACACATCTGATGTGGCGCGATAGGCTTCGAGACACGCTGATACCGTCGCCTGTGCTTCAATGGGCTGCTGGTCGAAGTTGGCACGCGTCCCGCCACGGCGATAAAATCCGTTGCTGCCAATCGGTCGAAAGTGACCCTTCTCCGACATCTGCAATTCCGTCAGCCAGCGCAGCGCCTGCAGTCCTCGCTCATACACGGCCTGTTGTCCGGTTGCCCGTCCGCTCAGAATCAGGGCGTGCGCGAGTTTTGCGTTGTCGTACGACAGTTCCTTTTCAAACCAGCGCCAGTCAGGCCGGGAATTCTTTTCGAAAAGTTCCACCAGCCGGGAGGTGAGACTCTCGCGCGTTTGGTTGACCATGCTGTCGCCGCTCAACCGGCGCAGGTATTCGTGAATGCCGATCAGGCTAAACGCCCAGGCGCGGGGCGAAGTGAACTCCGTCACAGCCGGTAGAGCCAACGCGAAGAGCTGTCCGGCCATCATCTGAAAGCTTCGGAAGGGAGAACGTCCGACGCCTATGCCCAGCGCCCAGAGCGCTCGCCCGTGACAGTCCTCCGAGCCTTGCTCATCGAGCCAGCGCCGGTCAAAGCTCATGAAATTGTGGAACCGATTCCTCTTTGTGTCGAACGCGTGATGAAGAAAGGCTCCGCAAGTATTGGCCACGGCCCTCCCGCGTTCCTGGTCCTCTCCCAATTCATCCAGCAGCACGGTCAGGATAAACGCGCGCGCATTGTCGTCAGTGCAGTATCCTTCGGAAAAATTCGGGACGCTGAAAACGGCATGTTGGAGAACACCGGTTGAATCGGTCATCTGCGAAAGATGATCCAACTTCAATTCCGGCAGCTCCCGCGGTCTTTGATCGAGTGTCTTCGTAAGAAGAGATTTCCGGGAGAGCGCCGCTCCTTCCAACCGCGATAATTCGAACGAACGCATGTATAGCTGCGCGACGTTGCTCCAGATCATGTCGCGCCCAATCCGGTAAGCGTTCTTGCGCATACCGTGCCGGCGTGTGTCATCACGCAGCAAGCCGATCACCTCGCGCGCTATGGCCGGAGCATCAGCAAACGGCACTAATACGCCGCGGTCTTCCGCTAATAGTTCCGCCGCGTGCCAGTACGGCGTGGAAACTACCGCTTTCCCCGAGCCGAAAGTATAGGCCAGCGTTCCCGACGTGATCTGCGCTTCGTTGAGATAGGGCGTAATGTAGAGGTCCGCGGCGCCGATGAATTCCTTCAAGTTCTCGAGGTCCACGAACCGGTTGTAAAAGACGACGTTTTTCTCTATCCTGTTCTTCTTGGCAAGGATTTCAAGGCTTAGCCGGTATGCTTCGCCATGTTCGCGCAGTTCGTTGGGATGGGTGCCACCCAGGACAATGTAAACAACATCCGGAAACTCCGCCAGAATATCCGGCAGGGCGTTGAGTGCGTATTCGATTCCCTTGTTCGGCGAGAGTAGCCCAAACGTGAGGAGCACCACCCGGCCTTCTACACCGAACTGGTCCTTGAAATAAGTCGGATCCACGAACCCGACGTCGGGAATGCCGTGTGGGATCAGATCGATTTTGGCCAGCGGGGCATGGTAAATCTCTTCTAGCATCTGCCGCCCGCGCTCCGCCATCACCACCAGCCGCGTCGAAAGCGTGATCAACTCCTGCATCACGCGTCGTTGGTCTGTTCTTGGCTCGCGCAAGACCGTATGCAGCGTGGTGACCACGGGCATCCTCAATTCACGCAGGAATGCCAGAATGTGACCGCCGGCGGGGCCGCCGAAAATGCCAAACTCGTGCTGGAGGCAGACGATATCCACATTGCTGATATTGAGGAAGTCGGCGGCACGTAGATAGGAGGAAAGGTCCTGCTCCTCGATCTCGAAGCGCACTTCTTCGGGGTACTCGTATCCATCTTGAATATCGTTAACCGATACGGAGAGACACTGGCTTTGCGGATGGGCGGTTGCTACCGCCGCCAGCAGGTCTGACGTGAATGTGGCAATGCCGCACTTTCGTGGCAGGTAGTCGCCGACAAAAGCAATTTTGCGGGGTTTAAAACTTTCTTTCATGGACGTGGCTGTAATTTCTCAATCCGGCTCAATCGATTCGGAAATGTAGCGGGTCTCGCAGATTTTGGAGTTCCCGGTAATAATAGATCGGAGCCGGCCGTTTCCCCCTGAACCTCAGCCTCCGCAGAAACTCGATTTCCTCTTCGGTGGCATCGCCGCCTAAGGACCTATCTCTCAGAAACTCTTCCAGTCCTGGCTCTATACCAAAAACCTGTTCGGGTTCTCTCTCGACGAATTCAAATCGTTTGGGACGGCCAACGGCCAGTCTGCGGTTCAAGACAATTTCCATGCCGAAAGTCTGCAGGTCAATATCCCAGGACTCGATCAGCGGATCCAGAAACGAGACGCAGTTTTCAACCGAGACATGGAAGACATCCGTATCGAGAAACTCCAGGATCGCTACCCGCGTCTGCTCATAACTCCGGTCGCTGAGTTGCGCTATCAGACGGAGCCAGTCTTCACTTTCCAATTCCTCCTTGGCGATTTTCTTCGCTACGTCCAGAAGCTTTTGGGTGATCAGACGCTCGAGTTCGCCGAATGGCTCCTTCTCAAAAATTCGGCGTATTTCCTGTGGCTTCTCGGGGCTACATTTGCGGAGAATCAGTTCTCTAAATTCTTCGAACAAGGGCCTTGGTGGCTCTGCTATCTTCTTCCTTAACTCTTCCTGCCGCTGCAGGTCGGCCAGCTTCGAAAGTTCATCGTTCGGGAGCTTCAAGAACCGGCCCATTTTCTCATAGATGTCGGTGCGGCTGGACGCTGGAGGAGCCTTCTTTCGCGCCAGCAATTGTGAAATGTAGGATTCGGTGACTTGGGCAGCCGCAGCCAGATCCTTCTGGTCAAGGCCCAGCTCCTTCAGGCGATGCTTGATCACTAGCGGGACATCCACTGAAGTCCCCAGTCCCTTGAAATTAACTGACACAAGTGAAGCAACCTCCACCACTATTGCAGTTATGGCTTGACAAGTAAAGTAACTTAACTTATATTGGTTAATGGGCGGGCGCTTCTGCTGGCCTGCAAGTCGCTTGAACTAAGTCAGGCGATTTGATCCCCTCCTCTTAGATCTCTCTTCCACAACCGAGGAGGTTGCCTTGTTTGATTCACATCTAAAGTCCACCGGTCACGACTACACGGTAACAGTCGCTCTGCTTGCGATAGCTTTCATCTTCAGTCCGGCGGTGTTGCTCAGCTCACGCCCGATTGGGAATTGGTCTTTGTCGTTTGCAGTCGCCTGCAGTGTGAGCAGCGTGATCTGGGCTTGGGTTCATTGGAAGAGGTCCTCAAGGCTCTCCATTCCTTCCATCGCGGACCGCGCATTGACGACCAAAAATTAATCGAGGCTCACAACATCATGAATATCCGACCCCTATACGACCGCATCCTGGTGAAGCGGATCGAGGAACAAGAAACCACGCGCAACGGGATCGTCATTCCCGATTCTGCCAAGGAGAAGCCGCAGGAAGGCGAAGTGATTGCCCTCGGCCGTGGCAAGAGACTTGACAATGGCGAACTGGTCGCTCTCGACGTCCAAGTCGGCGACCGCATCCTGTTTGGGAAGTACTCCGGCAGCGAGACCAAGCTGGACGGCACTGAGTACATCATCATGCGCGAGGACGATGTCCTCGGCGTTCTCAGCTCGGGCGCCAAGTCCGCAAAGAACGCCGGCTAATTCAAATTTCGACTCATAAGGAACCCATCAATGGCAAAACAGATTATTTATCGTGACGAGTCCCGCCAGGCGATCCTGCGCGGCGTCAACCAGCTCGCCGACGCAGTGAAGGTGACCCTCGGCCCCAGGGGGCGCAATGTAGTTCTCGACAAGAAGTTCGGTGCGCCCACGATCACCAAAGACGGTGTCACGGTGGCGAAAGAGATCGAACTGAAGGACCCGCTCGAGAATATGGGCGCCCAGATGGTGCGTGAGGTTGCGTCGAAGACGTCTGACGTTGCCGGTGACGGGACCACCACGGCCACCATTCTGGCGCAGGCGATTTTCCGCGAGGGCGTCAAGGCGGTCACGGCGGGCGCGAACCCGATGGCCATCAAGCGTGGTATCGATAAGGCCGTCGAAGTGGCTGTTGAAGAAATCAAGAAGCTCTCCAAGCCCGTTTCCGGCGACATGATCGCGCAGGTCGGCAGCATTTCCGCCAATAGTGATTCCACTATCGGCGACGTTATCGCCGAAGCGATGAAGAAGGTCGGCAAGGACGGCGTGATCACGGTCGAGGAATCCAAAACTATGACCACCGAGCTTGAGACCGTGGACGGTATGCAATTCGATCGCGGTTATCTCTCACCGTACTTTGTCAGCGACCAGGAACGAATGGAATGTGTTCTCGAAGATCCCTATATTCTGATCCACGAAAAGAAGATTGCGAGCATGAAGGACTTGCTTCCAATTCTCGAGCAAATCGCTCGCGCAGGTAAGCCACTATTAGTGATCTGTGAGGATGTCGAGGGCGAAGCTCTGGCCACGCTCGTAGTCAATAAGCTGCGAGGAACGATCAATGTGTGTGCGGTGAAGGCGCCCGGCTTCGGCGACCGCCGCAAGGCGATGCTGGAAGATATTTCGATCCTGACTGGCGGAAAAGCCATTATGGAAGAGACCGGTATCAAGCTCGAAGGTGTTCAGTTGGACGATCTGGGCCGCGCCAAACGCGTCACGGTAGATAAGGACAACACCACCCTCATCGACGGCGCTGGAACGCCGAGGAACATCGAGGGCCGGATCAAGCAACTCCGGACACAAGTGGAGGAGACCACCTCGGATTACGATCGCGAGAAGCTGCAGGAAAGGCTGGCGAAGCTGGCCGGTGGCGTGGCGATCATCAAAGTCGGCGCCGCGACTGAGGCCGAGATGAAGGAGAAAAAGGCGCGTGTCGAGGATGCTTTACATGCCACTCGCGCGGCGGTTGAGGAAGGCATCGTTCCAGGCGGTGGTGTTGCGTTGTTGCGTGCGTCGATCGCCCTCGAGAAGTTGAAACTCGAAGGCGACGAGCAGTTCGGCGTCACCGTCGTACGCCGCGCTTGCGAAGAGCCCGTCCGACAGATCGTTCTCAATGGTGGGATCGAAGGCGCCATCGTCGTCGAGAAGATCAAGACGAACAACGATCAGAACTTCGGGTTCAATGCTTCTACCGGCCAATACGAAGACCTGGTGAAAGCTGGCGTCATCGATCCCACGAAGGTGACGCGCACGGCTCTTCAGAATGCTTCGTCCATCGCCTCTCTCATGCTGACGACGGAAGCCATGATCTGCGCGATTGCGGACGATTCAGGCAACTAGGCGGCAAAGAAAATACATGGATCGGATGACACTCATCACCCTCAATCTCACGTTTCAAGAACTGGAGCTGCTGACCACTCTGGTATCAGACCAGCTATTTCGCAGAGAGTTCATCGATCCTAAAATGCCCGGCTATAGGTCTAACTCCGAGGAGATGAAGCTGGGAAAGGCATTAGCGAGCCGCTTGAAATTGTTGGTCGACCCAGAGTCTGCGAAGAGGATCCCGCTCTCGAGGGGTAACGGGTAACCCTCCGAAGCTGGGAAGAAAATTTCCATGGGAGCATTAAAGATGCAGTTCAATCTCATAGGATTCAGTCAAGACAGGGAATTCCGGGTGTTTGCATTTGAAGGCGCGGCCGCCGGTCGAGTTCGGACCGAGTACACGGTCAGAGCGGATCTTGGTCTCATACGGAAATATGGCATCCGAGTGCAGGAACTCCCCTTATTGTGCCGGGGACTTCTAGAGCGCGCTGGCGAAGGCGAGCAAAAATGCGCGACGACCTTTACCGAGGAGGAGATGCGTCTGCACGCGCATAACTGTGCAGCAGCTCGCGATGCAGCGCTCCAGAAAAGGAAGTCGCCGCGCACGCCTCCCACACACCAGATCGGAAGCACCTGGCGAGTTCCACAGTTTGCGGGGAAATTGCCAGGGCGCGGGTTCGGAGAACCAACGAATACATCATCCACAGAGGGGCCCGCCGAATGATGAATCGACCTATGGTCGCTATGTTCTCGGTACACTGCCCTCATTGCCGGTCTATTGAGTTTAGAAATGTCGGCCGCCGAAATGCCTTCGAAAGAGCTTTCCGCTGGATTATTCTGCCCTACAGGTGCGCTCTCTGCGGCC
>DATIMM010000165.1:0-43392 GCA_035475295.1 Bryobacteraceae bacterium
ATGTCGTGAACGAACGCAACACGGAATACGATCCATTCGCTGCGATCTACGACCGGTACTGGGGCGCAGAATACCACAACCAGGTGTTTCCGGTCGTGGACCATCTGTTGTTCTCGTGCTTACCAAAAGGGGCAAGCCTTCTCGACGTCTGCTGCGGGACCGGAAAGTTCACCGCTCTGGTAAAGCGCCATGGCTTTTCCGTAGCCGGCATGGATGCCTCGGCAGCCATGCTCGCCTATGCGCGGAAAAATGCTCCAGGAGTAGACTTCACTCTGGCCGATGTGCGCTCGTTCTCGATTGCCCGCAAATTCGACGGCGCTTACTCGATTTTTGAAAGCCTCAATCATCTTCCCGATGTGCCATCACTTCATTCTGCTTTCCTACGGGTTCGAGAGCATCTAAACCCTGGTGCTCTATTTCTTTTCGATCTGAATCGGGAAGACGCCTTTTTAGCGCAGTGGAACCAAACCGATGCGCTTGTCGATTCCGACACCGTATGGGTTACGCGGTCGCATTACGACGAGGGGCGGCGGTTGGGAGTGTGTGAGGTCACCGTTTTCAGTTCTGTGGAGCAGAATTGGAAGCGAAGCGATTTCACGCTGCGTCAAACATGTCACGACATCGATGCTGTTTACGATGCTTTGTCCAGAGCGGGCTTTGGAAGCATTTCGCTGTATGATGCGGCAGATATGGGCATGGACGAATACGCGGGATATGCCCGCACCTTTTTTCGTTCAACTGCGTCCTGAACGAACGCGGCACCCTTAACCAAACGCGCGGGCAGAAATGGACGGATCGCGGATGCTATCTTCACACCATGTCCACCATGCGTGATGAGATCCGGGAGCAGCCTGCCGCGATTGAACGTACTCTGGAAGCCGAATGGGAGCACACCGAAGAGCTTCGGCGTCACTTCGAGCGTCATCCTGCGCCGTTCATTATGTTGGCCGCACGCGGAACCTCCGATAACGCCGCCCAGTTTGGCCGTTACCTGCTCGAAATCCTAACCGGTATCCCGGTTTCCCTCGCCGCCCCGTCGGTCACCACTCTTTATCACTCCAAAGTACAGCTCAAAAACGCTGTGGTGGCTGCGATCTCGCAATCGGGTGAATCCACGGATACCAACCTTGTCCTGGAGCAGGCAAAATCATCCGGTGCTTTTACGATCGGCATCACTAACGAGAGTGAAAGCGCTCTGGCCCGTCTCGCTGAACATGTGTTTTTAGTCAGGGCAGGGAAGGAGAAGAGCGTAGCCGCAACGAAGACCTACACGGGCCAGCTTCTTTCCATGTACTTGCTTGCGTACGCAATGGGCGCACCTCTCAAACGCGACGATCTGCGGCGCCTAGCTCAACATGCGGCGGCGGCACTGGAATTGGAGAGCGAAATTTCCGCCCGCGCTGAGCGTTACTGCTTTATGCGCCATGCCGTTTGTATCGGACGGGGATTGAACTACGCCAATTCGTTTGAATTCGCGTTGAAGCTGATGGAAACCTGCTACGTGGTGGCAGAGCGCTTCTCCTCCGCCGATCTTCTTCACGGGCCAATTGCCATGTTGGAGGAATCGTTTCCGGCGTTTGTGTTCGGTCCTGCAGGCGTCACGTGGAAGTCGACTCAAGAACTGCTGACCAAGCTGGAATCTCTGAAGGCGCAGACGTTGCTGATCACTGACCGTGGAAACGCTGGTGCTGCGCCAGCGAAAGACGGGCGGCACCAGGTGCTCACCATCCCCAGTGACTTGACACACCAAAGCCTACCGGAAGATGTCTACACGCCGATCCCGTATATTGTCCCTGCGCAACTCTTTGCGGCCTCTTTAGCGGAGGTAAAACATCTCGACCCGGACAGGCCGCGCACACTCAGCAAAGTGACCCAGACTATCTAGCGGGTGCGCAGGGGGAAACACAAAAGGCGCCCGGACAGGGTCAGTCCGTGCGCCAATGATCCAGTCGACTTAGAAGTATCCTGGCGGCTTACTTGCGAGATCCGCGAGTGGTGCCCTTCAGCGCGGACTGACGCCGCTTCTGATCCTTGCGCTTCGGTTTGACGATACGAAACGTGCCGCTGCCCAAATATTCAGCCTCGTAAATATTGTTTTTCTGCTCCAGTTTCGGGGAAGCGGCGTGCGGATCCTTGCTCGATGCGGTAGTAGCTGCCATAAAAATCTCCTTGTAGTGAAATCCCAGTGTAGCGGTATTGAAGAGTAACAGTAAAGGCGCCTGCGGCTGTTCCGATCCCGCCCGCCAGGGCCGTCCCAATCCTGCAATCGTCTGGCCGCCGATCCGGCAGGCGTGTAATGGTTCAAAATCGGACTATGGAATGGGAATTTGCCACGGCCACGCGCATCGTTTTTGGCCCTGGTAGAAGTGCGGAATTGCCGCAAATCGCCCGTGAATTCGGCCGTCGTGCGCTCCTGGTGACAGGCCGCGCCACGGAACGCGCCCGGCCCCTTCAGGAGAACCTACGGAGGCACGGCTTTGAGGCGGTCGTTTTCCCTGCGGAAAGCGAACCGACGCTTGATCTGGTGCGACGCGGAGTCCAGGCCTGTCGCGAAGCCTGCGAGTTCGTCATCAGCTTTGGCGGCGGAAGCGTCATTGATGCGGGCAAAGCAATCGCGGCTCTTGCCCCCAACTCTGGCGAGCCGCTCGATTACCTGGAGGTTATCGGGCGAGGTCAACCCTTCGAGCGTTCTCCCCTCCCATTTATAGCGGTTCCAACCACCGCCGGGACAGGCTCCGAGGTGACGCGCAACGCCGTCCTCGGTTCGCCGGAAAACGGCATGAAAGCCAGCCTCCGGAGCCCGCTTATGCTCGCGAAAGTCGCTCTGATCGACCCCGACCTCACGCTCGACTTGCCTCGCGAGATCACGGCGAACACCGGCCTGGACGCGCTCACCCAGGTGATCGAGCCCTTCGTTTCTGTGCGGGCCAATCCACTTACCGACGTTTTCTGCCTGGAAGGCATGAAACGAATCGCTGCCTCCCTGACTACGGCTTGGCAGGATGGCAGTAACCGGCCGGCTCGCGAATCCATGTCGTTTGCCAGCCTGCTCGGCGGCCTTTCGCTGGCGAATGCAGCACTTGGCGTCATCCACGGCTTTGCCGCCCCCCTCGGCGGTATGCTGCACGCCCCGCACGGGGCGCTTTGCGCGGCTGTGCTTCCTCATGGCATCGGTGGGAATATCCGCGCTTTACGCAGGCGCGCGCCGGACCATGCGGCTCTCCGTAAATATGAAGAGATAGCCAGCGTTCTGAGTGGAAACCCGGAAGCACAGGCAGAGAACGCGGCCTGCTGGACGGCGTCGCTCTGCAGCCAACTTGGAATTGCCTCTTTGCGGAAGCATGGACTGCGGCGGGAGCAAATCCCGGATCTGGTGGAGAAGGCTCAGAAGGCAAGCAGCATGAAAGGTAATCCCATTAAACTCACGGCGGCGGAACTCACCGAGATTGCGGAACAGTCCTGGTGATGTACGGTACTACTCTGCGAAACGTAACAGGACCCATTACCCTCTACCCGTTGGGACTATTGCCCGGGGGTAGGATTTACCCTAGAATGTAGTCAGCCAGTTATATATAACGAAAAATGAAAAAATATTTATTCTTATCAACACTTCTCGCTTTCGGTCTCGCCCAATTTGGGGCAGCCTCCACACTGGTCAATTTCAGCGCAGCTGGTGTGCAGAATACACAGGTGGCGGGCACAACTGATTTTTCGTTTAATAACTTGCAGCGTGGGTACAGCTCCGCGGCCGTGGCCGTTCCTGGAATTGGTGAGTTCAACGGATTAGCAGCGGAGAACTCCGGCCAGTTTGGTGGTGCTACAGGCCATTCGAAGTATGGCGTAGTTGGTTACCCGGGCAATTCGAACGCAACGCTGACCTTTGGAGGTCCGGCCTCGTATGTGGGATTTTGGTGGTCTGCGGCCGACGCGCAGAACACGGTAACGCTGTACAGCGGTAAGGATGCGGTTCTCACCCTTACTGGAAGTGACTTGGTGAAGTCGTTAGGTGGCTGTAGTTCCGCCAATGCCTATTGTGGAAACCCGGTCAACGGCCTGGATTCTAAAGAACTCTTTACTTACGTCAACATTTTCGGCCAAAACGGGACTAAATTTTCTTCCATCTCTTTCCAGAACGGACCCGAGACTGGTTTCGAATTCGATAATTTGGCATACATTGATCCTCCAGATGCACCGGAGCCTGCTACATGGGCCTGCCTCGCGCTGGGTCTGGGGACTCTGTCGCTCTTAGGGCTGCGCGGGCGCAAAGCTTAACTCACCGGCATCATCTTTCATAAGAGGGCGGCGACTTTGAAAGTTGCCGCCCTTTTCTATTTCTCGCCTGTCAGCTGCGGTCGACTGATCGGCCGAGGAAATTTCGGCAGTATCGGGGAGCCTTGCGCTACGTTAAGGACGTGATCCCATTTTTGCCCAATGTCCGAAGATCCCGCTTGTGGCTGGTCTTGGTTTTCACGACCGCTACCTTGAGCTTCGCTGCCCCGGCCGTGAATCCAGCCTTTGCCCCATTGCAGCAGTATGAAGGAACCTGGCAGGTGACGCGAACGGAGTCCGGAACGCCGGCCGCGAAGCCGTACCGGCTGGTGAACCGGTGCGTAGCTCTAGGGATTTACTTCGCGTGTGAGCAAACCATCGATAACAAGCCAACTGCGTTGCGGGTCTTTATTCCGGCCGGTTCGCCTGGCCGTTACCATACTCAATCCATCCTGCCGGAAGGGCGCGCCACTGGTTTGGACAGCCTCGAAGTTGCCGGAAATCGCTGGACATTTACCAGCCGCCGCCAGGAGGGCGGAAATATAACCTACTTCCGGAGCACCAATGTATTCCTGGACAAAAACCACATTCATTTTGAGAGCGCGCAGTCTCCCGACGGAAAGCAGTGGACCGTTCAGATATCCGGAGAACAATCCCGAGTGCCTCGTTAGCCTGCCGCGGCTAGGCGTCCGCCGTTTCAGTTGCGGGCGTATTTTGCGAAGGCAGTGCCCGGAGGCGCGCAATGCACCACCCCGTCAGGCCCAGATCGAATCCCAGAAATCCGATGGCTATGATGTTCCGCTGCAGTTCCGTGATCGAGGAAGTGAAGAATAAAAGTGCAAAGTAAATGACCGAACTCAGCAGGCTCAGTAGATAGAATTTTGCCCAGACCGACGTATTGTGAGGCGTTTGAATCTTTTGTTTGCGAAGCAGGCGGTACAACGACCACACAAACGCAAGACCAGCCGAGGTGGAGCCGGTCCAAAGCACCATTCCGGTCATCTCAGATACGACCGATGTCCCATTGACTTCCCGATCATCAAACGTCGCATAGACCAGCAATCCGAAGAGTGCGCTGACAAAGACCCCGGTGACCAGTCTTACTCCGAATGCGCGTCGGAGTCTCAGAATCTGTTTCGGAAGCTCTTCAAAGACGTCCCAGGCCATCAAAGGGAACAACAGGGCATACAGGAAGAGCGAATAGAAAAAGATGCGCTCTGTGGCACGGGAATCCCATCCAAGGGACCAGTCGGCGATGTCGAATATGAACTCGACGACACAAAAAAGCGTCAAAAACGCGTAAATGCGGTGGAGTTTCAGTGTCAGGACTCGAAGAAGCAGGAGCCCATCTACTACGGCTCCTATCATCTGTATCCAATGAATCACCTGATTCAGCATGTATCTAAACTCTATTTGACCGCATTGAGCTACGCGGGCTGGCGATCAGCCTTGTGGGTACAGATGGAGTTTCTGAGGCGGGATATCCAGGAGAGGGCAGCTAGAAGAAATAGTGTATTCCTCTAGCTGCGAGATAGAAGCTACATAGTAGCGGCCTTTTTGTGTCCGGCGGGTTTCAGCAAGTCCTGCGCCTTTTCGAGGTGGGTTTGCAGGGCGGGAAGCGTTGAGGTGGCGTATGACTTCAATGCGGCATTCTCTCCGCTGTCAGCCTCCTTTTTGTATTTCGCGATTGCCTCTTCGTGGCCCTTCACCATCGCCTGCAGGAATCTGCGGTCAAATGCCTTGCCCTTTAATTTGGCCATCGGATCGATCATTTTGTTGTGGGCGGCGTCAATTCCCTTCGGAACCTCGGCCCCTATTTTGCCGGCAACTGCCGTGAGGGTGTCGTAGTCTTTCGTGTGATCCTGGGTCAGCATCTGCCCATAATCTTTTACTTCCTGTGTCGCTCCCTGCTCCTGTGCGAGTTGGCCAAGATGGGCTTCGGTCATGTCCGTCTGAGCAGCGAACGTGACGAACTCACTATCACCCCCGCCAGCCGCCGGCGCCGCCGGTGCCTGCGCGAGCGCCGGGATACAGCAGAGCGCACCGCCAACAAAGCCGGTAAGTATCTTTTTCATCGACATCCAATAACTCCTCAATTCCAGAATTGAACTGCTTATCTATTTGACGCCAATAATCTGGAATTGTGACCAAGCCGGTGAAGGGCCAGGCCTTGCAGGCTCCAGCCCTCTCGGTGAACTGCGTTACTGAATGGCGGGTATGGGCTGAATGGTAGCCAGGTCGATCGGCTGACCCGACGCTGCATTGTAGGCAGCCAGCGCCTGTGCCGTTGCATCGACTACCATCGAGGCCAAGCTGGCGTAGGAGGACGCTGCAGGAACTGTTTGGGCGATCGTCGCCGCGATTTCCAGCTCCGTCAGGACGTCGGAGACCGACACGTTTCGCGCCGCTGCTTTGGCGCGCATGGCAGCAGCCTTATGGTGCGCTTGCTGCACAACCGGGGCAGGCACCTGCATCTCCTTCTGAATCGAGACTTCCAGAGTCACGATACTCAGGAGAAGCGAGTTGATCGCTCCGGCAGCCGTGGTTTGGTTGCTGGCATTCGTGCGGTATTGAGAATAAAGCGTGAACGCTGTGGAGTATGCCGATGCGGCTTGGTTGAACTGCGGAGCATGCTGCTTGTAATCCGTGGAGATGCGCGTCCGCAGTGATAACAGCGCGCCATGGGCCACGGTCAGCGAATCATAAGTCGCTCCGTCGAAATCATTAAGCTGGTCAGGGTGTTTGGGTTGCGGGTTGCAACCAGTAGTCGTAAGCGTGATAACAATCGCCAGAAGGGCGAAAGCCGTAAGTTGAAGTTTCAGCATAGGGTGCTTTCCGCTCAAGAGGGTACGGAAGACCCTGTTTGCTGGGGCTATCGAAATTGCGCTAAGTGCAACAAGGAAATAGAGGTTATTTTTTCAGCAATCGCCGTGACGGAAGGGATCCGGCGAACTGGTCGCCTTGCCGTCAACGCGGAGTCCGGACAACGCTGATCAGTGGGCAGGGGGAAAGATGGACAATGTCCAACACTCTCGATTGTGTTGCGCCAAAGAGCGCCTGCTTACGATTGCGTCCAGTTACTAGCACTGCTGCGTTTTCCTGCCACGCTACGTCCGAGATTGCGCGCGCCACATTGCCGTTTTCCACGCGGCACTTCACCTTTGCGCCCGCAGATTTGCAGATTCCTTCCAGCTGCCGCAGGATCTGGGCGGTGGCGTCCTCGCCGGTCACGGGCATCTCGCCTTTTTCGAGTACGTGAACGAACACCAACTCCGAACCGAGTTTTCCCGCGACGTACTTCGCTGTTTCGATGATGTTGTTATTGGGTTCGTTGAGAGTTCGGTCTTCGTGTAGGGCCAGTGCACAAACCACGCTGCCGCAATGCGCCTCACAGTGAGCGAGAGCGGAATCCACGGTCCAGATCGCAGCGTTGGAATCGTCCATCAGCTTAGCGGTGAGCGACTTTTTCATCGCGGCAAAAAGGCGGTTGTGGTGAGTGGTCGGAATGATAATGGTGTCAAAGCCCTCCTCCCGGGCGTAGGAAACGATGGTATCGGCGATCCTTCCCGTTCTTAGCACTGACCGGATGGGAATGCAGGCCGACAGGTGGGACACGAACGCGTCGAACTGCCTCTGGGCAGCAGCGACTTTCTCGGCCTCGATGTCGCACATCCTGCGATATGACATATCCATTACGTCGTAATAAAAGCCCGACGGGTCGACTACATGCAGCACCGTCAACTCTGCCCCCAGCAGCTTCGCCAGTTTTGCGAAACTGGGAATCGCCTGCCTGCACACCTCCGAAAGATCGGCTGGAAAGAGAAGCCGGGCTATCTTCGTCATATCCTGTTTTGCGTCCCCGCAGTTTGAAGCGATAATATCGCAAATCAGCTTAGACGCGCTGCCTTGGCCGGAGCCTTAGCTGTAAGGCATAATTCCTCTACACGCCGTCGAAGGGGATCGTCTCTAGTCAATTCCTTGTACTTTCCCGCTGCCCTTGAACGTTCAAAGGAATCATGCTCAAATAAAGTGATCGGCCCAAAGCGGTGCGCATTCTGTGGGCACGGCCCAATTCGATCAAGCTGCAAGTCCTTGCAGCGCCCCACAATTTAAAGAATTACTAGGAGCATGAGAGTTGGAGCAAGCCGTTCTCGCCCTGGAAGACGGAACAGTCTTCGAGGGAACTAGCTTTGGTGCGTCCGCGCAGCGCAGCGGAGAAGTTGTTTTTAATACCGCTATCACTGGTTATCAGGAGATCTTTACCGATCCTTCCTACGCCGGCCAGATCGTCGTTCTCACAAATCCCCAAATCGGTAATTACGGTGCAAATCTAGCCGACAATGAAGCGGGCGACCCTTCTATCGAAGGCCTTGTCGTCCGCGAAATGTCCCCCGTTGCCAGCAACTGGCGTTCCGACGAAAAAGCGGAGGATCTGCTCGCCCACCACGGCATTCCCGTCATCGCCGATGTGGATACTCGAAAGTTAGTACGCCTTCTGCGGGATCGTGGCGCCATGCGAGGCATCATTGCAGTGGGCCCTGATCTGGATCCGGATGCGCTGGTGAAAGCGGCCCGTAGCAGCCCGTCCATGGCCGGCCAAAACCTGGTTTCCGGGGTCACCACACCCCAAAGTTATCAATGGACCGAGGGTGTCGATCCGGTCTCGGTTTCCGACAAGCGCCCCGCACGCGAGAAGCCGCACTTCCACGTCGTCGCCTACGATTTCGGCATTAAGCGCAATATCCTTCGCCACCTTGTGGAAATCGGTTCCCGAGTCACCGTGGTTCCGGCCGCCACCAGCGCCGAAGACATCCTGTCATTGAAGCCGGACGGCGTTTTTCTTTCGAACGGTCCCGGCGATCCGGAAGCTCTCGGCAATCAATTTACCCAGGTAAGAAAACTCGTCGGCAAGACGCCCATTTTCGGAATCTGTCTGGGTCATCAGCTTCTGGGGCTGGCGCTGGGCGGCAAAACCTACAAGCTGAAATTCGGCCACCACGGCGCCAATCACCCCGTGCTCAATAAGCGCACCGGAAAGGTTGAAATTACGTCCCAAAACCACGGCTTCGCTGTGGATCCCGACTCGCTCCACGACTCCGAGGTGGAACTCACCCATGTCAACCTCAACGACGGAACGGTGGAAGGCTTGCGTCACCGGAACGAGCCTGTGTTCTGTGTGCAATATCATCCCGAAGCGGCTCCCGGTCCCCACGACTCGCATTATCTGTTCCACGACTTTGCCGAAATCATGAAAGAAGGGAAGCGCTAACATGCCGAAACGTACCGATTTAAAGCGCATCATGATCATCGGCTCGGGGCCGATCGTCATCGGCCAGGCCTGCGAGTTCGACTACTCCGGCGTGCAAGCCTGCAAAGCGCTCCGCCAGGAAGGCTACGAAGTCGTGCTCATCAATTCGAATCCGGCCACGATCATGACGGATCCGAATCTTGCCGACCGCACTTACGTGGAGCCGCTCAGCCTCGCGTTTGCCACCGAAGTAATTCGCAAGGAACGTCCCGACGCACTGCTTTCCACTGTGGGCGGCCAGACCGCGCTGAATCTTGCGGTTGAACTCGCTGAAGCAGGCGTGCTCGACGAGTACGGCGTGGAATTGATTGGCGCAAAGATCGACGCCATCAAAAAGGCTGAAGACCGGCTCCTGTTTAAGGACGCGATGCGAAAGATCGGCCTGGACATGACGCAGTCTCAGCTGGTGAACAATGTTGAAGACGGCCTCGCCTTTGCCGAGCGTATCGGTTACCCCATTATTCTGCGCCCCAGTTTCACGCTGGGCGGTACGGGCGGCGGCATTGCTTATAACCGGGAGGATCTGGTCGAAATCCTGGAACGTGGTATCGATCTTTCGCCCGTCCATGAAGTTCTGGTCGAAGAAAGCATTCTCGGCTGGAAAGAGTATGAGATGGAGGTGATGCGCGACCTTGCCGGCAACGCTATCATTGTCTGCTCCATTGAGAACTTCGATCCGATGGGCGTGCACACTGGCGATTCCATTACGGTCGCACCGGCCCAGACCCTGACGGACCGCGAATACCAATTGATGCGCGATGCATCGTTGCGCTGCCTGAACGAAATTGGCGTCGACACCGGCGGCTCCAACGTGCAGTTTGCCATTAGTCCCGAAGACGGCCGCATGGTCATCATCGAGATGAACCCCCGCGTCTCCCGCAGTTCGGCCCTCGCTTCGAAGGCTACGGGATTTCCTATCGCCAAAATCGCCGCGAAGCTTGCGGTCGGATATCGGCTCGACGAAATCAAAAACGACATTACGCGCGCCACGCCCGCCTGTTTTGAGCCCACGCTCGACTACGTTGTGGTCAAAATTCCGCGCTGGCAGTTTGAAAAATTCCCAGGCGCCGAGCCCGTCCTCAATACGCAGATGAAATCGGTAGGCGAAGTCATGGCCATTGGCCGGACTTTCAAGCAGGCGCTGGGCAAGGGACTCCGCAGTCTGGAGACCGGCAAAGCCGACAACTCACAATCGCTGGATCCAAAGCTCATCGCAAAGCGCCTGATCACGCCGAACCCCGACCGTCTGAATTACATCTGGTTCGCCTTCCAGCAGGGCTACACCATTGATCAGGTATTTGAGATGACCCACATCGACCCCTGGTTCTTACGCCAGGTGTGGGAAGTGGTGATACTCGAAAAGTCCTTCGCCGGCCGCGAACTCTCCTCCATTACGGCTAAAGAGTTCCGGAAGCTGAAACGGGATGGCATAGGCGACCGCCAACTTGCGCGAGTAATCGACGCAGATCCCCTGGACGTGCGGGCTGCCCGCAAGAAGCTTGGTGTGAAAGCAGTCTTCAATCGTGTGGATACCTGCGCCGCCGAGTTCGAAAGCTTCACGCCGTACCTTTACTCCAGCTATGAGTCGGAAGATGAAGCCGCGCCTTCGGATCGCAAAAAAGTGATGATTCTCGGCAGCGGTCCCAACCGGATTGGCCAGGGCATCGAATTCGATTACTGCTGCTGCCATGCGTCGTTCGCTTTGCAGGAGTTTGGCGTGGAATCGATCATGGTGAACTGTAATCCGGAAACCGTTTCCACCGATTACGACACCAGCGACCGGCTTTACTTTGAGCCGCTCACGCAGGAAGAAGTACTGAACATCTACGATACGGAAAAGGCAGACGGCCTCATCGTCCAGTTTGGCGGGCAGACGCCTCTCAATCTGGCCATGCCTTTGAAGAAGGTCGGCCTGCCGATCATTGGCACCGATCCTGCCGACATCGATTTGGCCGAAGACCGCAAACTCTTCGGCAAACTTCTGGAGGATTTAGGGATACCCTCACCGGCAAACGGCGCCGCCACCAGTGTGGAAGAGGCCTGCGATATTGCGCGACGCCTCGGCTTCCCCGTGCTGGTGCGTCCCAGCTATGTGCTTGGCGGTCGCGCGATGGTGATCGCCTACAACGAAGAGACCGTCCGCCGCTACATGCAGGAGGCGGTGAGCTTCTCTGTGAAGCGCCCGGTGCTCATCGACCGTTTTCTGGAAGACGCGACGGAGGTGGACGTTGACGCACTCTGTGATGGGGACAATGTTCTGATTGCCGGGATCATGGAGCACATCGAAGAAGCCGGAGTCCATTCGGGTGACAGCTCATGCGTTCTTCCGGCGTTTTCCATTGCTAAGCCAGCCCTTAAAACGATTGAGGACTACACGGCGAAGCTCGCCCGCGCTCTGAACGTGGTCGGCCTCATGAACGTGCAATACGCCATCAAGAACGGCGAAGTATTCGTGCTCGAAGTGAACCCACGAGCCTCGCGTACAGTCCCGTTTGTCAGCAAGGCCACCGGTGTGCCGCTGCCGAAAGTAGCCGTCGGTCTCATGCTCGGCAAAAAGCTTCCGGACCTGGCCCATCTTACGGGAGGGATCACCAGCGGCGTCCTGCCCGTCTTTAATTTCTTTGTTAAGAGCCCCGTCTTCCCGTTCGCCAAATTCCCCGGCGTCGATCCGGCACTTGGTCCCGAGATGCGCTCCACTGGCGAAGTGATGGGCGTCGGCGAATCCTTCGGTGAGGCATTTGCAAAAGCACAACTCGCCGCCGGAAGTCCTATCCCGGACAGTGGCTCGCTATTCATCAGCGTGAACGACAACGACAAACCGGCTGCTGTCGAAGTTGCCGCGCGATTCCGCCAGTTCGGCTTCGAGCTTTTTGCTACGCGGGGTACCGCTGCGGCGCTGAAGGCCGCCGGGCTTCCCTGCAAGACTGTGTTCAAGGTGAATGAAGGCCGGCCCAATGCCGTTGACCTGCTGAAAGCCGGTAAGCTGAGTTTGATTATTTACACGACGAGCGGCTTGTCGTTCCCCGACGAGCAGACGATACGTCGAAATGCGGTTACTTACCGTACGCCCTGTGTGACGACTATGGCGGGAGCGAAAGCTGCTGCTGAAGCTGTCGCATCGCGTCGGCGCGACCCGATTCGCGTCTGGAGTTTGCAGGAGCTCCACGCATCGGAGCCCGCCGCCACCCGAAGCTGAGCTGAGCAGTAACGGAACAGGCCCAAATACAATGCCCCCTCCGGCAGACTGCGTAAGTCGCCGGAGAGGGCACATAGGTTACAGACTTCTTTAAGCTGAATTTCGGCTATGTTGCAAGTCCCAAATCTCAGACTTCTACTAGCAGAGATAATCGCCTCGCCCTTTCGGGTTTAAACCAGAGAAGGGCCGCAGGGCTATCCTGTGCGAGCTTCTTAGGTCTTCCTGCCAGTGGTATCGGTGCGGCAGTTGCTACTGCGGAGCCTTGGTTGTCGTTGTAGTCTGGTCAGTGGTTTCGGTCTTGTCGCCCTTCTTCTTTGTCTTGTGCTTGTGCTTTTTCTCCATTTTCTGACCGGAGGCTTGGTCAGAAGTGGTCGTAGAACTGCTGTTCTGGCTGGAAGTGCTGGAATTCTGAGCGAAAGCTCCCATTCCGGCCACTAAACCCAACCCCAGTACCAAACTCGTAATTCTTCTCATCGGTTCTCCTTTAAATCGCAGGTTGCGGGTAACCGTACACTTCATTAACGGAGACGCATCGTCCCGAAAAGTATTACCACAAACCTGTTCTGTTACTCCTCGAATACGCGGTGTCGCCCCATTCCGGCGCATGTTGTAAGCCCGGCAACGCTCTCCACTAAGCCCTTTCCATTAGCCATTTCGGCAGTTCTGCTGGCGCCTTCTGAAAGATTATGGACGAC
This sequence comes from Bryobacteraceae bacterium, assembly GCA_035475295.1. Classification (GTDB taxonomy): domain Bacteria; phylum Acidobacteriota; class Terriglobia; order Bryobacterales; family Bryobacteraceae; genus Bog-105. The sequence goes on from DATIMM010000165.1 coordinate 13,469, forward strand.
CCTGGCATCTTGTCTACGGAGGAGTACTGGATGCCCGATCGCCAAGGAAAACCGGCCGCAAGCCCACACTTAATTACGAAGGGATTGGCCGCTTTCGGCGCTGGTGCCTTGCTTCTGCACGGGGTGCGCTTTGGCTTGAAAGTGTTCGGACCTGCGCGTCCGTTCCGGCTGCAAAATCGCCGCCCCCTGGCAACGGATTCGCAGGAGTTTCTGGACCGCCTGTCTTGCCTGACCGACTCAATCGTCTACAAAGACTCGCAAATCTCAATCCTGAAGAACGGCCTTGAGTTTTATCCTGCTCAATTGAACGCGATAGACGCCGCTGCCAAGAGCATCAATCTGGAGGCGTACGAATTCCTGGAAGGCGACCTGACGCGAGAGATCGTCCGGCGCTTGGCCGCCCGTGCAAGGCAAGGAGTCCGGGTACGTCTCATGATCGACGCCATCGGAAGCTTTGGGACCAGGCGAAAGTATTTCGAGCCCTTACTATCCGCTGGAGGCGAGATTGCCTGGTATCACCCTCTCACGTGGAAGGAATGGCCCTACTTCGACCACCGGACGCATCGCAAGCTTTTGATCGTCGATGGCGAAATTGGTTTTATCGGCGGGGCTGATTTCGCCGATCATTGGATTGAGGTGGAGAAGGGCAAGCTGCCCTGGCGCGACACTGTTTTCCGGATAAAGGGCGGAGTTGTGAGAAGCTTGAATGCCACGTTTGCAGAAAATTGGGTGGATGCCACCGGCAGGATTCTGTTCGACGGCACCCAGTTTCCGCCAGATCGCCCTGCGGGAGATAAGACCGCCATGGTCGTCACCAGCAGTGCCGGCTACAGCACGTCACGCGCGCGCATGCTCTTCCAGACGCTGCTGGAATCGGCCCAATCCTCCATTCAGATCACCAGTCCCTATTTCCTCCCGGACCGCAGTGTTCATCACGCGTTAAGAAGAGCCATTCGGGAACGCGGAGTGAAAGTACAGGTCCTCACAGCGGGTCGTGATACCGACTACAACTCCGTGCGCCGGCTGAGTGAGATGCTCAGCGTATCGCTTGTAAAGGCGGGCGTGGAATTTTACGAATACCGGTCCTCGATGATCCATGCAAAGCTGCTGACCATCGACGGAAATTGGACCGTCGTCGGTTCTACCAATTTCGACCATCGCTCGTTCTCATTGAACGACGAGGTAAATCTAGCCGTGTTCGATCAGGAAATCACACGGCGCATCGAGGACGATTTCCGGCAGGATCTGCAGCAAAGCGAGCGCATGACGCCGAAGCGTCTTCGCTCCACAAGCTTGGGGGGCCGGTTATTAACCGAGGCAAGCTGGGTGTTCCGGGATGAGCAATAAACCTCACCGCTGGCGCAGCCTTCGGAGGAAAATTACCCCGGTTGCTGCGACCACGACGAACGCGGCCACCAGCATCCACAGGAACGGGCTTTCTGACGGACCGCTCGCCACGCTGGCCTCGTAGCTTGCCCAATTCGCGCGGGCTGCATCTGCAAAGGGCTCCAGCTGCGAATAGTCGTCCTTCCACGTGGTGTACATCAGGCCCTCCACGCCGGGAACACCGCTCGCTTCCCGTAGCTCTGTTCGCGCAGCGCTCGCTCCGTCTCCCGTGTCATAGTAGCCCGCAACAATCTGCTTGTGCGGCGTCGGCTGGCGGAAGCTCTGCCCTGAAAACCAGCGCAGCGATTTCTTTAAACTTCCCAGATTCCAGTTCACCACGGAAACCTCTGCTGGAATGCCTTTCCACGAGCCGGCAAGGTCGCCTTCCACGTTGTAGTAGTGCTTCACTGCATTGTGGTAAGGATCGAACATGTCGTTCCAGACATAGAGTTGTGTGCCCGGCATTACAGATTTATACATCTGCACAGAGTGGCCGGTGCTCCAGGCCAGTAGCTGTCCAGCGCTCATATGCATGGCCCGGCAACTGCCGCACGAGTTCATCTGCCGCATCTCGTCGTATCCCATTAGCAGTCCCGCGTGTGGTGGCAAGACCTCCCTAATTGCATATGCGTTCCGGCGCTGCCACTCCAAAACACCCGGCGCCGTCAGACACATTCCCACATCGTGAATGCCTGGGATGGGAAACACGGAGTAGGAGTCGATGGCGACGATCTGATTCGGTTTCAAACGGGTCGAGGAAGGCAGCGTTACTTCGGCCGGTGGATGATAGGAGTCTGTGAAAGGCGTTCGGGTCGAGGTCATTCTCGGATCCGCGATCGGGTCGTAGTCCCTACCTTCTTGAAAAACGTGAGCCGGGTCCCCGGGATCGTACATTTTCACCGGGGTCCCCGGGCGTCGCGTGACATACACCAGAGCCGTTTCTTCCACCCCGATGTCGTCGAACCAAATGGTTCCCATGCTCCCGCCCCAAACGCCGAAATAAAGGTATGCCGAAGTGGCGCCTCTGCTGTTGAACGCGTAGTCCAAAGGATGCCAGTCACTGCTTTCCTCAGCCTGGAAACTGGCGTTTAACAATGGGCTCACCGGGTGAAATCTGTTCAGGCCCGAGGCGTCGAGTATCTCGACCTGCGAAAGCCCTTGAAAGCTTTGCGTTTTGACGTACAGCCGAACGTGATACTGGCGCCAGGGTGTAAGTTTTAGAAGCTGACGGAACCGTGCATTTGCGGAAGCGTATCGGATAATACCTGAGGCGTGCCCCGAGTGGAACGTCGTCCTGTCGAGCGATGCCCCTGTATCGTTCAGGTCGAACCATGCGCTATGCCCCAGTTCGAAGCCGGCGTTCTGGAGGCCGGAAAAGCCATCGAGGAGAGTCAGCTTCCGGCCGGTGCCATCCACTCGGAACCGGGAGGCGAGCACCCGCTGAGATTCCGCCCAGTTTGGATTCTCCTGCAAAGCATCGTTCGAGAATCCAAACGGAACGGCGGTGGCCACCACGTTCAGCCCTTTCCCGGCGGCATAGCTTAGGGCAGCCCGCAGGCGGTTTACGTTCTCTGGAGGCCAGAACGAATCAGAAAGAAAGCTAAAGCTGGAGTCCCAGAAGACAACTCCCGTATAGCCGGCCCGGGAAGCCCGGTCAATCAGCCTTTCGGTTGAGACCAGAGCTTCCTCGGTGGCGAGATAGCTGTGATGCCAATACCATAACTGGGGTCCGTGTTCTCTGAAACCAGAACTGCAGAGGATGACAACAAGCGACAGAACAAAGATGCTGAATAATCTGCTGGTGCGCATTCTCCGCCGTAGGTGACCATTGTCTTACGGCGTCGCGCCAGGCTGGTATCAGCAGGCCGTCGATTATGCTGCTACGGGACCGCCGTCATAACCGAATTCGGAGCAGGTTCCGCATCCCATTGCTTCGATCATGCGCTGCAATCGGTCCGCCCGTTGATGAAGCACAAGTACTTCAGTTTCAAACTTGGAACTCTCCAGCGGATTGGCCCCATTCAGAGACTGGTAACGCTTTTCCAACATCTTCTCGCCTGTGAGCAGTGCGCTGAGTTGCTTAAAAATCAATGTTTCTAGTGGACCTTGGCTGCGGTCATCCGAGTAGGTATCCATATACATGACGTATCCCCTAGGGGGATAGCACGTATGTTGCCAGAACTCCCGATCGGGCTGTCGAAGCGGAGGGATTTGGTAAGTGATACATTCTAAAATGTTTGTACGTGCGGAGGGAGTCGCCGGCCACGAGCCTCCCAGCGTGCAGCGCCCTTGCCTTGTAAATAAAGCCATAAAGAATCCCGTGCTGTCTGGAAAAGTCTTCCATCTCCGCCATATCTTTCTAAGAATTCGCGCTAGAATTCTTCTTCCCGTTTACACTATGGAAATATGCCGGTCCCCAGCGATGATTTTTATCGCATCAAGAAACTTCCGCCCTATGTGTTTGCCGTAATAAACGAGCTCCGGGATCGAGCGCGCGCGAACAACATTGATGTCGTTGACATGGGGATGGGAAATCCTGACGGCGCTACCCCGCAGCCCATCGTCGATAAGTTGCTTGAGGTTGCCCCAAACCCGGTTAACCATCGCTACTCCGTGTCCCGCGGCATTACCGACCTTCGCCATGCCATCGTCGAGCGTTATCGCAAGCAATACGCGGTCAGTCTCGACCCCGAATCCGAAGCAATCGTTACTATAGGCGCCAAGGACGCCCTGGCCCATCTGCTCTTCGCGATCATCGGACCCGGCGATGTTGTCGTTTCTCCCAACCCGGCCTATCCGATCCATCAATACGGCGTCATCATGGCCGAGGGCGAGGCCTGCATGTTGCCCATGCCCGACGCGGCTACCTTTCTTAGCGAACTGAAGAAACTCTATCGCACGTCGGCCAAAAAACCGAAGGTCATTCTGATCTCCTTCCCGCACAATCCCACCACCATCTGCGTGGACATGGAGTTCATGCGCGAGATCGTGGCGCTGGCCCGCGAGTACGGCACCTACATCATTCATGATTTCGCCTACGCCGAACTCGGCTTCGACGGATACCGCCCACCCAGCATCCTTCAGGTCGAAGGCGCTGCCGACTACGCCGTCGAAATTTACTCGATGACGAAGAGCTACAACATGGCTGGCTGGAGAGTCGGCTTCTGCCTCGGAAATCGCAAGCTCATCGCGGCACTCGCCAGGATCAAAAGCTATTTGGATTACGGTATCTTTCAGCCAATCCAGATTGCGTCGGTCGTGGCCTTGAACGAGTGTCAGGACGCACCTGCGAAAATTCGGGACATTTATAACTCCAGGCGCGACACTCTGATTCGCGAGTTGCGCCAGGCCGGCTGGGCCGTGGAACCGCCCAAAGGCTCCATGTTCGTCTGGGCGCCCATTCCGGAGACCTTCCGCCACTTAGGCTCGCTGGAATTCGCAAAGCTCCTGATGCAGCAGGCTCACGTCGCCGTCTCGCCCGGCATTGGCTTTGGTCCCATGGGCGAAGGCTTCGTCCGGTTCAGTCTTATTGAAGACGAAAGGCGGATCCACCAAGCCGCGGAAAATATCGCCAGTTTCTTCCAGCAGCACGGACCCATAGGGCCGATCGAAGATGCACCCTCCGAGCAGCCGTATCGGTCCGAGGCGCTAGCCGCTCTGCCTTCGTTGCAGGTATAGCCACTCGCCATGGCTGCCATGCCCCAACCGCCGTTGCCCTCGATAGTGGACCTGTCGCGGGTTTCCGCCGAGAGTATCGAACTGCTGCTGAACGAGGAGATTTCAATTTGGCAGCAGCGCTTCCGATGGGACTTTCGCTCGTCTGCCGATATGCTTCGCCGTTTTGTGGGCGCCAGATCGCTTTCTGGTTTTGGTTTGCAGTTGGGCAATGAACTGGTTGGGTACACCTATCACGTCTTCGAGGGACACAAAGCCCTCATCGGCGACTTCTACCTGCGCCAGGACTATGTCAGCCCGTCGTCTGAGTTGATTCTGCTCAACGCCATAGTCCAGTCGCTCGCGATGTCCTCCGGCATTCGGCGCATCGAATCGCAACTGATGATGCTGCCTCAGGTGCCCGTTTCGGCTCTGCCGTTTAGCCGCTATCTGAGCCGGTACGACCGCCTCTTCATGGAAGCCAGCGGCAGTGTCGCCTCCGCCCTGCAGCCCGCTTCCACGGAGTTTCGCGTGTCATTCGTGCCGTGGCGTGAAAAGCATCAGGAGGAAATCGCTCATCTGGTGTCGGCTGCCTATCGAGGGCACGTCGACAGTGAAATCAACGACCAATATCGTACGATCCCCGGCGCGCGCCAGTTTCTGGCGAACATCATCAAGTTCCCCGGCTGTGGCCGGTTTTCCCCCACCGCCTCCGTCGTGGCGATTGATGAAAGGACCGGACGCGTTTGTGGTGTTTGCCTCGGAAGCATCATCGCCCCGCAGGCCGGGCATGTCACGCAACTCTGTGTTTTGCCCGCGATACGCGGCGCGCGTCTTGGTTATGAGTTGCTTCGACAGACGATGGTGCGTTTTGCCGAACTTGGCTGCGCTACCGTCAGTCTTACCGTTACCGCCTCAAACGTAGATGCGATTCGGCTCTACGAGTCTGTCGGATACCGTTCCCGGGCCACCTTTCCCGCCTTGGTTTGGGAAGGGTTCCGGTAAAAAGAAGTCGTCCGGGCCTTACTCGCCCATCCCCGGGCTGATCGGAATCGGCTCGCGGCCAAATATCCAGTCGAGCGTCCAGTCCCCCACGATCCGAATCCGCTGGCTTGTGCTGGGCATCTTGGCTAAATAAACCGCGCGCCACATAGCCCACGCCAGCAGCCCCGAAAAGTTCCTGTTGTAGATCCGCGCCACCCCGGCGCGTTTTCCCACTAACGCAAGCTCTCCGATGGGCGTGTAGGTGAACGGTTTCGGCGGAAGCCCGCGCAGCGACCGCGCAATATTCTGGCCCACGGTTGTACCCTCGCGAGTGGCATTCTGCGCCGTCGGCGCATAAGCACCTTTGCCGTCGGGCTTGGGAACTTCAGCACAGTCGCCCAACGCCCATACGCCGTCGTACTGCGTCACCTGGCAACAGTTATTCGTCTCCACTCCTCCGTGTTTTCCCTTGGGACAGTTCATCGCTTTCACCAGCGGGTTCGGCTCCACTCCAGCAGCCCAAATCAGGGTACGGGTTGGCAAACGCTGATTCCCGTTCAGTTCCACGTAGTTGTCTCCCGCTCCGGTGACCGAGGTCTTTAACAGGAGTTCAACGTGCCGCTCCTTCAGTTGACGCGCTGCATACTCTGCCAGATCGGAGGTCAGCTCCGGAAGCAGGCGGTCGGCCGGGTCCACCAAAACGGTCCGTACATCTTCCGGATGAAGATTTGAATGATCTCGGGCACTGTCGCGGGCCAGATCATTGATCGCGGCCATGGTCTCCACTCCCGTGTAACCGGCCCCGCCGACCACAAAGGTGAGATACTCTTTCCGCTTCGCTTCATCCTTTTCCAACGATGCGCTCTCCAGCGACGTCAGAACCCGGCGGCAGACCGCCCCCGCATCCTCCAGGGATTTCATCTGCAGAGCATGCTTCGCCACGGAATTCTCGTGATGGAAATTGCTGACCGAACCGAGGGCAATGACGAGATGATCGGCCCTATACACCTCGTCCGAGCCGCGATTCCCATCGGATCTCTTCCTGACCGTTACCGTTTTCGTCGCCAAATCAACGCCCGTCACCTCTCCTTGCACAAAGCGAATCCGCTTGGGCAATCGCCGGACCGGACTCGTAATGTGTTGCGTGTCGAGTTCTCCCCCCGCCGCCTCGGTCAGCATGGGCGTAAACAGGAGGTAATTTTTGGAATCGATTAAAACGATTTCGCCATTCCCGCGTTCCGGCAGTAACCGCGCGAGTTCTTCGGCGACACTCATTCCGGCGAAGCCCGATCCCAGAATGACGATGGTCTTATTCCGGGCAAGCCCTGCATAGCTTCGTATCTCTTGATGTTCTTGCAGTTTGTACCAGGCGGAGTATCCGGCTGCGGCTCCCAGGCCGCCCCATAGTAGTTTCCGAAGAGCCTTCATGTGTGCGATTTCCCTATTAGGTGATGCGGGTTAGGCGCATCTCAGCACACTATTCCTCTCGCTGCCGGGAGCCTGCCAAATTACTGCACACGCATTACGGCCAGGGTCATGTCGTCGTGTTGACGCGCGCCTGCGGTAAAAGCGTCTACACGGTCCAGAACGTATTTGATGATATCGGCGGCGGAACGGCAGTGGCACTCGGCAACGGCCTGCATCAGGCGCATCTCTTCCCACTCCTCTTCGGCATGATTCATAGCTTCGCTGATGCCGTCCGTGTATGCCAGCAGTACGTCTCCAGGTTCCAGCGTCACCTGGTCCTCCTGATACACACAGTCGGGCAGCAGCCCGATTACCGTGCCGCCTGTGTGCAGCCGAAGGATCGGCGGGACTGCCTTGTTGCGATAAACGATGGGCGCATTATGACCGGCATTCACGTAATGAAGAATTCTCGTGCTCGTCTCGTACTGTGCGTAAAAGAAGGTGGCATAGCTGCTCTCCGATGACGCCTCGTACACCAGCCGGTTGATCAGCTGGATCATCTCCGAAAGCGACGAACATGGCCGGATCGTCTGCCCCCGCAGCGACGCCTGCAGGCTCGCCATCATCAACGCGGCTCCGATGCCTTTTCCAGCCACATCCCCTACCGCCATACCAATGCACCCGTCCTGTAAGCGAAGAAAGTCGTAGTAGTCACCACCCACTCCCAACGCTGGCCGGCAATAACCGGCTACTTCCAATCCCTGCACTTGCGGTAACTGCTGCGGGAACAACCGCTCCTGCACTTCCCGCGCAATCTCCAGCTCGCGGTTGATTCGTTCGCGCTGCGCAACCTCCTGCTTGATGCTCTCGGTGAGCCGCGCATTTTCCAGCGCCAGTCCCGTCTGCGAAGCCACCGCACTGAGTAAACGCAGATCCGTTCCCGAGTAAGGGACCTCCGATCGCTTGGGACCCAAACTGATTACTCCCAACATGCGGCTGTTCATCGATACCGGTAGCAGTAGTTGAGCCTCCAGCTTCTGGAGCAATTCCTGTTCCTGCTCCGGTGCGCCGTGTACCCACGATTGAGGATCATCGAAATAAACCCGCGATGGAGATTGCGATTGCTTCAACAGGCGCACTGTCAGTGCCTCACGCCGCAGCTCCACGCCCGTGGCCCCTCCGTCAACGCCAAGCGTATATGCGGTCTTATACCGGTCCCCCTGCTCCAGCAGAACAGCTACCCGGGGCACGTGAAGTGACTGCGAAATCCGGTGCGTGACCGTCTCCAGCAGCTTCTTGGTGTCATGAAAACCGGCCACGGAGTTGCTGAGCTCCGTCAAAATAACTTCGGAGTTGTAGGCCTCGCGAAAGAACCGCCGGTCCATCCAGCCCGTGAAACTTCTCCCAGCCCAGCCCAACGCGCCCATCAGGCTGATTCCCACCCCAATAATCACAGCCGTTTGCCACGTCCGGGCGCTGTGCTGCACCAGGAACGCAACAACCCCGACCAAAGCAGCGGCCAGCGAAATTCGCAGAATTTGAATGCTGGTGCTCGCCATTGCGTACCTGACGCCGCTCCGCACCACCATGCGGATGTCCATCGCCCGCTGCACGACAATGACGTACGCCATCGTGGCTGGAAAGAACAGCAGCATCAATAGGCAAATGGAAATCACCCACAGCGGCAGCTGTGCCATGCTGGTCAACTGCGCAATAACCAGCACCAGCAACGGAATCAGGGCTAGCGAGCAGCCCGTGATCATATAGCGCAGGCGCCGGATCGCGTCTTCAGTGCCCGTCTGGTATCGCTTCACAATCAGAGCCCCAAAAAATCCAAATACGTAGACCGCGAACAAAACATTTAAGCCGACATTGCCCTGCTGGTTCATCGCCGCCATCCAATGCAAGCGGCCAACATGATTGCCCTGCTCCAGATCGCCATAAAGCTCGACGGCCGTCAGAAAAATGAAGGGAAGCGCGAGTACCCAGCTCAACCACTTGTGTTTCTGCAGAATCCCAAACGGGGCAGGGAAGTAGAGCCCGAATAGCAGCATCCAGATCGGCCAGGTATTCGTCAGCAGGCCGTGATAAACCAGAAGCAGTTCCCGCCAGGGCGACCAGACCGCCCACAGGCTCCAGATCCCCACAACCTGCCCAAACGAAGCCAGCATGGCCATCGTGATCCATGCCAGGGGATCTAAGGGCCTCATGAACGCGACAAAAAATCCCAGCAGCAGGCAACTCAGAGGAAGGACGACGTTCAATCCGATGGTGATCGTCCAGCCGAAGGCGGTTGACGTCACCTGATGCAGTCGAATCGGTACCTGAAGCGTTTGCTTCTGCCCGTTGGGAAGAGAGCGGAGTACGGTCACACGCAGGACGTCCCCAGGACGCGCGTCCAGCAGAGCTTTCTGGATCGGCTCCAGTCCAGTCACCGGCCGCCCATCTACGTCGAGGATCTCATCGCCCGGCTTGATGCCGGTGGAGCTGTAAGACGGGCTGACTCTTTCCACGCTCCGCGTATATTCGCGTATATTAAAGGGCGGCGTTGTGCGGTCTTGGCTGACCACCTGCAGGTAAATCAGAAATCCGGAGGCCGTCAACTGGGCAACTGCGGCCCAAATCAACAGGACCGTCAGAATGGAGTACTGTACCGTCGGCTTCTTCGTCGGCATATGCTGGTCTCCGATACGGCCAACCGAAGAAAGCATCTCCGATCAACCCTTGGGGTCCTGAACGCCCTTCTACAGCGTGCTATGTAAGGGGCTTCTCTTTCTGCTGTAACAAAAATAAACGAAAAGGCCTATCAGTAGCCAGACCCAAAATCGTATCCATGTCTCCAGCGGCAGCCCGAGCATCAGCCCCGTACAACAGACGACGGATAAAACAGGGGTGACCGGAGAGAACGGTACGCGGAACGGCCGCGGGCGATCCGGATGCCTGCGCCGGAGAACGATCACACCTACAGATACGATGACGAATGCAAACAGGGTTCCAATATTCGACAATTCGGCGAACGTTCCGATATCCCAGACTCCCGCCGGAATGCCTACGGCCAAACCGGCCACCCACGTGCTGACGTGCGGCGTACGGTATTTTATGTGGACTTTCGAGAATACGTCGGGCAGTAAACGGTCCCGTGACATGGCAAACCAGATTCTGGCTTGACCATATTGATACACCAGCAGCGACGAAAGCATCCCGAGCAGGGCGCCTACCGTCACCGTAAACCGCAGCCGGTTCATTCCGATCGCTTGCAGTGCATTCGCTACCGGCGCGTCATTATCCAGGGTCTTCCAGCTCACGATCCCGGTGAGCACGAAGCCCACCAGCGCATACAGGATTCCGCAGAACACCAGCGTGCCCAAAATGCCGACCGGCATGTTCCGTTGCGGGTCCGTGCACTCTTCGGCGGCCGTCGAAACGGAGTCGAACCCGATAAAAGTGAAAAAAACAATTGCGCCGCCCGTGAGCACGCCCGGAAAGCCGTTAGGTAAAAAAGGATGAAGGTTTGTGGCCGTAATGGCGTGCGCCGCGCCAAAAACGAAGATCAGAATCGCTCCTACCTTGATCGCAACCATCACGTTGTTCGCCCCGGCGCTCTCCTTTACTCCACGCACCAGCAGCGAGCTCAACAACATGACGATCAGCAGCGCCGGAACATTGAACAAGCTGCCCGTAAAGTGGCCCTCGACAATCGCTGGCTCCGAAAGATACTTCGGAAGATGCGCTCCGAACAGGTAGTCGCACATTACATTGAAGTAGGCCGAAAATCCCACCGCTACCGACATATTGGAAACGGCGTACTCCAAAATCAGATCCCATCCGATAATCCAGGCGAAAACCTCGCCTAGAGTCGTGTAGGCGTATGTATACGCGCTGCCGGCTATGGGAATCATCGCCGCGAGTTCGGCATAGCACAGCGCTGCAAAGCCGCACGTGATCGCTACCAGAATGAAGGAAAGAGTGACCCCGGGTCCCGCCCCGGGACGGCCCACGAGTGAGGCCGCAGTGGTGCCGTGCAGAATCAAATCGAGCACGGGGGCATTCAGGATGGACGGAATCGCCATGTGTTGCCCGGCCGCCGCCGTTCCGGTAACGGTGAAAATACCCGCCCCAATCACCGCGCCTATGCCGAACGCGATCAGGCTAAACGGCCCCAGCGAGCGCTTCAGCTTGTTGTGCTTGTTTTCCGCTGCCTCTACAAGCGCATCAATGCTCTTTGTCTTCAAAAGTTGCGACATCTGTCTCCATCGTTGGCCCATCTGGCGGCGGCGAGGCCAGCAGGAGCATCAAAACTGAAAGGGTGCTACGGGCTGAATATAGCGCACAGGGTGTCCGGTGCCCGTTGTGCGCGCTGAATGGACGTGCACAGGGCGTTTGGTGCCCGTTGTGCGCGCTGAATGGAAGCGCACAGGGCGTTTGGTGCCCGTTGTGCGCGCTGAATGGAAGCGCACAGGGTGTCCGGTGTGCCGCTAAAAGAGCGCACCCGGCGGTAAGTCGGTATTTTTGACAAAAAAGATGAGAACACCCGGTCCCGACTCTACTACCAGATAGTAACTTTAAGTCTGGCGTTTGCAACAAATGCCTGCTAGACTGACATCAAATAGGTGGGAAATTTTTCCCGGTAGTGTGTAAAGAGTTTACTGCCGTGATTGCCAAGGATCTTAATCTCTCGCGTCGTTCGTTTATCGCCTCCGCGGCTGGTGCGGCGCTGTTCGCCAAAGATGCGTTCGCACGGCGTATTACTCCTCCCGCTGCCACGACGCCCATTTCTCCTCAGGACCGTACTTTTCTCGAGGACTATTCCAAGCGCTGCTTCCGCTACTTCTGGGAACAGGTCAACGAGCATACCGGAATCGTGATGGATCGTGCCCGCATGGACGGATCATCCACGGGTGGAAACGTCGGGAGTTCCGCAGCCACCGGGTTCGGTCTTACCGCCCTCTGCATCGGGGCCGAGCATGGCTGGATTTCTCACGAGCAGGCCCGCGACCGGGCGCTGAGGACTCTTGCTTACTATTGGGGCCACGCCTTCCATGATCACGGCTGGTTCTATCACTTCACGGACGCGTCCACCGGTGCGCGGCGGCTGAACTCCGAAATTTCGTCCATTGACACCGCTCTCTTCTTAGCCGGCGTCCTTACCGTAGCTGAGTACTTCCCAAAAGACGCGAGAATCCGCAGCTTTGCGAAGCAGATCTTCGAGCGTGTCGATTTCCGCTGGATGCTCAACGGCGATCCCCTGATCCTTTCGCACGGCGTTATGCCCGGCTCGGGATTCCTTCCCTCCCGTTGGAGCGCTTACAGCGAAGCTTCTATTCTGTACCTTCTCGCCATCGGCTCCCCCCGGCACGGTATTCCCTCCGACAGTTGGTATGCCTGGCAACGTCCGGAAGTGCGGTATCAGCAGTGGCGATTCATTAGCGGTGGTCCCCTGTTTACGCACCAGTACTCTCACGCCTGGGTGGATTTTCGTCATCAGACGGACGGCGATCCCTCCGACCACGACTACTTTGAAAACTCCAGGATCGCCACCTACGCTCACCGCGACTTCTGTATCAGCCTGCAGTCGAAGTACTCGGATTACGGTCCGAACATGTGGGGCCTCACCGTCTCCGACAGTCCTCGGGGCTATATGAACTGGGGTGGCACCGTGGATTTCGGAAACACCAATGGAACTCTCGTCCCTTGCGCGGCGGCGGGTTCCGTAATGTTTGATCCGGATATCTGCTTGCCCGTGCTTCGCCAGATGCACGAAGTGTATGGCTCCAAAGTATATGGCCGCTATGGCTTCTCCGATGCGTTTAATCCCAATTGGGACAACAAGAAGCTCTGGGTAAATCAGGACGTCATTGGTATCGACGTCGGCATCTCCCTGCTCAGCATGGAAAATGCACTGAACGGCAATGTCTGGCGCTGGTTCATGCGCAACCCATACATACAGACTGCTATGGAGCGAGCGGGCTTCCAGCTCACCACCCCTGGCCGTCATGTTATTAAGTTGAAGACCACCACGAAGAAAGCTTAACCCGGAGCAACTCACTTCCCGGGCCACAACCGCCGAACTGCCACGAAACCTATTCGTGTCCGCCCGACTCCATCTCTAGTCTCGATATTAAAGAGGTGAGTGCGGCATGAATCGCCGAAAATTCTTCAGTGCTCTTGGTGCCGGTGGCGCGGTAGCATGGCTGGTCCCAAAAACGGTGCTCGCAGATCAGAACACCGGCTCCGTCTACGCAAGCCCCGTCCCTTTCATAAAGGACCCCTCGGCCGCTAATCTGACCGAGAGCGACCTTTCTGCACTGTTTGCCGTAGACCCCGCTCTAAGCACCCAAAGCCAATCTTCTGCCTACCCCCAGAGCGTTGCCTCCGGAGATCCCGGTCCCAGCGGAGTTGTGCTTTGGACTCGCGTCGCCCCACAGGCGCAAGCCGGCCCCAGCCCCAACATCCTGGCCTGGCAGATCGCCGCGGACCCCGGCTTCGTTTCCCTCCTGATCGGAGGCATCGCCACTCTCGACAGCGCCCGCGATAACACGGTCAAACTGCCTGTCCAGAACGCCGTCCTTCAGCCCTTTTCTGTTTATTACTATCGGTTTATTTACAACGGGATTGCCAGCCGCACCGGACGTTTCAAAACCCTTCCCGCCGCCGGCAGCACTCCGGCGCAGCTCCGGTTAGGCTATGTCGTGTGCCAGGACTACGGACATGGCTACTACAATGCGCTCCGCTACCTGGCTCAGGAGGAGGTGGATTACGTCGTTCACCTCGGCGACTACATTTATGAGACCTATGCCGGCGCCGGGTTCCAAAACAATGCTGTTCGCTCCTTCCCGCCCTTTCCCAGCGGCAGCACCACCGTCCCGCTGGACGTGGCCGATTATCGCCACCTGTATCAGGTGTATCGCGGCGATCCCGACCTGCAGGCCCTTCATGAACGATTTGCCTGTATCCAGCTTTGGGACGACCACGAGTTCGCGAACGACTCTCATCAGGACTTCCACCCCGACAACAACATCCCGCCCAATTCACCCACCACACCCCAGCCCGCTCTGCGGCAAGCTGCCAACCAGGCTTGGGCGGAGTACGGCCTTGCGGACGTGCCATTTGATCCCTCAAAGGACTGGAAAAGCTCCCTGAAGCTCTACCGCAACTTCAGCTTCGGTACGCTGGCCGACCTTGTTGTCACCGACGAACGCCTCTACCGCGATGGTCCGCCCTGCGGCAACAACGAGCTGTTCGGACGTTCGTTTTCTATCGGATGCCCGCAGCTCCACAATGTGAGCCGCACCATGCTCGGCGCCGTGCAACGCCAGTGGTTTGTTAATCAAATCACCGGCTCGAAAGCAATCTGGAAGCTGTGGGCCAACGAAGTGATGCTGATGCAGTTGAAGTTGGCGGGCGCCGTTTTCGTAAACCTTGATCAGTGGGACGGCTATCCGAAAGAGCGTTCGGCTATTCTCGGCGCCATCAAAAAAGCCGGCGTCCAAAACCTTGTCGCGCTCACGGGCGATCTGCACACGTTTTTGGCCGGTTATCTCAAAACGGACTTCAATAACCTATTCGAATCGCCCATGGGAATCGAACTGATGGTGGGATCCGTCACGTCGGCCAATCTCGCCGAGGGTATCGAAGCGGCGGTGCCCCTGCCCAATTGTCCGGTTCCGGCCAAGCAATTCGGAGTGCCGCCCAATCTCTTGGAACCGCTGATCCGCGTCAATAATCCCCACATCCACTACTGGGATTCCTCCACGCACGGCTACGGCATTCTCGATATCACGCCCGCGCGGCTAGTCTGTACCTTCAAGGCCGTGACCAGCATTCGCGCCCCATCAGCAAACTTGGTAACTCTCAAAACAATTACCGTTCCGGCAGGCTCGACGAAGCTGAATATCGCCTGAACAAAACGGGACGCATATTCGCTGATATGCGTCCCACACTGCGGTTTGTCTTAGCGTTTACGCTGACCCTTCACGAGTTTCCGAACCTTCTTCTTGTTCGAGCCGCGCGCCACATTGGCCGCCCGCGCCGCCTTAGGGGCAGCCTTCTTGCGAGCCGCGCGCTTCAGGCTCTTGCGTTCTGTTTTATCTTCTACGTGCTTCGTGTTCATTCGTCGATCTTTATACCTGCAAACTTTTCTACAATTTTCTTCAACCCGTGTCCGGGGAAACTTATAGTTAGTTTCGCATCCTCGCCATCACCTTCGCGACGCAGAACCGTTCCGCGGCCATATTTTGGATGTTTGATGACCGATCCCGCACTGAAACCAGCCGGACGCCGCGTTCCTGGAGAGCGAAACTGGGGCGCCGGACGCGCCGAAGGTTGAGGAGGAGCAGCGGGCGGTCTGGCCGGAGCAACGGGAGGCCGCTGCACGCCCGGCGATGAGGCCGTCTGGTTCGTAACTGTCGGGCGCTGCGCATTCGGCGTCCGGTTAATCGGAATCGGCTCTTTCCTTGCCTCCGGTGCGGGAGCGCTCGCTGCCTTGGCCGCCGGAGGTGGCCTTCGCGTCAACCCGGAAGGCGGCGGCATCCCGCGCTCCGCAAAAAACTGCGCAATATTGTCCACCGAGTTCACCGTGCGCCCCGTATACAAATTCTTCTTTACCGACTCGCGAACGTCATATTGTTCAGCGAACAAATCCACTTCTTCCGTGTGGGGTTCGCGATACGGGGAAAGCTTTTCGCGCAGGCTGGGAGGAATCTCGTTCAAGAACCGCGACGGTAAGCAAACTTCCGGCTGGCCGCCCCCAAACCGCCTGCGGTAACGCGCCCAACTGACATACAACCGTTTCTCCGCGCGCGTCATTCCCACATAGCAAAGCCGCCGCTCCTCCTCCATCCCCGCCTCAGAAATCAGCGACCGGCTATGCGGAAAAATTCCTTCCTCCAGCCCTGCTAGAAACACGTTCGGAAACTCCAGTCCCTTCGCGTTGTGAATCGTAAGAAGCGAAACGGCCGCCTGTTCGTCCAGGGCGTCGCTATCGGCCACCAGCGCCGCGTGGTCCAGAAAATCCGAGACAGTTTCTCCACGTTCCGCCGCTTCCGCCGCCGCATTCACCAGCTCTTCCAGATTGGCCAGCCGCGACTCGGCCTCCGGCGAAACATCGGTCTTCAGCGTATGCTCATAGCCCGTATTCTGGAGAATGTCGCGCAGCAGTTCATGCACCGGCTTCGTGGCCGCGGACTCCCGCAGCTCCTCCATCAGCTTTACAAAGGACCGCAACGCCGATTCCGCCCGCGTCGGAAATACCTTCTCTTCCAGCATTCGCGGAAGCGCATCCCAAAGGCTCAAGTGGTGCTCTAACGCATACAGCTCAATTTGCTCCACCGTGCCCTTGCCAATGCCGCGCGCCGGAGTATTTATGATCCGCAGCAGACTGACCGAATCCTGCGGGCTCGTCACCGCCTTCAGGTAGGACAGCAGGTCCTTCACTTCCGCCCGCTGATAAAACGAAAAGCCACCCACCACCAGGTACTTCCGCCCATATCGCCGCAGCGCTTCTTCTATCTGGCGCGACTGAAAATTCGTCCGGTAAAGCACCGCCACGCGCTCCGACGGGTTCTTCGCCAGCAGTTTTTCAATCGTGTCGGCAATGTACAGCGCTTCGTTCTCGCCATCGGGAGCTTCGTAGAACCCGATCTTCGGCCCCGCATCCGAGTCCGTCCACAGCCACTTGCCCTTGCGCTCTTTATTGTTCGCCACCACCGCGCTGGCCGCTTCCAGAATGTTCTTGGTAGAGCGGTAGTTCTGCTCCAGCCGGATCACGACCGCATTGGGATAATCGCGCTCGAAATCCAGAATGTTCCGGATATCCGCCCCGCGCCACCCATAAATTGACTGGTCTTCGTCGCCCACCACGCACACGTTGTGCCGTGTTTCGGTGAGCAACCGCATCAGCTCATACTGGCTCCGGTTCGTATCCTGATACTCGTCGATCATGACGAACTCGAACCGGCGGTTATAAAGCTGGCGCAACACGTCGTCGTGCCGCAGCAGCCGAACCGATTCCAGCAGCAGATCGTCAAAATCTAGCGCGTTGCATTGCATCAAGCGCTCCTGGTACTGCTCGTAGATCTTTGCCAGCCGCGTCAGCTTCGGGTCGGTCGCCGCTTTGTACCAGTCCTGCGGAGTCTCATGGTGGCTCTTGGCATGGCTGATCCGCGAAAGAGTCGCCCGGTACTGCATGAACTTTTCGTCCAGGCCTAGATGCTTGTAGATGCCCTTCAGCAGCGCGACCTGGTCGTCGTCATCATAAATGGTGAACTGCGGCGTAAATCCCTTGCGGATCTCGCCCAAGGTCGAGCCATCGCGCCGCAGCAGGCGCACGCAGAACGAGTGAAACGTCGAGACCAGCGGAGTCTTGGACGCGGTTGAGTCGGTCAGGATGCTCGTCACCCGGTCCCGCATCTCGCCTGCGGCTTTGTTAGTAAACGTAACCGCCAGAACGGCCGGTCCCGGCACATGCTGATCCTCGATCAGGTGCGCAATCCGGTGCGTAATAACGCGGGTCTTCCCGCTGCCCGCCCCGGCCAGCAGAAGTAGCGGACCTTCCACGTGCGCGACCGCTTCACGTTGCTGCGGATTGAGACCTGCGAAATAATCCATGGGTAAACTAGCTAATTACAAAAGGGCGAAAGGGCATGGGTTCTGTCCTTTGCGAGTGACTCACAAGGTGCGGGGGAACGATTCCAGAATAACATCGGGAGCGCTGAATCACGGAAGCAGTACAATCATTTCCTGAACAGAACATTTATGAAAACCGCTGAGCTTCTCCTTCAGGACTTCGATTCCGAAATGTCGAACACCCGCCGCACCCTCGAACGGGTCCCGGACGATAAACCCGACTATAAACCGCACGACAAATCCATGCCCCTGGGCAGATTGGCGATGCACTGCGCGACCCTGCCGCTGTTCGGCAGCTACATCCTCGAAGACGAAAGCATGGACATGGCCGCCCCCAAGCGCCCCCAGTCTGACCTCAGCTTCACCTCACGCGAACATTGTCTGAAGCGTTTCGACGAGAGTTCCGCCAAATGCCGCGCTGCCCTCGCCGGCGCCACCGATGAAGAGATGGCCAAAGCTTGGCGTTTCAGCTTCGGCGACCAGCTCATCTCCAACGATTCGCGTTCAGCCACCTTCCGCCGCCTCTGCTTCAACCATATGATCCACCACGTCGCGCAGCTTGGTGTCTACCTTCGCCTGAACGGCATCCCGGTTCCTGCGCTCTACGGTCCCTCCGCCGACGAGCAATGGTCGCCGAAGTAGCCATTTGTCCACGTGGAGGAAAAAAGTACGGCGGCTACACAGTCCGCGTTTGGTGTTCGTGGCGGCCAGTTTGCGGTCGTTTGGCGCGGAAAATCCGCTCCGGCCCCGAGCCGTCTCCGGACTCGCGCTCGCCAGAGGAAAAGCGCGGCGAGTAGCAACCGGGGACGTGGGCGTTCGCTCGTCTGGTGAAGCGCAGACTGCTCCGGGAGACATGACGTTACAACCCGTTCCTCGATAGCGTCTGTGGATGCATGTACATCATTCGAGGCGTATTTCCTCTGTTTCTGATTGCATTTCTCGCGACGGGTAGTGCGCAAACGAGTATACCGGGCGAGCGGATTTCAACTGATCAAGTTGCCAATGTGATCGGCGTCGAACACCTATTGAGTGAGTGCGCACAACTGCAATGTAATCAGCTGACTGGGCAAACGGCAACTGTTCAACAGCTCTTGGTGCGGCAGCAGATCACGGAAGCAGTCATTGCGGCCTCGCTCGACGTGGATAGCGTGCTGGCCGAGATCGCGAACGAACACGGCCGACTCATGGAAGTGCGCAGTGTTCTCGAAGCCAGGCGCGATCGGGCAGTCAGCCTCGCCTCAACGGCCAACCTCATTGTCGGAACAGGTGTGGGCATTGCGGTGAATGCGCTGCAGTTCAAGGACTCGACCGCGGTAGTCGGCGATGCAATCGGTGTCGGTTCCGGGGTCGCCTCGACGATCCTTTCGGTGATCGGCATTCGCGTACAAAACGGCCCGCAGCACGCCTTGGCACATTCCCCGAACATGCTGGCAGCGCTCTTTGGGCGTGAGCCCGTGTTGCATAGCCAATATCCGGAAACCGTACTGGCGTATCTCAATTCGACTCCGCAAGCCCAGCCGAGCTCACAGGGAACGAGGCTCGAACAACTGCGGCAGGAGTGGCAAAGAGCGGGAAGACTGGGACTGGCGGGTAGCGCACGCGCCCAGAAGAAAATAGACCTCCTGACGTCCGGTCTCGATGCCAAGCGGAAATTGTCGATCAGTGATCTGACCGACCGTGCCTACATGCTCGAAGATGTAGCTGGACGGGTTTCTCTAATGAAGCGAGATTTAGCGGACCTCATGCGCAGCCTGCGTTTGCAGCACTGACGAAAAATGGAAGCGGAACGGACGTTGGCAAACCGAAATCGTCAGAAGCGGACAAGCCGCAGCTGCAAGGGCCCACGAATTACACGCTTACGCTCGGATCAAGCCCCCTCATCGCGATGCCCCATTCGAATAAAGAGTGATCGGATTCCTTAAGCTGGATTCCGCATAGCCTGTCAGTCCAGATCGCTCGCAGAAGTTCGAGTTCAATGTTCTTTGTACTCTCAATCTCCGCATACAGTTCGCAAAGTTGTTCCTTCACTACGTATCCGGATTCATCATTCTGATTACTCATCTGCCAATCGGACGCCGGGAGAAGCAACCCAACAACATCGGAAAGCTACGAACCCGCTTCATTACGTGTAAGCACTCCAACATTCAACGGTCCTGATGCTCACATTGAGCCAGCAGCCGAAGACGGTCGTTACAGCCAGCTCGTGTTGTATGCTGACACGAATCTCAAACTGACCCACTACCTCCGGGCGAACAGTTCTTGTTTATTTGAAACCGAGACCCGTATAGTTACATACTCAAGGATGAAACTTTATGGCAAAGAACAGCGGCAAGCGCACCACCATAGAAGGCGTTGTTGAATATTTAAACTTCAGTCCGAAGGGCAGCTACGAAGCATTGCTGCTGAAAGCCGGAAAGCAACGAGTCCAGATAAACTTTCCGCCGGAGTTCTCGGAGCAGCTTGGGAACGGTGTGAAAAACGGCGATCGCGTTACGGCCGAAGTGGAGGACTACGATGATGCCCGCAAGGGGCAGCATCCGGTCTATTGGCTGCTTTCTCTAGCTGGTCAGAAAGGACTTCACATCGGCAGCGCTTCCGGCTCACTTATCAAAGGCAAAGTGGACCGCATCAACTTCGCGAAGCACGGAGAACCGAATGGCGCCCTGCTCGATTCCGGCTACTTCGTTCATCTCAAGCCCGGGGGAGCACGGGCAGTTGACCTGAAGGTCGGGCAGGTTCTTGAGGTGCAAGGCCGAACGAAGCCGGCCGCACACAGCCCTTACCAAGTCATCGAAGCGGACGTGGTCAACGGCATCGATCTGTCGCGCAGCAAGCATCGCCACAGCTCGAACCCAGACGCCGCGTCTTCCGCGCCCCACAACATAACCGCTAACAAACGTCCCGCCGCCAAAAAGGCCCCAGCAAAGAAGCGCTGACTTGAGCCGGCGCTCAAAGCGGGCTAGTTAACCGGTTTCACGCTGTCCATCAGGAAAAACAGCCCCTCGGCCATCGTCGGATGGATGTAGATGGCACCCTTTAAGAACGTGTAGGGCTTTTCCGCCGTCATCAAGGTGCTTAAGATTTGCACCACCTCGCCGCCCTCGGAGCATAAGATAGCCGCTCCCAGGATCTGGTCATTGGAGGCATCGACCACCAGCTTCATCAGGCCGTTTGTTTCACCGCGCTCCATGGCCCTGGCGACGCGGTTCACTTTTACGCAGCCGATTTTCAATTTGTAGCCCTTTGCCCGCGCTTCGTGTTCCGTCATGCCGACGCGACCCAATTCGGGGTCGGTGTAAACCGCATAAGGCACAATTCGCGTATCGGTGGCGAGGTCCTTCCCCTCATATAGATTGCCGAACACAATCTGGTAGTCGTTATAAGAGATGTGCGTGAACATGGGACCACCCTTCACGTCGCCCAGGGCCCAGATGCCTGGAGCGGTCGTCTCCAGCCGGCGGTTGACCATGATGTAGCCATTCTTGTCCACATCCACTCCCGCCCTGCTGAGTTCCAGGTCGTTCGTGTTCGGCTTGCGTCCGGTTGCCACGAGGAGATGTGAGCCGTAGATGGTGTCGTCGGGCGCACCCTCAAACTGAACCTCAATCTGCCTGGCCGTGCGATCGATTTTGTGGATACGGGCGTTCATGACGAAGCGGATTTCTTCGGCTTCGAGCGAGCGCTGTACTTCCTCCGCCACGTCCCGATCCTCGTGGGGAAGAACCTGGGCGCTGTCCGAAATTACGGTCACCTCGCTGCCAAACCGCGCGAACATCTGGGCGAACTCCAATCCGACGTAGCCGGCCCCTATGATCACAAGGTGCTCCGGCACCTCCCGAAGGTCAAGCATGCCTTCATTAGTAAGGTGGTTCACGGAATCGAGCCCTTTGATTTTGGGCACGACGGCAGTGGAGCCGGTATCGATAAAAATGTGGTCGGCCTCCAGTTTGTTATTGAGTACTTCCACCTGTTTCGGACCGATGAAACGCCCGCGGCCGCGATACACGTGTATGTTCTCGTTCTTCTCGGCCCTTTTCTCGGTGGCGGCCCGCGACTTCTCGACGATTTCATTTTTGCGGGCCAGCACCTGAAGCATGTCGACCGTCACAAAGCCCGCGTTCACGCCCCATTTCGAGGCGTTCCGGGCATAGTACGCGACACGGGCACTGCCGATCATCGCCTTGGTCGGAGTGCATCCAGTATTGATACAGGTTCCACCGAAGTAACTGTATTCTATGAATGCCACAGTTTTGCCAACGCCTGCCAAAGCCTGGGCCAGAGGGTTTCCCGCCTGTCCCGATCCGATGATGATCGCGTCGTATCTCATAAAGTCGTTAGAAT
Source organism: Bryobacteraceae bacterium (assembly GCA_035475295.1). GTDB lineage: Bacteria > Acidobacteriota > Terriglobia > Bryobacterales > Bryobacteraceae > Bog-105. The sequence goes on from DATIMM010000165.1 coordinate 35,864, forward strand.
CCTTTCTGCCTAACTTGTGATCGCACAACTTACCCGGTCCGCCCCTTCAAAGCAGCGGTGCAACATTCCCGTGGGTTCAGCAGTCCATTGGATCATAAAGCTCTTGAAGATGGAACAAATTCCAACAAGATCATTCGGCAAGTCCGGCGTTCAAATCTCCGCTCTCGGCATGGGGGGCCACCACCTGGGGAGCGCGGAAGACAGGAAGACGGCCGAGGCGATCGTGGCGCGAGCTATCGACGGCGGCGTGACTTTTTTCGACAACTGCTGGGAGTATGATCGCGGACAAGCTGAGGATTGGCTCGGCTCGTCTCTCAAGGGCAAACGCCAGCAGGTTTTCCTTATGACAAAGGTGTGTACGCACGGTCGCGATAAGGACCTTGCACTCCGCATGCTGGAGGAGTCGTTGAACCGGCTGCAAACCGATCACCTGGACTTGTGGCAGGTTCATGGCGTGTCCTTCGAAAATGACCCGGCACTGTTCATTCGCCCCAACGGCGCGGCGGAAGCACTGATGCAGGCGAAGAAGGAAGGGAAAGTGCGATTCGTCGGTTTCACGGGCCACAAAGATCCGAAGATTCACCTGGCGATGCTTAACACCAACTTCCCGTTCGATTCGGTGCAGATGCCGTTGAATCCGTTCGATGCAACATTTCGCAGTTTCGAAAAGCAGGTGCTGCCGGAGCTAAACAAACGGGGGATTGCCGCACTCGGAATGAAGTCGATCCAGGGTCACGGCGATGCGGTGAAGAAGGGCGTGGTGACGGCGGAAGAATGCCTGAGATACGCAATGAGCCTGCCCGTTGCCACAACCATTGCCGGGATGGAGAAGATGGAGATCGTAGAGCAGAATTTGAGGATCGCCCAGAACTTCAAGCCCATGTCGCCGGAGGAGATGGCTTCGTTACGGGACCGCTGCAACCAGTATGCAGACGGCCGTTTTGAACTGTACAAAGTGTCTTTAAAGTACGACAATCCCGAAGCGCGCCTGGCGCATGATTTTCCGTTGGATATGCAACAGCTGGAAGTGAAGCAGATGATGCGGGCCACGGAGAATACAGGCAAAGCATTTCCTTCGGTCAGTCAATAGGCAAGTTCAACGGATGGCAAGCGAGAACGATACGCGACGGGCGTTCCTACAGAAGGCGGCGGTGATCGGGGCCGCAGTATCGAGCGCAGGAGAGATGGGAGCGGCAATGGCACAGGGATCCAGAACAAAGACAGGAGGCTCGGTTCCGCGCCGCCCCTTAGGCAAGAGCGGCTTAGAGGTTTCGATCATCGGGGTCGGTGGTTATCACCTCGGCTCGGCGGATGACGACCAGGCGGCGACCGCGCTTGTGCATCATGCGCTTGATGCGGGGATCAACTTCTTCGATAACGCGTGGGAGTATCACGAGGGTTTGAGCGAGTCGCGCCTGGGAAAAGCTTTGGGCAGCCGGCGTAAAGAAGCCGTGGTGATGACAAAGGTATGCACGCATGGCCGCGATAAGAACGTTGCGATGGCGATGCTGGAAGAATCGCTCCGGCGTTTAAAGACCGATTATCTGGACGTGTGGCAGATTCATGAAGTGATCTATGAGAACGACCCGCAATTGATCTTTCGCCCGAACGGCGCGGCGGAGGCTTTGGCGGAAGCGAAGAAACAGGGGAAGGTGCGAATGGTGGGATTTACGGGGCATAAAGACCCTGAGATTCACCTGAGAATGCTGGCTTCCGGCTTTCCGTTCGATACGGTACAGATGCCTTTGAACGCTTTCGACGCAACGTTCCGCAGCTTTGAGCAGCGAGTATTGCCGGAGGCGCAGAAGCGGGGCATGGCGGTCTTCGGAATGAAGAGCATGGGCGGCAGCGGCGAGATGATCAAGAAGGGCGGCATAACGCCGGACAAAGCACTGCGATACGCCATGAGCCTTCCGGTGACCACGACTGTCAGCGGGATGAACAATCTGGAGATCCTTCGACAGAACCTGGACATAGCGAACGGCTTCGAGCCGCTATCGGCCGCCGAGATGACCGCGATTCGGGAGCGGAGCCGTTTGTGGGCCGCCGATGGACGGCTGGAACTATTCAAAACAACGACGATGTACGATGGCCCGATCGGCCGCGAACAGCACGGTTATCCCGACCCGGAGAAGCTGCCGGCGTGATCTCGCACCGATTGCGGAAAAGAAAGCCCGTCCCTGATACGGCTGTTCAGGGCCGGGCTTTGTAAAACCAGGTTACTTCGCGTCCACGAGCGGCATGGAGACCAAGTGTTCGGCATCGAACCAAACCTGGGTTTCATTGACGCGGATGACGTTGCTGACCAGAAGATCGTTGGTACCATCGTCGCCTTTTTCGTCGGCGATCCTGGCAAACTCCCGGGCTTCCTTCAGAACGATTTCATGAGCTTCCAAGAGACGGGAAATCTGGACCGGAACCTCCTCGCGATCGATAGGAGGCCGCTCCACCCGGGTATGTTCCGCGACGTCATGCGGCATTGCCAGGGAAACTCCGCCGAGAGCTTGAATGCGCTCCGCGATCAAATCCGTTAGCTCTGCCTGCTCGGTGTAGTGCTTATCGAAGAGCAGGTGCAGCTGATAGAACGTAGGGCCGGAAAGCTGCCAGTGATGCTTCTTATACATATCGCGCAGCATCATGGTGTCGGCCAATACCTGATTGAGGTTGCGCGTGCTTTCGAGCACAACCTCCGGTTCAAGTCCGGTCGGCAGTTTCACGACTGTATCAAACTCCTGGACGATTTGGCCGCGCTGGCCAAGCGTCGGGGCAGCTTTCAGTTGCGCTTTGTGGGGTGTAGTGGTTGTCCGTGCCATGGGTTCTACCTTCTAGATGCAGAACCGCCGGGAACGGTAGCTTTAAATCGCCCGGAATTCCCGGCCTACTTGAATTCCAGGATTTCCTTTTCCTTTGCCTTCGCGGCCTGATCGATCCTGGCGATCTGCGCATCGGTGAGCTTCTGCACGGATTCCAAGGCCTGGCGCTCGTCGTCTTCGCTGATCGCTTTGTCTTTCATCAGTTTTTTGAGCTGTTCGTTTGCATCGCGGCGGATATTGCGCATGCCGACGCGGCGTTCCTCGGCGATGTGGCTGAGCTTTTTCGCGAGGTCGCGGCGGCGCTCCTGGGTGAGAGGTGGAATGGGAATGCGTATGATTTTGCCGTCGTTAGAAGGATTCAGGCCGAGATCGGAGTTCCGGATCGCCTTTTCGATGGCACCGATGGTGGACGCGTCCCAGGGTTGAACAGTAATCATGGCCGGTTCCGGAACGTGGAGCTGCGCGACCTGGTTGACGGGCACAGGAGATCCATAGTAGTCGACGCGTATGCTGTCAAGAAGACCGATGGAGGCGCGGCCCGTGCGAATATTGCTCATTTCGTGCTGCAGATCGACGAGCACCTTTTCCATCCGCGTACGTGCGTTGGCTTCCACTTCTTTTACGCTGGCAAAAGTGCTGCTGCCGGCAGGCTGTTGTTCTTGTTTCATATGGTTGTCAGTTGGTCCTGCGATTCGCGAATCACGGTGCCAATCGTCTCCCCCATCGCCATTCGCATTATATTGCCAGGCCTGTTCATGTCGAACACCATGATGGGCATGCGGTTGTCTCGACACATCGCCACCGCCGAGGCATCCATGACGCCCAGGGACTTCGATAGCACTTCGGTATAACCTACTTCCATGTATCGCACAGCGTCCTTGAACTTCTTGGGATCTTTATCGTAGACTCCATCGACGCTGGTGGCTTTGGCGATGATATCGGCGTGTATCTCCAACCCGCGCAGCGTGGCGGCGGTATCGGTGGAAAAGTACGGATTGGATGTACCGGCTCCGAAAATCACGACGCGGCCTTTTTCCAGATGACGAATCGCGCGGCGGCGAATGTAGGGCTCCGCCACCTGATGCATCTGGATGGCAGTCATGACACGCGTGGGAATGCCTTCGCGCTCCATGGCATCCTGAAAGGCCAAAGCGTTAATCACGGTCGCAAGCATGCCGATGTGATCGCCGGTGACGCGGTCCATGCGCCTGGCAGCCGCAGCGACTCCACGAAAGAAATTGCCTCCCCCTACAACGAGGCCGATCTGCACGCCGGTGCGAGCTACTTCGGCGACCTCATGCGCCAGCGCCGCGACCCGATCAGCGTCGAGTCCGAAAGAGTTTGCACCAGCAAGGGCTTCACCGCTGATCTTCAGCAGAATTCGTTGAAACTGTGGCATGCGCTTTTTCGAGCGACACTTACGCGGTTACGGGCAGCGGACTTTCCTGTACTCCGGGAGCGTCGTGCGCGTCGCCGACTTTGAAGCGTACGAAGCGAGCGATGCTGATCTGGTCACTGACTTTGCTGGAGACCGTCTTGAGCAACTCCCCTACGGTGACGGTGTTTTCACGAATGAAGGGCTGCTCCAGGAGACAAACCTCTTCGTAGAACTTGCTGAGGCGGCCTTCCACGATCTTGTCGAGCATCTTTTCCGGCTTGCCTTCGCCGCGCGCGCGTTCCTTTTGAATGTCGCGCTCCTTGTTCAGCAGATCCGGTGAAACCTGGTCTTTGCTGACGCATTGCGGAGCGGCCGCGGCGATCTGCATGGCGACGTCGCGCACCAGCGTAGGAAACTCTTCTTTGGCCGTGGTTTCCTGTTTCTGCGTATGCACTTCGAGCAGTACGCCGATCTGGGAACCAGTGTGGATGTAGTTGCCAACGACGCCATTGCCGTTCACTTCGAACAGAGCAAAACGCGAGATGCTGATGTTTTCCCCGAGCTTGGCGATTTTGGTTTTCACCATTTCGCCGACGGTGGTGTTTTGATCCTTGGTGAATTTCTGCTCGTAAAGCGCTTCGTGAGCTTTGAAGTTGGCGCGTTCGGCTTCGGTCACTTCTTCCAGGCGAACGGCCTTCGGCTTGCTTTCGGCGATGTGGGCGGCGATGTCGCGGGCCAGAGTTTGGAAGTCTTCGGTGCGGGCCACGAAATCGGATTCGCAATTGACTTCCACCAGGACGCCCAGTTTGCCACTGCTGCTGATATGCGCGCTGATTAAGCCTTGCTTGGTAGCGCGTGATTCTTTCTTTGTGGCGCCCGCGATACCACGCTTACGAAGAACAACCTCGGCTTCCGCCAGATCGCCGTTGGCTTCCACCAACGCCTTTTTGCATTCCATCATCCCGGCGCCGGTGCGCTCGCGGAGCTCTTTTACTAACTGTGCCGTAATCTCAGCCATGAATTTCCTTTCCTATCGTCGTATACCTTTGTTCCTGGCGCACAACGGGCCCCAATCGCCTGTGTACGCTTCCGCATTTCTTGACCGGCAGCATCGCTGCGCACGTCCGGCCCTGACACACGTGGGGCGACCAAGCCCGCGAAGGCCGGTCGCCCGTTAACATTCGATGAAAGACGCCTTTTACTGTTCGTTGACAGTTGCGGCCGATACGGGCTCTTCCGCGCCGGACTCGCTGGCCGGTCCCTTGCGGGGGGCCGGTTCGGGCTCCTGACTGGTTGCCAGACTTTCGGACATCAACTGTTCCGCATACTTGGGATCCAAGTACTGGATGTAGTCTTCCTCGGTATGCTCCATGCCAGCTTCTTCTTCGCCTTCCGCCCGTTCGGCGACGAAATCCTGTTCGGTGGCAAGAGAACGGCCTTCGGCGACCGCGTCCGCGATCTTGGTGGTAAACAGGCGAATGGCGCGTAGAGCGTCGTCGTTACCAGGGATGACGTAGTCCACTTCCGTGGGGTCGCAGTTGGTGTCCACAACAGCTACCACCGGGATACCGAGCTTACGAGCTTCCTTGACCGCGATCGATTCCTTGTTGGAGTCGACGACGAAGAGCAGATCCGGCAGGCCGACCATGTCCTTGATGCCGGCCAGGTTCTGCTGCAGGTGCTTGCGCTCGCGCTCGAGGCGGCCGACTTCCTTTTTGGCACGTCCCTCGTAGGCGTTATCGGATGCCATGGCGTCCAGTTCCTTCAGACGCTTGATGGAGCGTTGTACGGTGACGATGTTGGTGAGCAGTCCACCGAGCCAGCGCTGGTTGACGTAGTATTGGCCGCAGCGGGTTGCCTCTTCAGCGATCGCCTCTTGCGCCTGGCGTTTGGTGCCAACGAAGAGAACAGTCTTCCCCTGGGCGGCCATTTCACCGACGTAGCGCATGGCGTCCTTGAACAGCTTCAAGGTCTTCTGCAGGTCGACGATGTAAATGCCGTTACGTTCGCCAAAGATGTATTCCTTCATCTTTGGATTCCAGCGCTTGGTCTGGTGCCCGAAGTGAACGCCTGCTTCGAGCAATTCTTTCATTGAAATTGAGGGCAAACTAACTCCTGACTTTCTTTAAGAAGCGGCCTTGCTTCATAGTTAACGAACCTAATTCCGGAGTGGCACGCGGCCCAAAGCGAAATTTGCGTGTTCCGGCATGCCGAAGTAAATTTGACGGCATGTATTTACGATGAATTAGGTCCGGTTACGCGAATAGGCGGCCCGAAAGCCGCCCACCGCAGATCATTATTTAGCGTACTGCAGTTCCAGAACAGTGTACGCCATTTCGTCCGAACAAAAAAGAAGAAGCGGATTATCGTTTGGAGAATTGGAACCGCTTGCGCGCGCCCTTTTGGCCGTACTTTTTCCGTTCATGCTCGCGAGCATCACGAGTCAAAAAGCCGCCTTGCTTCAGCTTTGCGCGCAGTTCCGAGTTGAACTCGATGAGTGCGCGGGCGATGCCGAGGCGAGCCGCGCCAGCCTGACCACTGACGCCACCGCCATCGGCGAGGATCAGAACGTCGAAGCGATCCGCCAATTCGGCGAGCAGCAACGGCTGGCGAACATAGGCGCGAGCGGATTCGTTCGCAAAATAGTTCTCAAACGGGCGATGGTTGACGGTGATCTGGCCTTTTCCGGGGCGCAAAAAGACACGCGCGGTCGCAGTCTTGCGGCGGCCGGTTCCTAACTGTTGCACTAACTTCGCTGGCACTACAATCCTTCCTGGTTAACTACTTTTTTCACTGTATTTGTCCACGGCAAGGGGCACCGGTTTTTGCGCCTGATGGGGATGATTTCCGCCAGCATAGACCTTCAGCTTCCGGTACATCTGCTTGCCGAGCTTGGTTTTGGGCAGCATCCCGGAGATCGCAAGCTCCAGCATGCGCTCCGGACGCGTTTCGCGCATTTTGCGCGCGCCGGTTTCGATGAGGCCACCCGGGTACCCGGTGTGACGGTGATATTTCTTCTGGTTTTCCTTGGCGCCGGTCAGCTTTGCTTTGGCAGCATTAATTACGACGACGTGATCGCCCGTGTCGATGGACGGGACATAAATAGGTTTGTGCTTACCCATCAAAAGCATGGCGGCACGGGTTGCTACCCTACCAAGGACAGCATTTTCCGCGTCGATTACGTGCCAGGCACGAGGAATTTCATGCTCGGTGGGAAATTCGGTACGCATGGACAGACTTCTTCTCCGCTTCGAAAACTCGAAACACTTTAGTCTAGCGAATTTGGGAATTTGGTGTCAATGCGAGGGTTAGGGGGTAGTGGCTCAGTTTGAGCATGG
>DATIMM010000166.1:0-9498 GCA_035475295.1 Bryobacteraceae bacterium
GTCGTGATGGACAACCGGGCGGCCCACAAAAACCCCGACGTGGCCGAAGCCGTGCAGAGAGTAGGCGCAGAACTGCGCTATTTGCCGCCGTACTCGCCCGACTACAACCCGATCGAACCAGCCTGGAGCAAAGTGAAAACCTTTCTGCGCGGCATCGGCGCACGCACCCGCCGAACGCTGTCTCGTTCTTTACGGGTAGCGATTCGCCAAGTGACCGCACAAGACGCCAAGGCTTGGTTTCGGCATTGCGGCTACCCCGTACACTAACCTCAACTTTGCTGGAGGATCAATTTATCCGAAAACGCCAGATTGCATCCTCATTTATCACGGTCAGGCGTTGCGCGGAAAGCAAACGCACTGCTGACTCGTCGTGCCCGCTGCTGGAGCTCGTGAAAGCGAAGCTTTTTCACTACTGCTTTCCCTCACCCTGGTCACACACCCGCCGCCTTCAGCGCAGAAAGTACGCGATCGTCCCGGAAAGGAACCCTTCGAATGCGAACGCCGGTAGCATAGTAGATTGCATTACCGATGGCCGCGAGCATAGGCTTGAGAGAGGCCTCACCGGCTCCGTAGGGCGGTAGGTCAGGACGATTCGGATTCAGATCGCCGTTCACGACAACAACGTCAATGCGCTCCGGAATGTCCGTGTGGCGGAGAGTCGGATGGGAGAACCAATTCCGGCTCGTGACCTTCTCGGTATCGAAACGGACTTCTTCGTGAAGAGCGCGGCTCAGACCGTGTAACGTGCCGCATTCGACCGGTGCCGCAGGCCCTCAGGATTAACCACCAGCCCGCAGTCATGAGCGCACACAAGGTGCTTCGTCCAGACATGACCGGTCTGGCGAGTCACTTCGACTTCTGCGATCTGCGCAACGACGGTCTGGCCTCGGAACGAATATACGATGCCATGACCCGTGAGAATGTTGCCCGTACCGATCAGTTTCGGCGAAGGCTGCGAATCCCAGCCATAGGTTTCCGCGGCAGCTTTCAGAACCGCAAGGGAACGTGCGCGCCGGAGTCCGCCGTCATCCTTCGTGCCGGCCTCGATCATCTTGATGCGGAATTCGAGCGGATCAGTTTTCGCCGCTGCTGCCGCTTCGTCGACAAAGGATTCTGCGGCAAAGGTCGGTTGTGGGCCGTTCGGATCGCACAAGTTGCCGGTTCGAAGCGGCGTCTCCCACACGGTCGGCAGGCTAACGACCTCCCCAACCATTTTGCGATGCGGGATCGCGTACATGTCAGAAAGCATCGAGTCACTTCCTGCGGCGGGTTTTTCCCGCCTCGATCCCTTCAGTTGCGCGATCAGAACGGTGTCGGGCTCGTTGCATCCGACGTGATTGTAGTCGCACGAACGCGCGCGGTATTCATACCCGACCAGACCGCCATTGTTATCAAGAGCACCGCGCATTTTCATCAGAAATGGCGGACTCTTGGTATCCCACGCAGTCTCCTCGTCTCTCATCCACTTAATGCGCACAGGCCAGCCGGTCTCGCGGGCTATCCACGCCGCCTCGAACGCGGCGTCCTCCGCTGCTGAACGACCGAAGCCCTGCGGGCCCGTCATCCAGATCACGCGTACCCGGTCATGTGGCATGCCGAGGAATGTAGCGATCCCTCGCCGCATTCCATAGGACTTCATATTGTTCGTATAAACGGTCATTTGGTCGTTCGAGGGTCGGCCAAGGCATGGGCACCCGCAAGTGCGGTGTGGCCGGTTCAACATCCACCGTACGGGAATGGCCGTTCACCTTAAGGTCGATTTTGCTCACAATCCGTCCTCCTTCGTTGGCCTGAACTGATCAATCTCGAATGCAACGATTGTATCCATCGACCCGCCACGCCGACAGCAAAGAAGTGGGAACCGGCCATCCCCGGCTGGCAAAACGGTACCCTCTACGGTCAAAGACCTTGACCATGTGATCTGCTGCTCGTCGCCTACCATATACCTTCGCCATAAAGCCCGCGGGGCACTAGGTCTCGATTCGGCGTGGCCTGAGAGCGATTGCCGCTACTTATGAGTTGGTCGGCCGCTTATGCAATTAGAGCTGGGCGATATTCAAATCAGGGTGGGTCGGCACTGTCGCGATTACGATTGGAAGTCACTTTTCGACTGAGAGCTTATCTATGTGCCAGCGTCTTGGCTCCTGACCCGATCAGGCCGGTCGACTCGGCCCAACTGCACTTGTCATTCATCCGGTCTGACCGCGCAGGTTCTACCTGGGTCGCCGGTGATTCGGACATAACTCATTCTTCCGAGTCGGGGTGCTCTTATCAGCAGATATATCACCGGCCCTATACAAACACAGCTTAGGGGCTGATGGAAGAAAGCGCGGCCGATCATTGCGACAGGGTGTAATTGACAATGATAGTGGTGCTGATTTCCACGGGATTGCCGTTCAGCAGTGTTGGGCGATAGCGCCATTGGCGTACGGCTTGCAGTGCACTCGCGGATAAGTCGTCACTGGGGGAGGAGACGATTCTTAGTTCTTCCGGTAAGCCGTCCTTGGAAATCGATGCACGTATCTCGACCGTTCCCTGGATACGGTTCTGTTTGGCGCCGATGGGGTAAACGGGATTAACTTTGTGAATAAGGTTGCTCTGAGCGACTGCTCCGCCGACCCGAATACCTCTCGCTCCCGTTGCACTGTCCGGAGCGGGTGAGCCTTCGGCGGGCATGGTGAATTCGCTGTTGATCTCGGACTGAGCGTTGAGGCTGAACTCGCAATACACGGACCCATAGCCGGTCTTAGTGATATGGAGAATGTAATCCCCCGCTGCGCTGCCGTTCAGCGAGAATTTACCGTCGGAATTGGTGTTGGCTTGCAATTGCGCCGAGCTGTCCGCATTGGTCAGAGTGACGGCTGCATCGGGAACAGCGAGGCCGTTAGCATCGTGAACTGTACCGGAGATTGTTGCTGCGGCGAGACCCGCGGAACTGAGCAGGGCTGAGATTAGTGTGCGTTTCATGATGAATCCTCCTGTTACGTATGAGCTGTTTCGAGTGATCGTGATGGCTGATGCGGCGCAAGCTACCAAGATTAGAGCCATTGCTAATGAGCCGATGCGCTTGGCGCTGACGAAGGCAGTTGACGGGTAGAGAACGGACTGGACTCGCTGTTCCAGATGACTCGAGGGAAGCATCCCGATAGCGGACACGGGCACCTGGCATCCGCCTGCGTTGCGCGCAATTTTTAACAGTTCGCTCGCATAGTCGCTCGGACGCAAGCCGGAGCACAGGGCTTCGGCATCGCACGCGAACTCGCTTTCGGCTCTCAGGCGCGAACGCAGGAGCCAGACGAGAGGTTGAAACCACCACAGGCATGCGACCAGCTGCGCGCCGGCATGCGCGAGCAGGTCGCGCCGACGGATATGGGCGCGTTCATGGAGCAGCACGGCTTCAAGCGTGGCGGCGGTCCACGTTTTGGCGGTCGCGGGGAGCAGAATGCGCGGGCGCATCAACCCGCATGTCAAAGGGACGGGAATATCCGCAGAAAGGAGGACACCATCGGCTAGCGGTTCAGCCCGGCGACGGATGTTGAGAACGGAGAGGCTTCCGGTGAGGAAGGGTGTAGCTGTGAGGACGACCCCCGCAGTCCAACAGAGAAAGAGCCAATCCATCGTGCCAGGTGCGCTCGTCCCGGCGATAACATGCCCGGAAAGGTCAGTTGCAGTCACGAGTACTTTCGCCACAGGTTGGCGGTACCACAAAGAAACAGGAACCTCCGGCAACACAACCAGGAGGCCTGGCAGGACAGCGAGGGAGACGAAGATGACGAGGATGAACCGGTGACGGACAGAGGCTCGGGCGCGGCGCAAACAAATGAGAAATAGTTCGCCGCAGGCGAGAAGAACTGTCGAGCGGAGCAGCAGTTCGAGCCAAAAATACGCGTTCATGTGGTCAGCGGCCCTCCTGGCGTGCCTTTTCGATGAGTTCAGCCAGCTTGTCGAGTTCTTCGGGTTTCAACCGCTGGGCGGACAGGTCGAGCATGGTCGCAACAGCTTGGCCCATGGAGCCTTCAAAGAATGTTTCGACTACATGAGCGACGGCCGAACGGCGTGCCTTTTCGAGCGGGACCACGGGCATGTACACGTAGCGGAGATCTTCCGCCTCATGTCGGATCTGCTTCTTTTCTTCGAGCGTGCGAAGAATGGCCCGAACCGCTGAATTGCTCGGCGAATTAGGCATGTCGGCCATGATCTCCGCTGCGGTAGCGCGTCCCTTACGGTACAGGACATCCATGATTTGCCGTTCACGGCGGCTGAGCTCCTGTTGCAAAACCAGCATCCTGCTAGAAAGCTAACACCTTGTCGCAAGGGATGTCAACCAGAATCAGGATCCGTATTTATGCGAGGCGGAAGAGGAGCGAGCGTGCTCAGTTCCTATCGAAGGACGCGGTCTGAAGGTCCGGGACAGTTCCGCATGGTGCCATTACCGATGGCGCCAGTGAGTAATTCGGCGGAAGTTCTTCAATGTCCGATGGCCCGTTATCCGACCGCAATCCGGAAACAGTGCGGATGCGGGGCCGCGACCCTGTTTCAAAACCGTCTCTCGCAGGTGGGGAAGATACTCGAGTATTTCTGGATGAATTCGCTGCGCTTGTGGATCGCCCGCTTGCTATCAGCAGCGAACACGCTCAGCGGATACAGGGTCATCGTGGCAAGGTTCGTCCTGTCATCGGCCCGCACTACTGACTTGAGAGCAGTGAGAAATGCTCGCGCCTTCGTTGCCTCTGTTTGCTCCCAATCATCGACGGTGCTGCTATCGCAACGTGTAGACGGCGACGCAAGAATCTGGGTGGCTGTCTGTTGGCCCAGCGATGCAGACCGTGAGAAAGAGCATCACACAGCGGAATCTAAGCCGACCACGACTTCTACTCATGAGATGCTATAGCGTACCGCCACAGAGCGACATTTCGGATGTCGCACGAGTGCCCCAGGCCATGCCGGCTTAGCCGGCCCGACGTGAAAAGGCAACAAGCACCGATCCATCGTACAGCTCTGTAGCGGATAGACCGGTGGCAAGTGACGGCGAGGCCGAAAAGGAGAAGCTACTCCGCTGTGGACGGAAACGACCTATGGGATGCGCTCGCATCCAGGACACTTAATTTCTACCTGGTGCGGTCGTTCCAGAGCCTCCGAGGAGGACGTACAATCGCTCAAACGGTTACCATCCTGCGCAGGCGCGGCTCGCATAAAGATCCTACCCCGCCAGAATAAAACGTATCCCCTAGATTTCAGTCTCCTTCGCAAATGAGACGAGCAGTTCTCTACCGGTCCGGCGCCGGCTAGCCCCGGACGTCGGCGAGGTCTCTCGGTTCTCGCGCGTGCAATCTCCTGGCTCGCGTTTGGCTCTCCGACTGCGCTGGATCCTCAGGAACTCGCGTTTGCGCTCCTTTTGGTGGTGCCTGTCCGCTGCACTCACGCGGTCGGCATCCGGAATCCTTTTTCGAAGCTCAATTCCTCGCTCGCCAGTGCCTCTGTCTGCGCTTCACCCGGCACCTCACGAGCTCGGCGCAAGACTCGAGGTAAAGATGGGTCGCTACTCATTTCTTGCGCGGCTCTTCACCCCTATTGCACGCCCGTTTATCCCGACGCTTTCGATTGCTTCGGTTCTATTAACGCGCCGCCTGAATATTTTGATCCTAGGGGCACGGTTTTCTCGAAACCGGAATCGTCGACAAACTCCTAGCTAGCGCTCGCTTAGCCTAGCCCGTTGTTAAGAGTGCCAGTAAAGAACATCATGAGCGACAGTACTGGCTCTCCTTCGGAGCCGCGTAAGTGACTGCCAACTGAGGAGTGTCCAATCGTTTTCCTTGCGAACGGTGACAAGCTTCCGTGATACCGCTCGTTAATAGGGTTCGCTCGATGGGGTACGGAGCACGGCGGGTTGCAAACATCTCGGCCACTTTATTCATGAGGCAAGCCGAATAGGTAACGTTTGGTTCGGGTGTCAGAAGGAATTGAGTGGACATGACGCCGTGGCCAGTCACCCGCGCCGCGAAGTTGAAATCCCTTAACGCTCCTCGTAGATTGAGCATCGTAGCGCGCAGGCCGTCCCGATACTCGACGAGGTAGGCGACGGGCTGAGTCACCAGCCGCCGCAGTTCACCAGTGGCGATCAAGTCTTGCGTGCGGCCATCCTTCACAGTCATTCCGAGTGGAGTGTCACTTCTTGAAAGGGCCGCCGATAAGAGATCTATCGACCAGCCGGCGTTCCAGACCACATCACCCTGAATCGTCTGCACCGATCGGACACCGGTTTCGCCGCCCCGTCTTCGTTCCACCATGCATTGCATGCCTTCCAGGGCGTGGAAATCCATGGCATCATCTCCGCCGTTCTCTCCTACCATTAATGCTTCCTCGATTTGGCAGCCCATCGGCATTTCTACGTCCGGCAGACGCCAGGTGACCGGCAGCGACGATCCGCCGAGTATAGGGAAGCCGAGCCGCTTCGACTCCTTGACCATGCGCTGCGCTTTGTCGAAGCTGTAGGAGAGGTGCTTATCGTTATAGACCGGCACTGCACGGCCATCCCGTTCGAATACCTTGACGCATTCGGTAAAGAACTCAAATCGCGGATAGAGCTTTTGGCCGAAACTGTTGGTCGGGTATTCGCCGTGTTCGGCTACGATCAGGACAGCGTCGACTGCCAATTTATCAGTGCCGCAGCGTAGCGTTTCGGCAATCGTCGGATAAACACGAAACCCAAACTGTTGTGCCCGCTGGGCACTAAGGTCGCCTTCGGGCTTCTGATCCACGTACAGCGACACCACCTGCATGTTCGGCTTGTGCCATTCGCCATCGTGCGGGTAGCCCACCAAGAACCGATCGCCCATATGCTGCCCGTGTGACAGATAGCGATAGATAGTAGTGATGATGGCGATGCGTTTTGGCCGTTCAGTTTGGGCGCTCAGAGTAGAAGCGATGGCAGCGGTTCCTAAGAACGAGCGCCGGCTCAAGTCTCGATTCCAGTTCTGCATCGATCTAGGACCTCCAGAAAGTGGACTCATCGCTGGGTTGGTATCGGATTGAAAGATGGGGAGTGTTCAATTTACTCTGGCCGGCATACAAGCTATCCACTCCGGCGGCAGTGAGACCGGTAGTCAGCAACGTTCGTTCAATCGGGTAAGGTGCTTTACCGGTCAGGAACATCTGCTCTGCGTTGTGGACCAAGGGACTGAAGAAGTTCGCTAGCGTCGTCCTCCCGTCCGGCATCGGCAGATACATCTGAGTGGAAAGCGGAGCAGACCGACCTTCGAGTGTCGCCGCAAAGTTGAAATCGCGCACCAGGCCCGACATGAGGATCATTGTAGCGACTGGTCCATCTACATGTTGATACTGGTAGGCCACGGGATTTTTTACGAGCCTCTGCATGTCCTCAATGGTGGGAAACACATCATTGAATCCGGCCCGCGCGGGAGTGAGCGTATGGCTTCGGCACAGCGCGGCATCAAACAAACGCTTCGACCAAACATTGCGCCGCATGGCGTCCCAAAACTTGTCGCCGCGGTAGGCCTGCAACCAGGCGACGCCGGTCTCTCCGCCTGCGCGCCTTTCTAACATGCATTGCAAAGTTTCGAGACCATGAAAGTCGTAACTGTCCACGCCGCCATAGCAGACCGTAACGGCCTCTTTGACGCGAGCGTTCCGAGGCATCTCCAATGAAGGAATCCGCCAGGTGACGGGAAGGCTAGAACCTGCCAGGAACGGGAACCCCATCGAGCGCGACGTATCGTACATCTGCTTTGCCCATTCCCAATTCCACGAAAGGTGTTTATCGTTGAAGATGGGGACCGACCTGCCGCTCGCTTTGAAGACCTGCACGGTTTCCTGAAAGAAGCGATAACGCGGATACTGTACTTGCCCTTTCGGTGTTTTCGGATAGCTGCCATGCTCGCCCACGATCACCACTCCATCGACGGCGAGCTTATTTCCACCCAACGTGAGGGCTTCCGCAATGCTGGGATAGATCTTCATGCCTGGAAACCGAGCGGCCCGGTCCCGGCTCAAATCCCCCTCCGGGGTTTGATCCACGTATAGAGAGACCAGTTCCATAGGTGGATGGTGATACGATCCATTCCATCCGTAACCTTCGAGCAGCCGGTCCACGATGTGCTGGGCGTGGGAATATTTTCGGTAAACAGTTACAATGGCGGCAAGTTTCATGGGAGCAATTGGAGCGATGGTGCCCTTCCTATTGGCGGCCCTGCTGAGCCCGCCGGGAGTTTTCACGTTCGATGCACACGTGCATGTGATTAACCGACAGTTTTATCACGGCGGCAATATTGGGGATCGCTTGCCGGACGGTCAATTCGACCTGCCGCGTGCGCGCAAGGGCGGAGTGAACGCGCTCTTCTTTTCGCTTTTCGTAACGGAAGAATACTATCCACAGCACTACGAAACCAAACAGGCACTTCGATTAGTGGATTTGGCGTTACGGCAGCTGGAAGAAAATCGCGACACCATCGAATTGGCCCGCAACGGACGGGACATCGATCGCATCGTAGCGAGCGGCAAGATAGCCGCCGTGCTCGATATGGAGGGTAGTCTGGATCGGGATGGCGATCTGGGCGTGCTGCGACGCTTCTACCAGATGGGCCTACGTTCCTATCAACTCTCCGCTCACAATGCCCAGAACGGGTACGCTGACAGCTGCTGCTCACCTCCCCAGTGGCACGGTCTGAATGCGCGGGGAAGAGCCCTTGTCGCCGAAATGAACCGGCTTGGCATGGTCATTAACGTTTCGCACGCTTCCGACGAGGCAATATCGCAAGCGATTGACGTAAGCACGGATCCGGTGATCGCCACACATCATGGCTTGCGAGAATTCAACGATATTCCGCGTAACATGCCGGATTGGCTGTTGAAGAAGCTGGCAGCGAAGGGTGGGCTGATTGGATTCCAGATTGGCAATGAGTTCCACAATCGGCGAGTATTCGACTGGCGCACACAACACGCCGGCAAACCGTTCTGGGATACGGCCAGAGTTAATTCGTCGAA
This sequence comes from Bryobacteraceae bacterium, assembly GCA_035475295.1. GTDB lineage: Bacteria > Acidobacteriota > Terriglobia > Bryobacterales > Bryobacteraceae > Bog-105. The sequence continues at coordinate 9,001 of DATIMM010000166.1, forward strand.
TCTTTCGATCGAGCAGATAGACAAAATCGTTGCACCGCAATTTCCCATGCTTGGCAGCCAGGCTCCGGACAATCTCAAATTCACGGTGGATCAATGGCTGCAAGTAACTGACCGCGCCATCCAGTTGGTTGGCGAGGACCATGTCATCCTCGGCACCGATTTCGACGGAGGGCCAACTCTGCCGCTTCCCATGCGCGATATCAGCGACACTCCCTTGGTGATCGAAGCGATGCGGCGCCGAGGCTACTCAGAGGAGCGAATCAGGAAGATCATGGGGGGAAACCTGTTGCGGGTATTCCGCCAGATCACCGATAAGTAGCGAAGACGAGGTCCGCCTGACCATGACAGCCTTATCAGACTATTGCGGTTTTCCGGCGGTTGTAGGAGATCTAAACTCAGGACAGGAGTGGTAGCGAGCGATGCCGCGTGCTTTGTCCTCGGATCTGCGAAGTCGGGTCGTGCATGCCTGTCAAGGTGGCGAACTCACTCAGGGTGAGA
>DATIMM010000167.1:0-21714 GCA_035475295.1 Bryobacteraceae bacterium
AAGCGGCTTTCCAAAGGACGATTCCTCTGGTGGCCTACGGGTGCCGGGCCGGCACGTACGATTGAGGCGTATCAGGCGCAGTTGCTAGTCGCTGCGGGAAACCCCCGGATACACCAGCGGCGCCGATGTGGCGAAGATTGAATGAGAGCGTATGAAGAGCAGGTGGGGAGGGCTTGCGTTTGAAACGGTTTTCTCTCACACTGCTGGTTGATCCATACTTTTTCAGTTTACTGAGCGAGTGAGATGAAACGCGTTAGACAGCGAGTCGACGTCAACCTGCAGGAGTTGGATCAGGTGTTGGACCAGGCCCGCGAGACGCCGCTCAGCGAACCGGATTACCAGAAGATCAAGGACACGCTGCATACGCTGGTGGAGTTGCTGGCGCCAGCACGGAACACGGAAAAGACCAATGCTGTGCTGGCGCCAGCTGAGGAAGCCGTTGCCAGCGAGCAGAGTTCCTCCGCGCCGCAGCAGGCTGCAAAACCCGGCCACGGACGCAACGGCGCCTCAGCGTTCAGCGGCGCCCGGAAAGTAGCCATCCAGCATGCCCAGCTGAAGTCCGGCGAACTTTGCCCGGAATGCGAGAGAGGCAGAGTCTATGTGCAGAAAAACCCCAAGCCGCTGGTCCGGATCATCGGGCAAGCGCCCTTGGCGGCCACCGTCTATGAACTGGAGCGGCTGCGTTGCAATGCTTGCGGCCAAGTCTTCACTGCTCAAGAGGCTGAAGAGGTAGGGCCGGACAAGTACGACGAAACCACCGGAACCATGATTGCGCAGCTCAAGTACGGCAGCGGCGTTCCGTTCTATCGCCTGGAGAAGCTGCAATCGAGTCTAGGCATTCCACTGCCGGCGGCCACGCAATGGGAGATCGTGGAGGAAGCGGCGGAGATGATCAAGCCAGCGCTGGAAGAGTTGATCCGGCAGGCGGCACAAGGAGAAGTGCTGCACAACGATGACACCAGCATGCGTATCCTGCGGCTGGCGCGCGAGCCGTCCGACAAACGGACCGGTGTATTCACCAGCGGCATTGTGGCCACCGGTCAAGGACAGAAGATCGCACTATACTTCACCGGTCGCCAGCATGCGGGCGAGAACCTGGCCGATGTGTTGAAGCAACGTGCGGCGGAACTGCGCGCTCCTATTCAGATGTGCGATGCCCTGTCACGGAATGTGCCGAAGTTGACCGCCGGAGTGGAAATTATGATTGCGAACTGTCTTGCTCACGGAAGAAGACAGTTTGTAAACATTGTGCAGAACTTCCCTGCCGAATGCCGTTACGTTCTCGAGATGCTGGGAAGAATATATAGCTTCGAATCCGAAGCACGCCAGAGTGGCCTTACGGCGGCAGAGCGGCTCCAGCTTCATCAACAGCACAGCGCTCCGGTCATGGCGGAGTTGCATCGCTGGCTCGAAACACAACTGGCGCAGAAGAGAGCGGAACCGAACTCCGGCTTGGGCCAGGCGATCACCTATCTGCTCCGTCACTGGCGAGGGTTGACGGCCTTCTTGCGGGAAGCCAACGCCCCACTAGACAATAATCTTTGCGAACGCGCCCTCAAACGTGCGGTCCTGCATCGCAAAAATGCGTTGTTCTATAAGACGATGAACGGCGCGCAGGCCGGCGACTTGTTCATGAGCCTGATTCACACCTGCGAGCTATGTGGCGCCAACTCATTCGAATACCTCACCGAGTTGCAGAAGCACGCTGCGGAACTGGCTAGCCAACCAGCCGGGTGGATGCCCTGGACCTATCGCGACACGCTGCGCGCCAGTTAGCATGCGATAGGTCCTGGCTGGCCGAAATCTACCCTCTATGGTCAGGTGGATCGTACGTCGTTAAATGCCTCCGAAACAGGCTTCTCAGAGACCTGTCGAAAACTCAACCGCTGAAGCGATCGGCGACTGGCATTATACTCTTCACGGAACTAGTGATATGGTGGCGATGAGTGCTGGAGGAGACTATGCGCATCGACTATCCTCAGACCATCCGTCAAACTCCCAAGCGATTACAGGAATGTGAGCGGCAACAGCGCGGCACGGCCTTGGCCTCCCGCGTCCGCCTATTGCGGCTGCTCAAGACGGGGCAGGCGCGCAGTTTGCCCGAAGCCGCTGCTCTGCTCGGCTATAGCACGGTCCAGGTCACGCGCTGGTGGGCCTGCTACCGGCAGCGTGGCCTGCCAGGCTTACTGCACAAACCGGTTCGGCCTGGTCGTCCTTCGCAAATGACGGCTGCCGCTTGGCGCGGATTGCAGCACCAGATGCGAGCCGGACGGATCACCCGGCTGGAGGACGCACGACAGTATCTGCAACGACATTGGCATATCTGCTACGCCAGTGTCAATGGAGTGTGGCATCTGTTACGGCAGCGCCGCGCCAAGTGCAAAACGGGCCGCCGGCGGCATCGGCGGGCGGATGCTGTGGCACAAGCTGCGTTCAAAAAAACTTTGGACGTCTCCTGAAGAAAACCGGTGTCCGCCGGGTGCTGGCTTTTGACGAAGGGCGCTTCGGGCTGAAGGCGTGGTTTCGTCGGCGCTGGTGTCCCTGTGGCGTGCGACCGCCCTGGATTGTGGAAGACCGGTACGAATGGATCTGGGTGTATGTGGCGGTCGAACCCACCACGGGCTGGAGCTATGTACGGTTGCTGCCCGAGATCACCAGCGGCTGTCTGGAGATATTTTGCCGAGCCTTACGCCAGGCCACGGGACCACAGCGGATCGGCCTGGTGTGGGACGGAGCAGGCAGCCACCGCAGCACACAGCTTCACTGGCCCGGCAATCTGGTTCCCTTGCGCCTACCCGCCTATAGCCCGGAGTTAAATCCTGCCGAGCAGCTGTTTCGGCACCTGCGTAAACAATTGGCCAATCGTTTGTTTGGCTCATTGCGCGAGCTAGAGACGGCGCTCAGTACAGAGCTTCGCCACTGGCAAAACAACCGAGCAGAGATTCAGCAGCTGATGGGCTATCCCTGGTGGAACAAGGGAGTAGGCATCCTATCATCCATTCCGTGAAAGAGTATGACTAAGCTGAACTTGCCACGTAAAAAAAATCACTCCACGCGACCGAACGCGACACGGCAGCCAATCAAGAAAAGCGGGCCGCGTGGCGCACCCAGGTAGACGCACTCGATCCGGCCCGCTTGGTCTTTGTCGATGAAAGCGGCGTGACGCGTTCGATGACACGCCGCTACGGCCGTGCTCCGAAAGGCCAACGAGTACCCGGGGCCGTGCCGCTCGGTCACTGGGAAGTAGCCACACTGATTGGCGCGTTGGCCCTCGATGGTGTCCGCGCCAGCTTCAGTGTCGATGCAGCCACCGACGCCGAGGTCTTTCAGGTCTTTGTGCAACAAGTCTTGTGCCCGGCTTTGCATCCTGGCGATGTGGTGATCTGGGACAACCTGCCCGCGCACAAAAGCGTGGATCTCCACCCGGCCTTGGAGTCCGCCGGAGCCAGATTATTGGCGTTACCACCTTATTCGCCGGATTTCAATCCCATCGAGCAGTGCTGGTCGAAGGTGAAAGAGTCTTTGCGGTCGGCTCGAGCGCGCACTACCGAAGCACTCCAGCAAGCCATTACCCACGCCTTTGCTGCCGTGACTGCCTCGGATGCGCGTGGCTGGTTTCGACACTGCGGATACCAGTCACATTAATATGCAAACCGCTCTAGTAAGCGCCACGGGCAGCGCAAGCCCGTGGACTCCTACGAGCTTGTGGAATTCAATCCAGCAGCCGTAGAGTTCGATTGTCTGAGAGTGCGAGATCCAGTAATCACATGTCCCGCTGTAAGGTCCGGGTTTGCGGAGCAGGAAGTGCTGCTGCGGGCCCATCTTGTCCATCAGGTGTTTCAGTACGCAGATAACAGTTCTTGCGTGATGATAGACCGAGCAGTCGTGCTGTTCCGCAATTTCACTCCATCCCCCGACTACTCAAAAAATGGCTCATTTCTGCGGGCATACCTCCGCGCCACTCCTTCATTCAACGTCACACCCAATCCCGGCTTATCCGGCACCCGAATCGCTCCGTTCTGAATGATCGGCTTTGGCATGCCGTCCACCAGGTCGTCCCAGAAAGGAACATCGGATCCATGGAACTCAAGCACCAGAAAATTCGGAATGGCTGCGCAAAAATGGGCGCTTGCCAAAGTACCTACCGGGCTGCTGATGTTGTGCGGAGCCAACGGTATCGTCTGAGCGTCGGCAAAGTACGCGATCTGACCCGCAACGCCCAACCCTCCCGCCTTCTGCAGATCCGGTGTTGCGATCGCGATCGCCTCCGATTGCAAAAGGTCTCGGAAGCCCTGGAAAAGATACAAATTCTCGCCCGTTGCTATCGGTACTCTGATGCGCGAACTCACTGAGCGCAGCAGTTCGAAATTCTCCGGCGGAACCGGATCTTCCATCCAGAGCAGGGCGAATGGCTCCAGCGCATGTGCAATTCGAATCGCGTCGGTCACGCTGTACCTCCAGTGGCAATCGACTGCGATGTCGACGTCATTCCCCGCACCTTCCCGCGCGGCAGCAATCAACGCGACCATGTGATCAATGCCCGAGGTAGTGAGGCATCGGTTATGCGCATCCCTGCCATAGGTGCCCGGCACGTCAACGTCGAATTTTAAGGCCGTGTAACCCTGTGCCTTCATCTGAATAGCCCGCCGCCGGTATTCCTCAGGCGAGCAAGCCTGGGCGTCGCTCGTCTCATCGTGGTAGTCCTTTGGCGTATGTGCTTGCGTGGTCTCCATCCAGGACGGCCGGCGCGAGCGCAAAACCTCGTCCAGACTCTCGAGTGCCTCACCGCCATGGCAGTCGGCGTAGATCCGAACCTCGTCGCGGAACTTGCCGCCCAACAACCGGTAGATTGGTACATCCATCCATTGCCCCAGAACGTCCCAAAGTGCGGCTTCTATTCCACTCAGAGCGTTGTAGATGATCCCCGCCACCGAACCCGCGCCCGATGTAGCGAGTTGCAGCTTACGAAAGAGTCGATGCACGTCGCGCGGGTCCTGACCGACCAGGAGGGGCTCCAGCGAGCGTAGAATCGCAGTTAGGCCAGGAGCAAAAAAACATTCGCCCAATCCCTGGATCCCCTCGTCCGTCTCGATACGAACGAATGTCCAGTCAAAATTAGCCTCAACCACCGCAGTCTTCAGGCGAACGATTCTCACCAGTGACATTCCCTTTCCGCAACAAAACTCTCGCCTCGCAGCACCACTGTGCCAGGGCGCGGAGTCCACACCTTGGGGGCTCTTTTCGCGAGGGCGTAGCTATTTTGCCTCGACAATTGGCAGCAGAATCGCTGAGGGGTGCTCAGCATCGTGATAGATAGTGTTGGTTGCCGACACATATCGGCCCTCAAACTCCGCGTCCGCGCCGGTATTCAGGTTTCTGTCGAAACGCGGGAAATTGCTGCTACTGATCTCTATCCGCAATTGATGGCCCTTTTGGAACACATTGCTGGTAGACCATAGGTCAATTGCAAATTTATAAATTTGGCCCGGATTGAGGAGTTCCGGCCTCTCCTGGGAATTTCGGTAGCGCGCTCGCACAATGCCTTCGGTTAGGTTTCGCGCGAAACCGTTGGGCCACACGTCCACCAGTTTCGCTGCAAAATCCGTGTCTACCGCGGACGATTTCGCAAACAGCTCAACATGCACCGGCCCTGTTGCCTCAACATCCCGGTCGAAAGGCTTCATTGAGTAGATCAGAACATCGTCTCGAGCTTCGTCTGGCCGCTGGTCCCGAGGTCCGGCTGCAAGGTGCTCGGCGTCGCAGCACAACGGTCCTCCGATCGTCGCCACGGGGTTGGCAGGATCGTAGACATAATGGTCCGAAGATTCGGAATCCGGGGCCTGAGTGGATAATGCGCCATCGCCTCGCAGCGAGTTTGCTCCCCTCTCCGAATGCAGAAAAAATCTGGTTTCGCGCATCCGCTCCGGCGGCCACTGGTTTTCGTCGCGCCACTGATTCGCACCCATCACAAAGATTCGCACTGGCTTCTGGGAGAAGTGATTTTTGACGCCCTTGAATAGGTAGTCGTACCATTCGAGCGTTACCGTATCTTCCTGATACTGCTCCGCCGCCAATCCAAAATCCACATCCCCAATTTGTCGCCCGGAGCCTGCGTGGCCGCCAATCGTGACCAGCAGATGCTGTCCATTCCTGGCCGCTTCGGTTCCACCATGGGCTTTAATCCCCTCATAGTTGCGCAGCGCTCCTCCCTGGAAGATGTCGTACCAGGCCGCAACGTGCAGGGCCGGAACGCGGATGTCCGGATAATGTTCTTCAATCGACCAGCGCTTCCAATACTCGTCGTAGCTGGGATGCGCCAGCCAATCCAAAAAGTAAGGCGCCAGTACTTCAGGCGAACCGAGTTGCAGGGAGCCCGCAGTCATATTGAAGAGGGGATAGCTGGTTAGCGGCAGTTTCCAGATCCCTTCCTTCGCGTTGGTGGCGCTCTGTACCTTCCGATTTAGCGTGTCTTGCGCCAATCCGGAAGTCCAGCTTTCGTTGAACCATTGTTGGAATGCGCCACCTTGGTAGGTCCAACCGTTGTGATAGTTGCTAGCCGTCACCACGGGACAAATTCCCGCGAGGTGTGGCGGATGTGCAATCGCCGTCAGCATCTGAGTCGCACCCACGTAGGATCCGCCGAACATGCCGACTTGCCCGTTGGAATAGGGGAGGGCTGCCGCCCACTCGACCGTGTCGTAACCGTCTTGTGACTCGCTTCGAAACGGGTACCACTCTCCTTCCGATGTATAGCGGCCACGCACGTCCTGGATGATGACCACGTAACCGGCTGCAGCCGCGCGATACCCAAACGTAGCGCCATTTCGTTTGTCGTAAGGAGTGCGCTGCAGCAGGATCGGAAAGCGGCCGTCCACGCCAGGCCTATAGATGTCCGCGCGCAGAACTGTGGTATCACGCATGATCACCTTCACACCGCGTTCCACGGTCACGGGAGCAGCCGCGATTACAGCGGCCGATGCGGCCAATAGCAAAAGAACTCTTCTGGTCATCGACTCTTACCAACTAGAACGAAGGATATCGAAATAGATGTGGAGACCGGCGCGGAATTGATCCACGGGTATGTGCTCACTATCACTGTGCATAGTTGCCATTGTGGCGGCCGTCAATAGCATGGGCGCGATTCCATAACCGATAACGCCCCTTCGTCTGAACTTTTGTGTATCGGTGCCATAAGGAACAATCATGGGTATCACCGTGGCATCCGGCTGATGCTTTTCGATTGCATGGCGGATGGCTGTGAACAGCGGAGTATCGGTGCGGCTTGGACCTGGGTCCTCAGGGTGAGACAGTTGCTCAAACGTTACACGCGGATCATTCACCCGCGCCTTCATTTCCGAGGAGAACTCGTCCGCATTCTGGCCTGGCTGCAAGCGGCAATCTAGCGTCGCTTCAGCTTGCGACGGAATGACATTCACTTTGGGAGGATCCCCCACACCGCTGCGCAAAGTAGTCAAAGAAATTGTGTTCTGCTGAACCGCATTGATGAACTTGTTCGGGGCGAGCGTTCCCAGTTTGTTCCGCATCTCCTCAATTACCGGACTCGGTTTGCTGGAGGCCGGGAAGTTTTTCGCCTTCTCAATCGCTCTCAGCAGAATATCGTTTGCGTTGTCAGGAATGGGTTGGGAGGCATGACCGGATCTGCCTGAAGCATGCAGTTTAAGCCACAACACCTGTTTGTCGCCGACCGCGATACCAAAAACAGTTTTTTCAGGGGCGAACAGATCACGCGAGCCGATTCCACCTTCGTCCAAAACAAATTCCGGGTCCAGTTCGTCCCAGTGATTCGCAATCATCCAGCCGGCGCCATATTTGCCGTCGGATTCTTCATCGCAGGTGGCGAGAAAAAGGATGTCGCGTGGCGGCACGATGTGGAGTTGCTTCAACAGAATTAGGGCAGTTAGTTCCTGAATTGCCAGGCTTTTCATGTCGAGCGAACCACGGCCCCACAGTACTCCGTTTTCAATCAACGCGTCGAATGGATCCTGCCTCCAGCGTGACGCGGCCACCGGCACCACGTCCATGTGGTTCAACAGCAATAAAGGGCGCTTCGAGCGGTCGCGCCCAGGCAGACGAACGAGCAGATTCACCCTGCCGCCCGGTGCGCTCTCATACAACTTAGCCTCCATGCCGGCGTTTGCAAATTCACGTTGCAGAAGGCGCGCAGTTTCTTGCGTATCGGAAGGCGGATTTATGCTGCGAATGCGCACATATTCCTGCAGTAGCTCAATCGCATGCTGCTCCACTTTGGGCCAATCTGGTTCAGTTGAGGCGGCAACTGTGGAACTGCCGATCAGAAGGACGAATGCAAGACAGATTTTAGTCAATGTGATAAATTCTAACGCTGTCATATTGCAGCCGCTGACATTCCAAACTTTCGTCTGTCTCACAACGTGCCTTCCAGTCTTAAGGGTGGCGGAACCGAAGGCCCGTCTCAGAGCTAGAAGCTGGCGCACTCTGGTCAATTTTCCACGCCTCGGCTCCATCGAGTCGGCAATGCCGCTGAGTGGCAGCATAAGGAAGACAAAGCGGAGCGGTATAACATCGTTTTGATCTGAAGCCTGGTCGGAGCAAGGCGGAGGGGAAGAATATGGGGCAGAAGTCTTTCGGTCTGGCGCGGGCAATCGTCTTGTTGACTGTCCCGGCCTTTTGCTCGTATCCGCAGATCTTAAAGATTTGGTCAGGCATAGCTCCGGGCTCGGAGAACTGGACTCAGCGGGAAAGGGCAGCGAAGAACACCCCCATCGGAACCGTGGTGTTCAACGTGGTGACCCCGACGTTGACCGTTTACCTTCCGGAACGAACAAAGGCTACTGGAACAGGCATCATTATCGCCCCCGGTGGAGCTTTCGTAGCGCTGGCCATTGATCTTGAGGGCTACGATGTGGCCCGCTGGCTTCAGAACAAAGGCGTCGCCGCCTTCGTGCTCAAGTACCGGATTGTGGAGAAGCATCAGGAAGGCATTCCCGATATCGATATGGATGAGGCCGGAAAATACGGGACCGCCGATGGAATTCAGGCCATCAAAGTAGTTCGTCAGCACGCGGGGGAATGGGGTATTTCTCAGGACCGCGTGGGCTTTATGGGGTTTTCCGCCGGCGCCATGGTGACGAGCGGCGCTCTGCTCCAGCAGGATACGACGGCGCGACCGAACTTTGCTGGATTGATTTATGGTGGACCGTTTGGAAAGATGCCGGTGATTCCGGCGAAACTGCCTCCCATTTTCATGGCATGGGCGCAGGACGACAACTTGGCCCTCGGTGCCGAGACTCGGTTCTACGAGGCGTTAAAAGCGGCGGGCAACAATCCGGAAGCTCACATATTCAGTGCTGGTGGTCATGGTTTTGGCATGCGCAAGCAGGGAACCAGTAGCGATCACTGGATCGATGAGTTCTACTACTGGCTGCAGGCGCAGGGACTGACGAAGCCAACATCACGATGATAGGGCAGCCTAACCGGTCCTCCATCGCGAGCGGGCTGCGGCTGATGTTGCCCCGACTCACGGGAGCGCGCGACGGCGCTTGCCCTCGTAATGATTTGATCGGTGGACGTATCCCGCCCGTAGCTGCCGCGTTTCTGCCGGCAGCAGGTTCTTCTTTGGGCCGGAGGTCGTGCTAGAAATTCAGCTTGAGCGCAAACTGAATCTGCCGCGGTGGATAGGTCGTGCGGATGGTGCCAAACGCGGCATTGGTGCTCACCGCGTTCGGCAATCCAAAGTTCGTATGGTTCAGCACGTTAAAGAATTCTGAGCGGAACTGTAGACCCATACCTTCTCGAGGCAGCCGAAACGTCTTGTCTACGCCGAGATCCCACTGCTCAAGGCCCGGAGCACGGAACGCATTGCGTCCCAGATTTCCCCACGGATTGCTGGCCGGCGGCGTCGTGAACGTGTAGCCCGCGAAATAATTGTTAATCAGCGCCGCCTTGTTCTGGCTAATGCCATGCCCCGACACATTGGGGCGCTGAAACGCCTGGCCGCGCCAGTCTTGAGTTAAACCCGTGACGTCGTTAGCCGTGGAAGGCGAGTAGTACACGTTGATGGGATTGCCCGTATTCGCAGTGTTGATAGTGTTCAGTTCCCAGCCACCCAGAATGGCGTCCAATACCGGGTGCCATTGCGCTCCAAGCTTGCGTCCTCTGCCGAATGGAAGCTCGTATACCACGCTGGTCACGTTCATAAATTCAACATCGAAACTCGTTGGCGCTTTCTCTGCCGCAAGATTACGAATGTTCTGTGGATTCGCGACGGAGTAACCCGCGAACGACTCCAATGCCTGCTCGGAATCGCCCAGGGCCTTTGACCACGTAAACGAATTCAGGAAGTACAAGCCGGAGCCAAACCGGTGTTCCAGCCGCGCTGAGAAGCCGTTGTAGTTGTTCGATCCAGCCGGGTCGAGCCAGGTAATTGGCCCGAAGTTTTGGTCCGGGCGGCGGGCCTGTACTCCCAACGTCGTGCCTGGCAGGTTCGGAACGGCTTGGTTGTAATCTCCGATGATTGGCAGGCGCAAGCTGTGATTGCCGTTATAAGCCAACTCCAGGACCGTGTTCCTGGCCACCTCATGTTGTATGGAAAACAGCCAGCTTTGGATGTAGGGCCACTGTGTATCCGCCGGAATGTAATCGATGTTGGAAGTGATGGGATTAAAGTTCGCAGGATTGTTAATGCCTGTCGTGAAGCTGTTCTTCGTGGTCAAGAAGGTTGCGGGCACCGCGCCCGCGACTGGGATCGACTGGCTAATGATCCCAAAGATCGCCGCCGGCGAATTGATGCCCTCCTGCGCGCTGCCTGGCCGATTGAAGAACGAGTAGCTGATTCCGTACCCACCGCGCACCACTGTCTTCGGCGTCAGGCCGTAGGCAAAACCAAGTCTCGGCCCGAAGTCCTTATAATCAGGATGAACTAGCGCTCGATTGTACAAGCTGCCGTTCGTGGCCTGTACCAGCTTGTTCGTTGCGGGATCGAAGTTTGACCATTTGTTGTCCCGCTCCCAAATAGGCGTGGCAAACTCCCATCGCAGGCCGAGGTTCAGCGTGAGCTTTGGCGTCACCCGGTAGTCGTCCTGGAGATAGAGCGCCTGGACATGCTGCCGTGTGTTGGTCACCAGGTCATTACTGAGTTGGATGACGCTCGGGAGGCCAAACATGAAATCCGCCAGATTATAGCTTGTTGTGTCACTCGGTATCGAGCATCCCGTCGCCCTGCCTAACTGCCCACACGTGGGCTTGCTGAATTGCCCGCTATAAGTATTGGAGCCGTACAGCGGGTTGACGTCCAGAATTTCCGTGCGGATCGCGACGAATTCGTAGCCGGCCTTCACGGAATGGCGTCCCTTCACCCATGAATAACTGAACTTAGGATTGAACGATGTCGGATTCTGGAACTGCGGATTTGTGGCTTGTCGGCCGAATCCCGAGAAGCCGCTGATCGATTGCGTATTCAGTCCGCCCGTTAAGTTGGATGAGGTAGGCAGACCAGGGATGCCATACAGATCCTGCATGCTCGCTCCACCTAGATAGGGAGGCGCCTTACCCGCGAGCACATGGGTGAAGCCGAATCGTGCATCAAACAACTGCGACGGCGTCACCGACCAGGTATAGCCAATCGCCGCCTGCTGCTGGACAGCACGGATATAGCCGTTCCCGCCGCCTCCGGAAGGTCCCGGAATGTCTGGCTGATAAAACTGGTTGTCCTTCCGTTGGCTAAAACGCAGAAACGAACTCATGCGCTCATTAATCTGGTAGTCCAGTTTGGCGTCGTACTTGTCACTGTAATCGCGGACCAGCAATAGTGCTTCATAGTTGTTTGAACGGCCTGTTCCCGTGGGTATAGGAAGGTTGCCCAAAACTGTAGCCGCAAACGGGTTCAGCTGAGCAACCGGAATCGGCGTATTCGCCGGATAAACTGTTCCGGTCAACGGATTCACCACCGGCACAGGTAAAACTCCGTTCCGATCATTGACCGTGGGGATCGAGTCGAAGTTGGCGTATCGCTGCAACTGCCGGAATCCTTCATAGTCTGCGAAGAAGAACAGCTTGTTCTTTAGAATTGGACCACCGATAGTTGCTCCGAATTGATTTCTCTGCAGCGTAGGTTTCACACCGCCCGGCGGTTGGAAGAAACCGACTGCATTAAGGTCCGTGTTGCGCAGAAACTCCCAGGCCGTTCCATGGAAGTGATTCGTGCCGGAGCGCAGGGCTGCGTTGATCACTCCTCCGCCGACGCGCCCGTATTCCGCACTGAAGTTACTCGTGATTACCTTGAATTCTGAGAGTGCATCGGGCGACGGCTGCACCACCTGGCTCGAGTAGCCCTGGTTGCTTGGCGAATATGCATTGTTATCCAAGCCGTCCAGTAGGAAATTATTGTATGTGCTCCGCATGCCGTTGATGTTGAAGGCACCTTCGCGCGGTGTCCCGCCCGGACTGAATAGAACGGCCATGGGTGAGCGGTGTACGTTTGCCGACAACAGCGCCAGGTCCGCGTAGTTACGTCCGTTCAGCGGTAACTCCACAATTTGGTGGCTGGTGATCACCTGGCCGTGCTGGCTCGAATCTGTTTCCAGCGCCGCCGCTGCGTCACTCACTTCCACCGTCTCGGTCGTCGAGCCCACCTGCAGGGTCGCGTCCACCCTCTGTCGGGCATTCACGTTTACCATCACGTTGTTCGTCGTGAACCTCGCAAATCCGGTTGCTTCCACCGAGATGGTGTAGCGCCCGACTCTGACATTAAAGAAATCGTAGTTCCCATCCTGGTCGGTCGTCGTCTTGGCTTCGATGCCCGTATCGGGCTGAAGCAGTGTCACATTGGCTTTAGGGACCACCGCGCCGGAGTTATCGCGCACCGTGCCCAGCACCTCGGAAGTTTCGAACTGACCAAATAGATTCGGTACACATAAGGTGCACGAAAATAACAACGTATATCTTACGAGTGTGTTCATCGCTGCAATCCTCCACATGATCATGTCAGATTTTCGTGTTCGTGCGGCTACAGTGCAGCTTTTTTATCGTGACGGAATTCAGGTTGCCTCGCTGTGGTACGTAGGTCCATTGAGCGGCGCCCTCCAGTCTGCCTAGAGAGCTTAGGCCCTCCCGGGGCATCTCGCAACCTCACGGCCGACCTTGTTGTACGCCTGTGTCGCAAACAACGTTCGCCAGGAGCAAGTAAGCACGGCGCAGTTGCAGAGAAATATATCGACAGTAGCGCAGGTACTGCCAGCAGGGCCATTCCCACCTGATGCTGACCTGACCGGCGGAGCCATCCGTTCCTATGGAGCTGTACAATGGGGCACGCCTGACCGATTCATTCTCGCGCCGACATCTGTTAGACGTTCTCACCGGCACAGGTATTTTGTGCAAAATACAACTCCACGGCCCGCTCGAATTCGCCTTTGGTGGCATGGACTGGCCGCTCTTCATACTCGCTGATCCAATGCAAAATGCGGCAGATATCCCCCGGATAACAAGCGCGCAGGGAATCGCCTCCATGCCGCTTGCACAACTGGCGCAGATGTTCTGCGCCGTCGGGGTCGCAGGGAATCTTTTGCCGGCTGCTTTCGCGCTCGAAGATCCGGTCGAAGGTGAGGTCGTCGACATCACCTACGTACACCTTGTTCGGAATGCGCCGGAGAAAAGCCTCATCTGCCAGGTCTGACGGGTTCAGATTGGTGGAGAAGACCACCAGCAACTCAAACGGAATCTCGAACTTCGTTCCATAGCTCAAACTCAGATAGTCGGCGCGGCGATCCAACGGTACCATCCAGCGGTTCAGCAGCTCGCGCGGTAACATTGCCTGGCGCCCGAAATCATCGATCACGAAGATTCCGTTGTTGGCTTTCATTTGGACGGGAGCAACGTAGGTGCCCGAACTGTTATCAAATCGTAGGTCGAGCGAACTCGACGCGAGTTCGCCGCCTGCAATCAGACAGGGCCGCCGGCACACCACCCATCTTGGATCAAGCGCAGCGTCCTTCTCCACCGGCAAGCTACGGTGCACCACGGGGTCGTAAATGCTAATGATCTGTCCGTCAATTTCGACAGCATAGGGGATAGCTACGGAGTCTTCATAAATGCGAGTCAGCCGCTCGGAATAGCTAGTCTTGCCGTTTCCTGTAGGGCCGTACAGGAACATTGATCGTTGCGACACCAGCGCCGGACCCAGTTGGTCGAGCAACGAATCAGAAACGACAAGATCCGAGAGTGCGGCCCGCAACCGGGTACGATCCACTTTCACCTGAGCCCTTTGCGCCCGCACCGCGCGGGAGTATTCGTCCAGTGAAACCGGTGTAGGGCCGGCGTAGCGACACATTTCGGAGCGCTCCGCTGCGAGATTGCGACCCTCCCTCGTCAGTGTGAAAGAATAATCCAGACCCGTTACCCCTTTCACTTCGATCAGCTGCAGCTTGCGCATTTGCTCAACAAGAGCTTCGACGATCCGGGGTGACACCTTCATGGATTCGCTGACAGAACTAAACGAACTGACCGCCCGAGTCCGGAGATGCCGGAGCAGGAGATCCGTAGGCATCGACTGCGAAAGCTTTAGCTCGGCCAAGTCTCGGGGGATAGGTGGGCGGTAGGCAGGATACTCCAGTTCGATGCGCTCGCCCGATGTGGTGTCAGATACTCCTCGTAAACGGTTCATTCAGAAATTATCAACAAATGAGTGTCACGAAGAGCTTATTCCTCGCCGAGTTGTCGCTTTGAATAGCCCGCCTGAAACGTCGAGGAGTCCGCTCTTTCTGACACAGGGGTGATTCTCAGCGGTCAGTACGCTCATCTGCCTGTCCATCGATACAACTAAGCGAGTGATTGGAAAGACGAATGCAGCAGGTTACGATCAAACCAGGTGCTGCCTTGACGTCCATCACTCCTCCCGAAGCCCGCATTGCCCCACAGGACGATACTGCCCGGCAGTTTCAAGTGGACCGTGTCTTTGGCAAGCCTCTCGGCGCTTTGCCGTTTGCCGTGTGGGTTTACGCCCGGCCGCTCTACGTGCCGCGCCTCAGTTGCGGCTGCCGGCAAGTCTTCGATCTTCTGCCCGAAAGCGCTTTACAGCGGACAGGCGGTAAACGCCGCTCGGGCCTCACAGTGTGCCCGTGCATGGGAAGGTTTATTGAATAGGCTGCCTTCGTCAGCGCTCAGAGTCGGTCCGTTTTGGGATCGCAGGAATTTCCCTCTAGCAAACCTGGATACTCTGGTGATGAACTTTCAAACCGTGGGCTCCTTCATTCACGATGAAACTGGGCGTAGAAATGACTTTTATCACTTGGCCGGCAGTACTCCGGGAATCCACCGAACGGCATTATCGTGGTAAAGCTTACTGAGCACCTGCGCCGGAAGTCCGAGAGCTTGAACTTTCCGCCCCTGGTACTCCACCGTTCCGCGCGATGAAAAATAGGCCCAGTCCGCTTCATAGCGCTTCTCCCAGGTCTTTTCCGCAGTTTCTGCGTTCTGCCGGCCGGAGAACGACAGATCTGTGCCGTACAAGATTCGATCCTGGTATCTGATCAGAAAGTCACGGGTTTTCTCGCGCGGTTGAATTGTCAGGTAGGCTACCCGTGCGGCAACATCCACCGCAAAGTTCGGGTAGCGATCCAACCGGCGTCCGATCTCGTCGAGGTTCGTCTCCAGGCTTCCAAGATGTGCTCCTATGACGCGGAGGTTGGGATTCCCCTTCAGTATCCGGTCACGAGCCTGGATAATGGTTGCTTTTGCAGGGTGATCCGGTTGCTTGTACATGTACCATTCCGGATGCTCGCTGTAGTACTTATAATCGGGCGAATTTCTATTCGGCGGCTGCCAGCATGAGTCAGGCTCCGCCAGATGTGCAATCAGGGTTTTCCCGTGTGCTGCAATGTCCTTATAGATCGGCTCGAGCCGAGCATCATCCGGCATAACGAAATGTCCCGATTGATCTCTCAACTCCATCCCTACGTTCTTCCATATTTTCACCGCAACAGCCCCCCAGGCAAAATCCCGATTCAGTTGCTGCACAGACCTATCCGCGAATTTGGGATCGGAAAACTTGAAGGGATCGAAAGTGGTACAAAGAACGGCTTGTCCGTTGCTGTGATTCACGAAGGCTTTGGCCGCCTCGATTTTGGGTTCTAGTCCGTTGAATTCTGCGTCATCCTTATTCGCCACAACGATATCGACCAGGTGCAGATGTAGTTTGTGAAGAAAGTCATAGAACCGAGCATCTACCTTGAAAGCATGAGCGTGCGTATCAATCGGCTCAATTGATGTGAACGCGCGCTGATCGGCGCGCCAGGGAGTTTCAATCCCGTCGTCCCCGGAAATCGGAGCCGGAGCCAATATGGTGACAAGGACCGTAGCAAATCCTGCCAGGCAGAGGAGAAGTGGGTGTCGCATTTGTTCTATTCGAAAAGCTTACTAGAGCCAGTCTGAACTGTGAACCGCGGCCTCTGTTGTGCCAACCTGTTGGTCCTCTTCCGTGATGGGGCATGATTTCGCTGTGACAGAACCGTTCCGCGATGGACAAATTGGATCACCACCGCTGGCGGGACTGGCGACGGCGACCTTCTTGAGGCGCCTTACTTCCAGTCAACTGTTCGAGGTCAGCCCATTCGATCCGGCGACATTCGTGATCGCCGCACTTCCATTAGCCATCACTGCCTTGAAAGCTACTTTGGTGCCAACTTGGCGCGCATCCTCCGTCGATCCCGCTACTGCGCTACGCAAAGAGTGAACTACAGTAGGTACTGTAACGTATCAGTACGATGACGTCCCTTAGATGTGGAAACGCGCTCTCCAGAGTCAGGAAGGCGCACAGTCGCCAATGGCTCTCTGCGCTCCCCTCTCGAGCGAGAATATGTTGGCATCATCCCACAGGCGTTGAGCACCTCGATGGTCTTAATCATCCGGAGCCAGTTTTGCGAAGAATTCGGACGGTTAGTGTTCCCGTCACTCAATTCCGCTGACCAATATAGGCATTGCAAGAAATTCGGCTTACTTTCCGAGGCATTGGTACGTCAGCCCCGTTTTAGATCAGTGAGCGGTTCCAGATCGGCCTACCCGGCGTGCACCAGCCGGGTAGTGTTCCTGGAATTCCTTCGAGTTCCAGAGGCACACTTGGTTGTGAGCAATTCCGGCGGCTATACGAATGCGGGCCGAACACGCGCCCCGCAGCACTTGTGGCGCATCGAACTTAGATAACCTGACGCGATGAGTACGAAATGCCTCTACTGATCCACTACCTGAAAAAACATTGGCGACTGGTGTCTCTGGCGCTTCTGCTGGCAGCCGTGAACCAGGTCTTTTCACTGCTCGACCCGCTGATTTTTCGCTACATTATCGACCGGTACGCGACGAAGTTCCATCAATACACCATAGCTGAGTTTATTAGAGGCGTGACTTTCCTGTTGGGGGCCGCTGTAGGGGTCGCATTCGTCTCCCGCGTGGCGAAGAACTTCCAGGACTACTATGTGAACGTAATAACCCAGAAAACCGGTGCGGAATTGTATGCAGATGGAGTGGAGCGGTCGCTTTCCCTCCCATACGCTGTTTTCGAAGATCAACGCAGCGGCGAGACGCTGGGCAAGCTGCAAAAGGTGCGAACTGATGTCGAACGGTTCATCTCCGCCTTCGTCAATATTCTTTTTACTGCGACGGTAGGTGTCGTTTTTGTTACTGTTTACGCTTTGCGGGTCGACTGGATCATCGCGCCGGCCTTTTTACTGACGGTACCTCTGCTAGGCGGCATTAGCTCTGTATTAAGCCGTAAGATCAAATCGATTCAGAAGACGATTGTGGCCGAAACTACGGCGCTCGCGGGATCAACTACTGAGTCCCTTCGCAACATTGAGCTGGTGAAAACTTTGGGATTGGCGCGACAAGAGGTAAACCGCTTAAATGCGACGACTGGCAAGATTCTGAACCTGGAACTTAAGAAGGTACGATACCTCCGCAGCTTGAGCTTTATGCAGGGAACAGCAGTCAATTTGCTGCGAACCAGCATATTGTTTCTGATGCTGTACCTCATATTTACGCAGCGAATTACCGTCGGACAATTTTTCTCCCTGTTTATCTATTCTTTCTTTATCTTCGGCCCGCTTCAGGAATTGGGAAACATTATCAACGTTTACCGTGAAACAGAGGCGTCGTTGAACAACCTGGAGGAAATTCTGCAGGTTCCTCCGGAAGCGAAGCCAGACAACCCTGTCCCTCTGGGCAATCTGGAGTCGCTTGAGTTTCGGCAGGTTGTCTTTCAGCACCGAACGGCGAATCGGCCTGCGCTCGATGCGGTCAGCTTCCGGCTCTTCCGAGGCGAGACCGTCGCATTCGTTGGACCTTCCGGCGCAGGTAAGACAACACTGGTCAAGTTGCTGGTAGGGCTTTATCAGCCACAGGAAGGTAGCATCCGATATAACGGCCTTTCTGCCGAGGAAATCGATCCCGACGAGTTGCGTGAACAGATTGGATTTGTCACGCAAGACACGCAGTTGTTCTCCGGCACGATTCGAGAGAATCTTCTCTTTGTTCGGCCGGATGCTACCGATGCCGAATGCCTCACCGCCTTGCACCGGGCGGCTGCAGGCCCACTCCTTCAACGAGCGGACAAGGGCCTCGACACCTTGATCGGCGAGGGCGGAGTCAAGGTGTCAGGGGGAGAAAAGCAGCGACTATCCATAGCGCGCGCCCTTTTGCGACGGCCGCATCTCCTGGTTTTTGACGAAGCCACATCATCGCTCGACTCGATCACCGAAGAAGAGATCACGCGTACCATTCGAGATGTTGGACGACGTTCCGATGTCATGACGATCCTGATTGCTCACCGGCTTTCCACCGTGATGCACGCCGAGCGAATTTACGTTCTGGAGCGAGGGCGAATTGTTGAGGAAGGGACGCACGCGGAACTTGCAGCAAAAACCGGCCTGTATTATGCGTTGTGGAGACAACAGATAGGTGAGGGTAGGGCCGAAGCGGCTGCGTTACTTCTGCAGCAGTAGTCAGCTGCCTTTCACAAGGATTTCACTGGGGTTTCATTTCGCCACTATGGGCACCAAGTGTGACATGCGATCCTAGCGCGGGGCGGCTCATAGGCCCATTTCTTCTCACTCCGGCGCGGAGGGCAGGCCGGATCGGGCTTGAAGGGCGCGGTTCTCGGAAATTAGCCCACTAAGGGAGGTCCTTGGATAATTGCTTTCCTTGGCGGAGCTTAGATCTGCTAAATTCACTCATGGTGCATCGCTAGTATACTTGCGATGTCAGTGCCGATCGGTAGCGGTGCCCGTGATGCAACCTTCTCCGCCTTTCCCTAACGATTTATCTGCGAGCGACTCGGTGACGGTGACAGACCTGGTCAGTCGGCTCGCTGAGCACAAGACCGTTGGCGCGGCGCCGCGCGAGGAACTCGCGTGGCTGGGCGCACACGGATCCGTTCGACATCTAACCGAGGGCGAGGTGCTGAGCACGAAAGGTATGCCAGTAGCGGGCCTCTTCATCGTGCTGACGGGACACATTGCCATCTTTGTCGATCGTGGCGCGGGACGGCACAAAGTGATGGAGTGGCGGGCTGGGGACGTCGCCGGCATGCTCCCCTACTCCCGCCTGGTCACTCCACCGGGGGACTCAGTCGCCCAGGAGCCCTCGGAGATTCTCGCGATCCCTCGGGGCGACCTCGGCGCAATGATTCGCGATTGCCATGAGATCACGTCGATCCTCGTGCATAGGATGCTCGATCGCAGCCGAGTTTTCACGTCAGCCGCCCTGCACGACGAGAAAATGGTCTCACTCGGGAAACTGTCGGCGGGACTGGCCCACGAGCTGAATAACCCGGCCTCCGCGATCGAAAGGAGCGCGGCGCTGCTCGAGGACCGTCTGGAGGAAGCCGAGCAGGCGGCACGTGTACTGGGCGCCTCGAAGCTGACCGATTCCCAACTCGCCGCCATCGATGCGGTACGCGCGTCTTGTCTCGCCACGCGTGTGCATGGCGTGTTGTCTCCAATCCAACAAGCTGAACGCGAGGATGCCATCGCCGACTGGCTCGCAGATTACGGAGTCGACCCCACCATAGCCGGACCGCTTGCCGAAACTGCCGTGACACTCGATGCGCTCGATCAGATTGCTGCAGCGGTGAGTGGCCCTCCCCTCAGTGCGGTCCTCCAGTGGGTAACAGCCGGATGCTCGGTTCGTGGGATCGGCTCCGAAATTCAGGAGGCCGCCAGGCGGATCTCGGGCCTGGTCACGGCCATCAAGGGATTCACACACATGGACCAGGCAACGGTGGCCGAGGCGGTGGATCTAAACTCGAGCCTTGGCAACACGGTCGCCGTTCTCAAATCGAAAGCGCGGGCAAAATCAATCGCCGTCACCGTCAATGTGGAGGCCGACCTCCCGCGTGTTCGTGGCTTCGCGGGGGAACTCAACCAGATCTGGGCGAATCTAATCGACAATGCACTGGACGCTGTTCCTGATTCAGGCAGGGTCGAGGTAACCGCAAACCGTGAACGGCGGCATGTCGTGGTACGCGTCGTGGATAACGGGGCGGGCATTCCAGCCGAAGTCCGCGAGCATTTGTTCGAACCGTTCTTCACCACCAAGCCGGTCGGGAAAGGTACCGGCCTGGGCCTCGACATAGCTCGACGCCTAGTGCTCCACAACGACGCCGAAATCGAGGTCGAGACGGCTCCCGGGCGAACAGAGTTTCGGGTTTGCTTTCCGACCGCAGACGTAGATGAATCTGGTGGACAACCGTGAATAAGCCCGTCCTTCTTGTGGTTGACGACGATGCACAAGTGCTAGCGGCGGTGCGGCGCGATCTCCGCTCTCGCTACCGGGAATCCTACACCGTCATAAGCACGTCTTCGGGCAACGAGGCGCTCGCCACCATCCGCGAGCTTAAGGCGAGAGGCGATTCGCTAGCCATTGTGATCAGTGATCAGCGAATGCCAGGTATCCAGGGCACCGACGTGCTCGCGCAATCCCGCAACGTTTATCCTCTGGCGCGTCGAGTAATGCTCACAGCCTACTCGGATATAGACGCAGCTATCAAGGCCATCAATCTGGCGCATCTCGATCACTACCTCTCGAAACCCTGGGATCCACCGGAGGAATGCCTGTTCCCGGTAATCGACGATTTGCTCGACGCCTGGCTAGCCGAGTATTTGCCAGAGGCGAACGGACTCAGGCTCGTGGGACACCAGTGGTCGCCTCGATCACACCAGATCAAAGACTTTCTGGCGGGCAATCTCATCCCCTATCGTTGGCTCGATGTGGCGCGGAACCCGGACGGTCAAAGCCTGATCGACGTGGCCGGGATTGGCGCTAGCGACCTTCCCGCGCTGTTCTTCGAGGACGGATCCGCGCTGCGCAACCCCGAGCCACGTCAGGTGGCCGAGCGCCTCGGCCGATCGCTTTCGGCCACCCTCAATCTGTACGATCTTGCGATTGTGGGCGCCGGTCCCTCTGGCCTCGCGGCAGCAGTGTACGGCGCGTCAGAGGGACTGCGCACGTTGCTACTCGACCGCCACTCGCCCGGCGGTCAGGCGGGTAGCAGTTCCAGAATCGAGAATTATCTCGGGTTTCCAGCTGGTGTGAGTGGCAGCGAGCTGACGCGGCGTGCCGTGACGCAGGCGCAGCGGCTTGGCGCGGAGTTGCTTGTGCCGGTGGAAGTGACGGGAGTGTCCATCGACGGGGGATACAAGCACCTGGCGCTCAGCGATGGCCGGGAGATTGTTA
>DATIMM010000168.1:0-4384 GCA_035475295.1 Bryobacteraceae bacterium
TTCGGCTTTCACGACTACATCGCGCGGCTGCCTATCGCGCTCATTACCGTGGCACTGTGCTGGCTGACCTACCGCATGGGTGCGTGGGCCTTCGGCAACCGCGGCGGGCTCTACTCCGGCCTCGTCCTCTCGACCTGCATCGGGCTCTTCCTCTTCACCCGCATCCTCATCTCCGATTCACAACTGACCTTTACCATCGCCCTCGCCATGTGGTCTTTCCTTCGTGCCATCGATGCCGAAGAAAAACACCCGCGCCGTTGGGGGCTTCTGTTCTGGGCCAGCATCGCCGGCGCCATTCTTTTCAAGGGTCTGATCGGAGCTGTTTTTCCGATCGCCTCCGCCGGCCTATTTTTAATCTTCACCGGCCAGCTATTTGCACGCGAAACATGGCGCGGACTTGTCCCCCAATGGGGCATCCCGCTGATGCTGCTTCTCGCCGCGCCCTGGCACATCATTGCCACGCTGCGCAACCCGCCCTATCTGTACTTCAGCATGTACAGCGGGCCCCACCACTATCACGGCTTCTTCTGGTTTTACTTTTTCAACGAGCACATTCTCCGGTTCCTCAATCGCCGGTACCCGCACGACTACAACACCGTTCCCCGTGGCCTGTTCTGGGCCTTTCACCTGCTCTGGCTCTTTCCCTGGAGCGTCTACTTCCCCGCCCTGGTCCGATTTCAATACCGTGGATCCGATCGCGGCTCCCGCATGCGCCTTCTCGCCCTCTGCTGGATCGGCTTCCTTATGGTCTTCTTCAGCTTCTCTTCGACTCAGGAATACTATTCCATGCCTATCTATCCAGCCCTCGCGCTCCTCCTCGGCTGCGCCATGGTATCCGCCAATCCTGGCACAAAGAGGTGGTTGCGAGGCGGCGAAGGCGCACTATTCGTCATCTGTGTCCTTGCTTCCGCCGCAATCCTTTACATCCTTACCCATGTTTGGAGTCTTCCCACTCCCGGTGACATTTCCAACGCGCTTACCGTTCAGAACACAAACGCTTACACCCTCTCACTTGGTCACATGGGCGACCTTACCCTGGAGTCTTTCGCGTACCTTCGTCTCCCTCTCGTCCTTGCTCTCATCGCTTTCTCCACAGGCGTCGCGGGCTATCTCCTCCTGAAGGGAAGCCGCCGCTACTGGAGCTTTGCCGCCATGATGGTCCTCTTTTTTCACGCCGCCCGCCTGGCATTGGTCACCTTCAATCCGTATCTCTCTTCCCGACCATTGGCCAATGCACTCGTCGACTCCCCACCCGGCAAACTCATCGTCGACGACCAGTACTACACTTTTTCTTCCGTCTTTTTTTATGCGGATGAAAAGGCCTATTTGTTGAACGGCCGCAAGACCAATCTGGAATACGGCTCAAACGCCCCCGACGCCCCGGATGTCTTCATCGGTGACCGCGACCTCGCCCGGATGTGGAAGCAGCCCCAACGCTATTACCTCCTGGCCGAACGCCCCGCCCTCCAGCGCATCCGGCACGTCGTCGGCCCCGGAAATATCATCGTCGTGAAGGAAAGCGGCGGAAAGTATCTGTTGACCAATCGGCCCTTGCGGACCTGACGAGAAAATCGCCTCTACTGCCCGTGAGAGTAAACGCCCTGTTTCGAAACAAGAATAAAGGGCGTGACAGGCACACTTTTAGCCGCTCTCCTGGGCGAAAAAATCGTACATACCAGTTCCGTTGCCACCGTCACGACCAACTGCATTGTGGTCAAAACGTTCCTCGGGCGTCAGACCTATGTGCTCTCCCTATCCCGCCTCGGGGGAATCAAGAAAGTCACCACCACCTACCCCGGTCTCCTCGTCATCTCCATGGGGCTGGAAGTAGTGGCGGCCGGAGATTACTGTTCACCGCACTGCGAACGAGCCTACGCGGTCATCGGCATAGTAGGGCTTGCATTTCTTGCTGCCTATTTCTGGACTCGAAGGGCGGCTCTTCTATTCCTCTGCGAGCCCGAACCCATCCTCACCACGCAAGGACGGCTGCGGGAGATCGCTGCCCTGATCAGGGCTCTTCAGCACTCCCCCCTCACCGATGGAGATTTACCGGCCAGCATTGCAGCGCTTTCCACCAGACTGGACGCCGAAGCGAACGCCCAATCCCCCATCCTTCTCGGCGACACAGCAGATCAGGGGTCGGAGCAGTTGACTACCTAGCAGGAATCCACCGACGCTACCAAGCGCGCCCGCGTATCACGCTCATACCTCGGTGAAGCCTCACGGTCTAGTACGAAACTCGCAGTACCGATCACGGTGTCTTTCTGTTTTGTCCGTCGGCCACTCTCCCGAACTAACGGCCTACTTCACCGCGAAATCCCAGACCAGCAGGTCTACTTCCCCTTCGGCATACTCCACCAGAGCATACTCGCCTGGAGATAGCGGCTTTTCCGGCCAAACCTTGTACAGGTTGTCCTGCATCTGCTGCTCAAACGTCGGCATCTGTTTCCGCTCTTCGTAGTTCTCATTCGCCACGGGAATGATCGATATGTTTTCCACCAGGCGGGCGTTTTTCTTGGGAGTCAACTGAATAATCCCGAATCGTTCCTCTTTCGCCAGCCGCAGGTAGAACTCAGGGCGCGGCTCGTGGATCGTAAATGCCGAGTGGTCGCCTTTAATCACCACCGTCGCCTTTCCCGGAATAATCGGGATCGGTGACAGATAAGTCAGTGCTTTGCGCGTCTTATTCGTGACAACTTGATATTCGGCTGCGGGTAGCTCGTTGATCGCCGCGCCATTGCCCTTGTAATAGGCTCCGGAATTCATGGGAATCGACTCGATCTCATGCCGCAGCGCGCGCTCGGCCTTCTCTTCTTCGTCAATCTCCCGCGTCTCTTTCTGCGTCTTTACCTGGAGCTGTTTATGCTCCGCCTCGGTCTTGTCTATATCGACAAGACTGAGTGGCATCTCTTCCCACTCTCCCCGCTCAGTGCTATAAAAGCGTACGCGATCTCCCTGCACCTGGTACTCGCGGACCACATGGTATCCGCCATCCTTCAAGTAAAGCTTCGTGGTCTCCCCGAACAGGAGAACAGCGGCCGCGAGAAGCAAAACAAACACTCGCACGACTCACATTCTATCGATCTTTATTGAAGCATTCAGCCGCTCCTGGGCCGTTCTTTCCGGTCCACTTCCGCACCTTCGCCTTCTTCCGATCAACGTCGGATTCTCCGTTTTCCGCCGTGTACATATCCCGTCGGTACAGGGCCGACAGAGCATGAATAGCAACCCGGCTCGGAGCCCAGCAAACTACTGTGCGGCAACCGCCGGCATTTGAGAACCGCCGGACTGCAACATTTCTTTTTCGGCAGCACTGCTGCTGTCTGACTGTTCCCAGGCCACCGGGTGATACCGCAGGCAGGTCCTGCACTGATACCGGCCGTTTATGGGCCACATCGGTTGGTCGTGGACCACCTGGCACCAAAGATCTTTAGCTGTGTTCATCCATTCTTGCGTCTTTGCGATAAGCATGATTCGAGCGTAAAAGGCTTTCGCAACCAAGGAAATTGAACTCTGCTGTCTAAGGCGTTCCAGAACTGGCAGTACTTCTAACCCGGGCTGATGCCCGATTATCCTCCCGTCCAAAATAGATGATTGACCCTGTCGATTTCCCTCTCCCTCGTTCGACGCGTCAATAGAGTGGGGCTCACTCGGTCGAAACCACCCGGATGTCACACTCATATGCAAAGGAGAAACCAATGAGATTCATGGTAATGGTTAAGGCCGACAAGAATACGGAAGCCGGCGTGTTGCCGAGTGAGGAACTGCTTACCAAAATGGGAAAGTACAACGAAGAACTGGTGAAAGCCGGAGTGCTGCTTGCCGCGGAGGGGCTTCAGCCAAGCTCGAAGGGTGCGCGCGTTACATTCTCCGGAGACAAGCGAACTGTAGTTGACGGGCCCTTTACCGAGGCCAAGAAGCTTATCGCCGGCTTCTGGTTGCTTCAAGTAAACTCGCAGAACGAAGCTATCGAATGGGTCAATCGCTGCCCCAATCCTCTCGAAGGAGAAGCGGAGATCGAAATTCGCCAGGTCTTCGAGGCGTCGGACTTCGGTTCCGAGTTCACTCCGGAGCTCCGGGAAGCCGAAGAGCACATGCGCGAGCAGATCGCTGCCAAGCCGTAGCTGCGTGAGCCGCGCCAGCTTAAGCCGGCGCGACCAAAGCCGTGCACCGGGACCATGTCTATTCCGGCTTGCGCTGCCTGGGTAAGGATGGTTTGATCGGTAGCAATGGAGCTTACCGAGACACAGCGCACAATCGACGCGGTCTGGAGGATGGAATCGGCCAGGCTAATCGCTGGTCTCACTCGCATTGTGCGCGACGTCGGCCTCGCCGAGGATCTCGCGCAGGAAGCACTCGTTGCCGCGCTTCAGCAGTGGCCGGA
>DATIMM010000169.1:0-9839 GCA_035475295.1 Bryobacteraceae bacterium
TGTGGACTCACAAGTGCTTTCAAGCATGTCATGAGGTGCGTTATCGACGACAACCGTACAACTATCATAGATTCCTTTGTTTGCGGAGTGTAGGGTGATGGGGGCCGAGGACATCGCGACGCGATGAATGCTCTACTCTGCCTGTTCTGCGGCCGCTGCATTGGAAATTCCATGCTCAACATCTAAAGCCGACTGCGAACAGGCGGATCATAAATCGCACCGCAGAGGCGGAATGACATTGATATACAGGGAGTCAGCATGAACAAGGATATGATCTCCGGAGCGGTTACGCCTGCACCGAAAGAGAATGTCTTAGATACGATACTCTCCGCCATTCAGCAAAGCCGTGAAGAGCAATCGAGCACAGACGAGTTTGAATTGGTGTGCCATCCATGTACAGATTGGATGGCTATTATTGGCCAAGGACTGGGCTTGCGCACAATGCCGAACGGCCAGCACTCGCCATCAAGCATTTGCGGTATCCCACTCCATAAAAATAGCGGAGTGCCGCATGGCCTCGTTGTTCTAATTAACTTGAGCGCCCTGGAGCGATTCCGCAAGACCGGAAATCCAGAACCCGATATGCTCGTGACGATAGACTTGGGCCCTTAAACGCGAATAGCAATTACAGGTGGGTGTCTTGGCCCAGCTGTAACCTATCGGGACCTTGACCGAAAGGAAAGCCCGCTAGAGTTGCTGACTGTGGACGAATTGAAAATGCAGCCCGTTTCGGTAGCGGGCGCTGTGTTTGAGCCTGTGGTAGGGGCGAGAGGGATCGAACCTCTGACCCTCAGCTTAGAAGGCTGATGCTCTATCCGACTGAGCTACGCCCCCACTTTCCGTGCACTGCTTCTATGGTAATCGTTCGCCGGACTACTCTTCAATGGTAAGCAGGAGATCCCGTGCTTCCACGTTGTCCCGCGTGGTGACCAGAAGGTCTTTCACGTGGCCGCCAATGGGCGCATAGACGGTGGTCTGCATCTTCATCGCTTCCATGATCAGCAGGCGATCACCCTTCTCTACCGGTTGCCCGGGCTTCACATGAATAGCGGTCACGGCTCCCGGAATGGGGGCGGCCACATCGCCCGGCTTGGCCGGATTCGCCTTCGGGCGAGTTTCCGCTACGCTTTTGATCGACTTGTCTCGAATCTCGACTTCCCTCGGCTGGCCGTTCAACTCAAAGAAGACGGTACGCAGACCATCAGGGCGGGGCTCGCCGACAGTTAGGAGCCGGATAATGAGCGTTTTGCCTGGCTCCAACTCCACGACCGTCTCTTCGCCCTGCTGCATTCCGTAAAAAAACTGGGGAGTCGGAAGCACTTCGAGCGCGCCATATTGTGAGCGCGCCGCGGCGAACTTGGCGAACACATCGGGATACATCAAATGGCTCATGAGATCCGTGCGACTCCGCTCACCGGTCTGAGTCTCCACAACCGCCGCCGCTTGCTCCAGATCGACCGGTTCCAATTGTTCGCCGGGGCGTCCGTGGATCGGCTGCTTACCGCGCAGGATGATCTGCTGCAGCTTTGGCGGCCATCCACCTTCGGGTTCTCCTAATGAGCCCATAAACATGTCGACCACAGAATTCGGCAGCGTCAGGTGACTGTCGGCTGGAAGGTTCTGCAGATCCTGAATTGTCATCTGATGACTGACCAGGAACAGCGCAAGATCGCCGACGACCTTGCTGGAAGGCGTTACTTTGATGATGTCCCCGAAAGCCATGTTAACGTCGGCGTACATGCGTGCCACTTCCGGCCAGCGGGCGCCCAAGCCCATCGCCTCGGCTTGCTCCTTCAGGTTGGTATATTGACCACCTGGCATTTCGTGAATGTAGACTTCGGCCGTGCCGGATTTCGGAGCATTGTCAAACGGCGTGTAGTAGGTGCGCACGATTTCCCAGTAATCGGAAGCACTGTTTAGGGCGTCGAAGTCCAGCCCGGTATCCCGCTCGGTGTGGGCCAGCGCCGCCACCAGAGAATTGAGGTTCGGCTGGCTCGTGGTACCGCTCATGGCCGAGATCGCGCCATCCACTACATCGACGCCCGCCTCTGAGGCCTTCAGCAAGGTCGCCGCATTGATGCCGCTCGTGTCGTGCGTATGCAGGTGGACAGGTACGCCGACTTCTTCCCGAAGCGTCTTTACCAGCTTGTAAGCAGCATACGGGCGCAGGAGGCCCGCCATGTCCTTGATACCCAGGATGTGTGTTCCCATGCGCTCCAATTCTTTGGCCAGACGAACGTAATAGTTCAGGGAATACTTTTCCCGCTTCGGATCGAGAATGTCACCGCTGTAACAGATCGCCGCTTCGCAGAGCCGTCCCGTTTTCAGAGATGCCTCTACCGCCACTTTCATGTTGGGCATCCAGTTCAAGGAGTCGAAAATACGGAAGATGTCGATGCCCTGCGCGGCCGCTTCGGCGATGAAGTCCCGAACCACGTTATCGGGATAGGCCGTGTAGCCGACCGCGTTCGACGCGCGCAGAAGCATTTGAAAACAGATGTTGGGAATTCGTTCCCGCAAGATCTGGAGACGCTTCCACGGATCTTCCAGGAGAAAGCGCATGGACACGTCGAACGTAGCGCCGCCCCACATCTCCAAACTGAACAGCCGCGGGAGCTCCTTTGCGACAAAATCCGCGATACGAAACAAGTCGAACGACCGCATACGGGTCGCCATCAGGGATTGATGAGCATCCCGCATGGTCGTATCGGTGATGAGCAGTTTCGTCTGGCCCCGCGTCCAGGCTGCAAATCCTTCCGGGCCAAGCCGGTCGAGCAACTGTCGCGTCCCTTCGGGCTTCGCGCTTTTCGTGCTGTGCGGCACGGGGGCTTCGCGGATCACAGTCGGCCGTGGTTTGCTCGCGACCTCAGGATTCCCATTGACGATCACATCCGCCATGTAAGTGAGCAGCTTGGTCGCCCGGTCGCGGCGTGGTGTGAATTCAAAAAGTTGAGGTGTTTCGTCTAGAAACGAAGTGGTCGTGTCGCCTGATCGAAAGGTGGCGTTGTTGACTACATTTTCCAGAAACGGAATGTTGGTCTTTATGCCGCGTATGCGGAACTCCCGCAAGGCGCGATCCATACGCTGGCAAGCTTGGGTAAAGTTGGTGCCCCAAGCCGTGACCTTCACAAGGAGCGAATCGTAGTAGGGCGAGATCACCGCGCCGCCGTATGCCGAGGCGCCGTCCAGCCGAACACCGAAGCCGGCCGGGGAGCGGTACGTGTTAATTTTCCCGTAGTCCGGAGTGAAATTGTTCGCGGGGTCTTCAGTGGTCACGCGGCATTGCAGGGCGGTGCCGTGGAGCGGAACGTCCGACTGCTGCGGAAGCCCGATCTCCTGGCCATGCAGCGGCAGGCCCTGGGCAACCTGTATCTGGGTCCGGACGATATCGATACCGGTGATCATCTCGGTGACCGTATGTTCCACCTGAACTCGGGGATTCACTTCGATGAAGAACCACTCGTAAGTATCGGCGTCTACCAAAAATTCAACGGTGCCCGCATTGTAATAGTTAGCGGTTCGGGCCAGCGCCCCTGCCGCATCGGCAAGCTCATGGCGCACCCTATCGGGCAGGCCAATCGCCGGGGCAACCTCCACCACCTTCTGGTGCCTCCGTTGGACCGAACAGTCCCGTTCGTAGAGGTGCAGGATGTTCCCGTGTTTATCACCGACGATTTGAATTTCAATGTGTTTGGCCCGGCGGATGAAGCGTTCCAAAAACACGGAATTGTTACCGAACGCAGCGCCCGCCTCCTGGCTGGCCTCGTGGAGTTTCGACTGGAACTCCGCCGCCGACTCCACGACGCGCATTCCTCGCCCTCCGCCTCCGAATGCTGCTTTCACGATGAGCGGAAATCCGATCTTCTCCGCCACGGCGGCTATATCGGGGCTCTGGGGATCGACAGGACCTTCGGTTCCGGGAACCACGGGGACGCCTGCCTTCTGAGCGATACGCCGGGCGGCTGTTTTGTCACCTAAGGCCTCCAGTATTTCCGCGCTCGGCCCAACAAATGTGATACCCGCCCGTTCACAGGCCCGCGGTAAAGCGGGGTTTTCCGAGAGAAATCCATAGCCCGGGTGAATGGCATCTACTTCCTTTTCCGCAGCCAGATCAACAATGTTGTCGACATCCAGGTACGCCTGAACCGGACCTTTCCCTTGCCCGATCAGGTAAGCTTCATCGGCTTTGAAACGGTGCAGACTGAGGCGGTCTTCCTGTGAGTACACCGCCACGGTTCGTAAATTCAGTTCATTGGCAGCGCGCAAAATTCGGACTGCAATTTCACCGCGGTTCAAAGCAAGCAATTTCTTCATGAAGTTTGAGGAGGGGGTGAAAAACGGCGGTTTTGAACGTATTTGTGGCCCGCACGCCGTCTTCTAAGGTTCAAGATTAGCATGGAACAAATACCCGGCCGGTTGCGTAGCTACCTACCGAGTCGGCCTTATACGGCCTTTTCACTCGGAGGAAAACATGAATCATTACTGGCTAGGAGCGGTGTTGACCACCGCCATCTCAGTGACAGGCTGCGGCGCTATGGGCGGGTTCGATCAGGCCAAGGAGGACTTCCACTACTCGTACCCCTTAGAATCCGGCGGCCATCTCCGTCTGGATAACTCCAATGGTTCCGTGCAGATTACCGGGTGGGACCGCAACACTATCGATATATCGGGGACTAAATACGCGCCCAGTACAGAAGAGCTTCGGGAAATAACAATAAAGGCAAGCGTCCACGGCTCCGAAGCCAGCATTCAAACGGAGATGCCGCGGCGTTCCTTTCATGGCTCCTATGGGGTTGCTTATGTAATCCACGTCCCCCGCAAGACCACGCTGGATCGCCTCGAAACCAGCAATGGCAGTGTGTCGCTTAACGATTTGGAGGGGGGCGGAAGGATCGTGAGCAGTAACGGGCGCATCGCGGTGAATCATGCGTTAGGCGATTACCAGGTCCGCACGACGAACGGATCTATCGATCTGGATGACTGCCGAGGGGCTTTCCGCGCCGAGAGCAGTAACGGAGCGCTGAAAGGCAATCTGGCGGCTGGCTCCATCACCGCGAGTACAACCAACGGATCGGTCAATTTCACGATCGATAAGCCCCAGAATGGACAGCCGATACGCGCGTCCAGCACCAATGGCAGCGTCATGCTGGCTATGGCGGAATTTCACGACAACACGATCAAAACCGACACCACGAACGGAAGCATTACTCTACGGCTTCCAAGAGACACCAACGCGAACGTAAATGCCAGCACGTCCATGGCAAGCATCAAGAGCGACCTGCCGTTTTCGACCACCGGCGAGGCTTCGAAGCACCACCTTTCGGGAAAGCTGGGCAACGGCGGCCCCCTCATCTCGGCTGAGACTACGATGGGAAGTATCCGTCTGCAGCGATATTAGTCAGCCCAACCC
Source organism: Bryobacteraceae bacterium (assembly GCA_035475295.1). Classification (GTDB taxonomy): domain Bacteria; phylum Acidobacteriota; class Terriglobia; order Bryobacterales; family Bryobacteraceae; genus Bog-105. The sequence continues at coordinate 5,411 of DATIMM010000169.1, forward strand.
GTCTTCATCGCTACAATAAACTCGTGAAAGTAGCCGCCTTGCTGCTCTGCAGCGCCAGCCTCCTGTTTGCGCAACTCCGTGAAGGAAACTTCTCGATCCGGTTTGAGCCGACCGCCGTCATGCAGTCGAAAGTTCAAGTTCCATTCGAGATTCGGGTGATGGATGCGAACAGCCGGCCGCTTACCTACGCTAATGTCGACCTGGAAATTGCCCGGGCCGACGGGTCGCACTCCGCCAAATTCAAAGCTGTCGCAGAAGACACGATCAAACTGCCTGGCGTCTACACCGCGAAGCCGGTGTTTCCCGAGGGAGGACCGTGGAATGTGACCGCCAGAGCAGAGCGCCATAACCTGGAAAGCAATCGCACCATACAATTCAACGTACAGGAATAAAAAAAGGGCGAGGTGTTTAAGCCTCGCCCTTTTTCGGATTGTACTTGCGTTAGCTGAAGAGGTACAACGGTGTTCCCACTGCCGGGGATGGTGTTTCCGGCTCTGCGCCCACCGGCACCGGCGCTTCCGTCTCACCGACCTGACGGCAGTAGATTCCGTTTTCGCCCAGATAGACCACCAGTTCCGCTGGCCGGGGCAATGTGCCCTGAATGAGCGCCTCCGATAGCGGATCTTCGATGTACTTCTGCAACGCACGGCGCAATGGACGGGCTCCATAGCTACGGTCGCCGCAGGTCTTGTCGAGAATGTACTTCGCGGCATCCGGCTCAAGACGGATCTTGATCTGCTTCGCCACTAGGTTCTCGTTCACCTGTTCCACCAACATCTGGATGATCTGGATCAAGTCCTCATCCACGAGAGAAGTAAACAGGATCACCTCGTCCAGACGGTTCAGGAACTCAGGATTGAAGGCGCGTTTTACTTCGCCCATCACCTGCTCCTCGATCTTCTGCGGAATGCCGCTGGTCGGGACCGAGAACCCGATCTGTCCCCGTTTGTCGAGGAACCGGGCGCCCAGGTTGGAGGTCATGATAATGATCGTGTTCTTGAAATCAACCGTGTTGCCTAGGCCGTCGGTCAACTGCCCATCCTCAAACACCTGCAACAGAATATTGTAAATGTCCGGGTGAGCCTTCTCGATTTCGTCCAGCAGAACGATGGAGTACGGAGCACGTTTTACGCGTTCGGTGAGCTGTCCGCCCTCCTCGTAGCCGACATATCCGGGAGGCGAGCCGATCAGTTTGGAGATGGAATGCTTCTCCATAAACTCCGACATGTCGAATCGGATCAGTGACTTTTCACTGCCAAAAAGGAATTCGGCCAGTGCGCGGGCCACCTCTGTTTTACCGACGCCCGTAGGCCCCAGGAACAGGAACGAACCGGAAGGCCGTTTTGGCGATTTCAGGCCGGCACGCGAGCGGCGGATGGCTCGGGAAAGGGCATTGATGGCCTTTTCCTGGCTTACGACGCGTCTGTGCAGTTCTTCCTCAATACGAAGAAGCTTGTTGATTTCTTCTTCTTTGATGGCCGTCATCGGAACACCGGTCCAACGGGCGACGACATCCTCGATGTCGTCTTTCGAAACCACACCCGTGGAGGTGTCATCCAGGTTGTACTTCTCACGAAGTACCCGCAGATTTTCGCGCTCTTTGCGCTCCTCGTCGGAGTAGAAGCGGGCCTTCTCAAATTCGTGATTGGCAATCGCGTTTTCCATGCGATGCACAATGAACTTGATCCGTTTTTGAATGTCGGCGACTTCGCCGGGAAGCGTTGTTTGGCGGAGCTTTACTCGCGCGCCTGCCTCGTCGATCAAATCAATGGCTTTGTCGGGCAGGAACCGGTCGGGGATGAATCTGGTGGAAGTATAGACCGCCGATTCTACAGCTTCGTCGGTATAGGCCACAGCATGAAACTTCTCATACCGTTCCTTGATTCCGAACAGAATACGAATAGCGTCGCTTTCGCCCGGGGGCGGCACCTTTACCGCTTGGAAGCGGCGCTCCAGAGAGCGATCTTTCTCAATGGACTTGCGGTATTCGGCAGGCGTGGTGGCGCCGATGCACTGAATTTCACCTCGCGAAAGCGCCGGTTTCAAGATATTGGCGGCGTCCAGAGACCCTTCCGCCGATCCCGCGCCGACCAGGGTATGAAGCTCATCGATGAAGATAATCGCGTTCTGATTCTCCATCAACTCTTTCATGATGGTTTTCAGGCGCTCTTCAAATTGGCCGCGGTACTTGGTACCGGCGACAATCAGCGACAGATCGAGAGCGAGAATACGCTTATCTGCCAAAAACGACGGAACATCGCCATCCGCAATTCTCTGCGCAAGACCTTCGACGATGGCTGTCTTACCGACGCCCGGCTCGCCGATCAGTACCGGATTATTCTTGGTACGGCGACACAGAATTTGGACTACGCGATCGACTTCCGAATCGCGCCCGATCAACGGATCGAGCATCCCGTCGATAGCGGCCTGGGTCAGATCGCGGCTAAATTCAGCTAATAGGGAGCTTTCCTTCGGGCGGCTGGCAGCCGTTTTCTCCGAAGCTGACCGTGCGATCTCTTCCCGTACAGCCGACAGGCGGAGACCCCGCTCATGCAGAATCTCGGCAGCAAAGCTCTTTTCCTCCCGCAACAGGCCAAGCAGCAGGTGCTCGGTCCCAATGTGCTTATGGCTGAGACGCTCTGCCTCTTCGGCGCCATAGGCGAGCACGCGTTTGCACTCGTGGCTCAGGGGAAGATCGACCGACGTGGAAACCTTCTCCCGCACGGTGGTGTGCGCTTCTATCTGCTTGCGAATGGACTCAATCGCGGCATGAGACCGCAAAAAGCGATTCGCAAGTGCCTTGTCCTCACGTAGAAGGCCTAACAGTAAATGTTCGGTCTCGATGTAAGGACTGCCGAACTGGCTCGCTTCATATCTTGCAAAGAAGATCACTCGGCGCGCTTTCTCGGTATATCGTTCAAACATAGGTGACACCGTCAAGACGGGTTGCGTCTTGTAATACTCCGACACTCCCCATTTCCATCGGCGATGGCGGATGAAGAGCGCCCTTCCTTAACTCTAGGATGCGATCGCAACGATTTGCGAACGAAAGATTGTGCGTTACGAATATAGACGTCAACTGATGAGATTGATGAAGCTCATTTAATAAGCCGATAATCATCTCACCGGTCCGAAAGTCAAGGTTGCCCGTGGGCTCATCTGCTAATAAGATGCGCGGCGAGCCCGCCAGGGCTCGTGCCAATGCAACCCGCTGCTGCTCACCTCCGGACAGTTCGCCCGCTCGATGCGACTCGCGAGCGCCCAGACCCACTTCCTTCAATCTCGCCCGCGAAATCACGGCGGATTTGCCGGCCGGTTCGCCTCGAACCAATAAAGGCATCATCACGTTCTCCAACGCTGTAAACTCCGGCAACAGAGACGGATTCTGCCACACAAAACCTATTTCCCGATTCCGCAGATTCGCCAAGGGCTTATCTGTGAGGGACCCGACTTCTTGATGGCCGAAGTATATCTTACCCGCCGAGGGCTTGTCCAGCCCACCCAGCAAATGCAACAACGTGGATTTGCCCGCTCCCGACTCACCGATAATGGCCAGCCGCTCTCCCCGCCTCACGTGAAGATCCAGCCTGTCAAAAACTATCAAGCTGTTGCTCCCGGAGCGATAGATCTTGCCCAGAGCTTCGGCCCGTATTGCACAATCAGTGCTCAAACTCACGCCTTCACTTTCAGAGTAAACCAGTACAAACGAAATCTGCGAAATTTACCGACTGAAGACCAACATAAGATTAGACGTTAAACGCTAAGCCGTAAGTTTCCAGGGTGCCCGTGGTTCGCGATCCATCCACTTCTTTAGAGCGGGATTCGTGATGGTCTGGCGGTCGGTATCGAAGTCGATTCGCTCACCGCTCCGGAGGGCGATGTTTCCCAAAAGGCAGGTGGTTGTGGATGTGTAGCAGATTTCGATATCGCTCGTGGGCCGCTGCCGGGAGCGGATGCACGACAGGAAGTTCTCCCAATGGTGCGTATTGCCCTGTGAGACGGCCTTCATGGAGGATTCCGGCATCATCGGCTGCCCCCTTCGTTGTTCGGGGATGACGAAAAACTCAGTGCGATCAACAAACAAGGTTCCATTTTCGCCATAGAACAAGATGCCGTACGGCTTGCTCAGGATGGACTTGCTGTTGTTGTTGCGATTTGCGTAGGTGGCAAGAAAGCCACTGGCGTACTCTAAGGTCACCTTCAATGTGTCAGGCGTCTCGCGGTCGTCTGTCAGGTAGTACTTGCCGCCTTGCGCGGAGATGCTCTTGGGCTGTTCTTCGTCGAATGCCGCTTGGACAATGTCAAGCAGATGGACGCCCCAATCGGTCATCATGCCGCCCGCATAGTCCCAGAACCAGCGAAAGTTGGAGAACCAACGCGGATGCTCAACATTTGCGATGTCGTAGCCGAATCGATTGACGTTATACGG
>DATIMM010000170.1:0-7964 GCA_035475295.1 Bryobacteraceae bacterium
GACGGCAACGTTTCCAGCAATGGAACACGGCCGTGCAGGCCTGTGCGCTCCAGATGCCATAGCCGCAGCTAATCCTGTGGAGGGCAAATTCGACTGATTCGCAAACTCCACCTCCAGCTCCGCCGTTAACTTGTCAATACCCGCACGCTTTTAAGCTTGTTATATGCCACGGGCCTGCGGTCCAGGAGCCGTGCGACTTGGAATGGAAGGACGTCCAGATGCAGGCGGGCGGCGAAGGCCAGATTAACGTGTTTGGCAAAGGACGGAAAACCCGTTCCGTGCAGCTGCCGCGCTCGGTCTGGCAGCAGTTGCAAGACCTGCGGCCGCCGAACCAGGCGGCAGGACCGGTGTTTGTCTCCCGCAAGGAGCAGGGCAGGGAAGCGGCCCGCCTCGGGGAAGCGCGAGTGTGGCGCATTGTGCGGAAAGCGGCCCAACGGGCCGCAATCGCTTTGAATGTCTCGCCGCACTGGATGCGTCATGCCCACGGCTCGCATGCGCTCGATCGCGGAGCCCCGATTCATTTAGTCCAAGCGACGCTCGGCCATTCCTCGGTCGCGACCACCGGCAAGTACCTCCACGCCGGCCCAAGGAAAGCTCCGGTAAGTTTCTGGCGCTGTGACAAACCGGGGCGGATTGTTCGATCATAGAAGAGAACCCATGGCGAGCTCTCCGATTTATCTGGAAATTGTGGACTTCTTTGCCTCCGGAACGACTCCACAGTCGGTCGCAGAGTTCCAGCCCTCGGCGGCCACCCGGCAACGGGCGCTCGAACTGCTTGCTCTGGCAAAAGAAGGTGCGCTGACGCCGGAACAGGAATCCGAGCTGGAGCATTTTACCGAACTGGAACATATTCTGCGCATGGCGAAAGCACGGGCGCGGCAGATTCTTGCTGCCGAACAGTGACTTGGTCCGAAGCGGTTCGCGAACTCGTCCGCTCTCGCGCCTTGGGCCGGTGCGAATACTGTCTGCTGGATCCGTCAGATGCTGGCCTGCCGCATGAGATTGATCATGTGATCAGCAGAAAACATGGGGGAAACGACGACCTGGAAAATCTGGCGCTTGCCTGCTATCTGTGCAACCGATATAAAGGAAGCGATATTGCCTCGGTGCACTCGGTTACGGGAGAACTCGTGCGACTCTATCATCCGCGGCGCGACAACTGGCACGACCATTTCCGAATTGTGGGTCCGGTCCTCGAGCCTTTGACCGATATCGGCGCCGTCACGGCGCAATTGCTGCGCCTAAACACCGCCGCTCGGGTCATGGAGCGGCAGCTGCTGCAGACCCTCAGTCGCTATCCGAAAGCGTGAACGGGGCAGTTCGCAACGCAGGTACTGATCTCCCGCGATGACTTCTGATAAGCCGGGAGGGACTAGGATTACGTTCTCACCGTTGATTGTGATTGCTACGCAACTCCAGCTTGGACTCGCTCGGTGAGTTGGTTTTGGCAAGAGTCAAAACAGACAGCCGAACTGGTGGGTTCCTCCGGCCGTTCCGGCGCTCGAAAACGGATCCCACGGCCCAGGGCAGCTCCCTCGCACTGCCCGATGGTTCCGATCCGGGGACCTGTCCCGTGCGCGCTCTTCGCACCTGGTTGGAAGCGGTCACGAGGCAGCAGGGGCCGCTGTTTAGGGCCGTCGATCAATTCGATGTGCCCAAGGACGGCGCTCTACATCCGGATTCCATTGCCACCTTGTGAAGCGATCGACGGCCCGGATCGGGTTGAACGCCGACGGGTTTGCCGGGCCACAGCTTGCGGGCCGACGTGGCCACGAAGGCGCGATGAACCGGGCAGGGGAGCTGGCCATCATGAAGCAGACGGGACATCGGTCGTTGGCCACGGTGCGAAAATACATTCGGGAGGATTCATTATTCCGGGACAACGCGACGACCCAGGGGGCTGTGGCGATGGCCGGAAACGTACTCCAGGGTATGCAGACCGAAGAGTCTCGGGGATACAGCTTTTTCTTCTTTGGCCCACAGGACAATGCCTGGTAAAGTACTCCACCTTCTCGAATGGACGCCGTCCGTGTTGCTCTTCTGGTAACTCCGCAGGGCCGGCTCGTGTTAGCGCAGGAAGTCCATGCACCCTGCCTGGATGCCACCCTGGCGCGACGCTTGCAAGCTGCTTTTGCTCGCGGCTCCGGCCATGGTCTGCTCCAATTGGGAGCGGAGGAAGCCGGGACCGCGATTCCGCCCCTTTTTTCCTACTGGCGCGAATTCGGAGCACGCTACGTGACGGCGCTATGCACGCAACCGGACCTCGAGGCGCGGCAAGGAAGAGTGCGTGTTCCTCAACCGCTAGACGAAGAGCTGGACCGGATGGCGTCGGCTGTGCCTCCCATGAGCGGTGCGGAATACGTGACCGTCGCTATCCTCGGCGCTTTGTGGCAGGAACTGGACGCGGCATTTGCAATCGAGCTGATTGAATCCAGATGCGGAGTACAAGAATTTCTGCAGCGCCGCAATCCAGCGTGGAACCTGGTCGGCCGCGTCTACTTTCACCTCGCCGAAAACCGGCGGGATCAAGAGGCGCCGTTTGCCTTTCTCGCCACCTACACCAGCCGGCTCTCAGCCCAGGCTAAAGCCCTGCACCTGCCGCTCGGTGAGGCGCTGCGCGAATATGCAGGCGCGGCAAACAAAAAGCGTCTTTTGCCGCTGCTCCTTCCCGTGCAGCGAGCCTCCCAGCGTTGTCCCTGGCTGAAAGCAATGGTCGAGGCCGGCGAAATCTTCCATCCGCTGCGGTGGACGCCTTCTGAGGCTGTGCAGCTTTTGAGGGACGTCCCGCACCTGGAGGCTGCCGGGGTCGTGGTCCGAATGCCGGCGGGATGGCAGAGCAACCGTCCGCCGCGCCCATACGTGACGGGCACGGTCGGCACCCGGCCTCCCTCGGCGCTCGGCGCGAACGCCCTTCTGGATTTCCGGATGGAAGTCACACTGGAGGGCGAAGCGTTGACGGCCGGCGAAATCAGCCAACTGTTGGCTACTGCGGATGGACTAGCGCTCCTGCGAGGGCGGTGGGTGGAGATTGATCGGGAACAACTGAGCCGCATGATCGAACACTTCGGTAAAGTCGAGCGCACGGCAGCCGAGAATGGCCTCGGCTTCGGGGAGGCTCTGCGGCTCCTCGCGGAGGCTGATGTGGTGGCCGAGGACGGGGCGGCGGGAGCCAATCCCGACTGGGTGCGGGTGGTCGCGGGCTCCTGGCTCGCAGAGACGCTTGAAGGACTGCGGAGCCCGGAAGGATTAGCGCCCATCAACACCGAAGGAATGTTGCATGGTACACTGCGGCCCTACCAGCAAGTGGGAGTGCGCTGGCTTTATCTGCTGGCCCAACTTGGTCTCGGGGCGTGCCTGGCCGACGACATGGGATTGGGCAAAACCATCCAGGTGCTGGCCCTTCTGCTCGTGTTGCAGCAGCAGGCGAACGGGAAACACGAGCCCAGCCTGTTAGTGGCTCCCGCTTCGCTGCTGGCCAACTGGGCCTCGGAGATCGAGCGCTTCGCACCGGGCCTGAAGGCCCTAATCGCTCATCCGTCGGCGCTTCCGGCGGCTGATCTCAAGGCTGTTCGGTGGGAGCGTCTACAGGAGGTGGATCTGGTGATCACCAGCTACGGCTCGCTGACTCGCCTTCCGTGGCTTGTGGAGCGCTGTTGGCGGCTGGCCGTCCTGGACGAAGCCCAAGCCATCAAGAATCCGAATGCCAAGCAAACCCGGATTGCCAAGAAACTCAAGACGAGCGCTCGACTGGCGCTGACCGGAACCCCCGTCGAGAACCGGGTGGGAGATCTGTGGTCTATTTTCGATTTCGTGAACCCGGGGCTGCTGGGCTCGTCCAAAGAATTTACGCGGTTCGTCAAACGCCTTGCGGACAGACCCAGTGGGGGTTACGGACCCCTCCGCGAACTCGTGCGGCCCTACATTCTGCGACGGCTGAAGACGGATAAAACGGTCATCGCGGACCTACCGGATAAAACGGAAGTCAAGGCCTTTTGCCAACTCAGCCGCAAACAGGCCGCCCTCTATCTACAAGCGGCGCAGGAGCTATCGGACCAACTCGGGGAGACGACCGGGATCCGGCGCAAGGGCTTGGTGCTGTCGTTTCTAATGCGGTTCAAGCAGATCTGTAATCATCCTTCCCAGTGGCTGGGGGACGGTGTGTGGGACGAAGGGGAGAGTGGAAAATGGGCACGATTGCGCGAGATTGCCGAGGTGGTTGCCGCCAAACAGGAAAAAATGCTTGTGTTTACCCAGTTCCGTGAGATAATCGCTCCGCTCACAGCCTTTCTGGGCTCAATCTTCGGAGGACCTGGTCTGGTGCTGCATGGACACACGGAAGTGAAAAGGCGCAAGGAATTGGTGCGCCGTTTTCAAGAAGACGAAGCCGTGGGATTCTTCGTGCTTTCACTCAAGGCGGGAGGCGCGGGCCTGAATCTCACCGCGGCTTCCCATGTGGTGCACTTCGACCGATGGTGGAACCCGGCGGTGGAGAACCAGGCCACCGATCGCGCTTTCCGCATCGGCCAGACCAAGAACGTGCTCGTGCATAAATTCACCTGCCGCGGTACGGTAGAAGAAAAGATCGACGAACTGATGGAAGCGAAGCGCCAGTTGTCGACGGACTTGCTGGAAGGGGGCGCTGATCTGCTACTGACAGAGTTGCCAGACGAAGAATTGCTTCGGCTGGTCGCGCTCGACATCCACAAGGCATTGAAGGACACTTGATCGATGGCCGACTACGGGCAATGGAACCCCTATATTTCCGTGCGGGAGCGACGGCGGAAGGCGGCCCGCGAAATCGAGAAGCGGAAGAAACGAGGGCATTCTCTCTCGCCGGTCATCATCGAAGGCCGCGCGATTGTCCAGACCGTTTGGGGCAAGGCGTGGTGCGATAATCTGGAACGCTACAGCGACTTTGCCAACCGGTTGCCGCGTGGACGGGCCTATGTGCGCAACGGTTCGGTGATCGATCTTCAGATTGTCCCCGGCGCCATCGAAGCACTGGTGTGCGGCTCGGAGATTTACAAAGTCACGGTGAAAGTGACACCGGTGACGAAGGCACGCTGGAAATCCATCTGTCTGGACTGCGCCGGCGCGATTGATTCGCTGGTCGAGCTTCTTCAAGGACGGGTTTCCCAAAGCGTGATGGAACGGATTTGCCGGCAGAGCACCGGCCTGTTCCCGTCTCCCAAAGAGATCCAGCTTTCGTGCAGTTGCCCGGATTGGGCCCAGATGTGCAAACACGTCGCGGCGGTCCTTTATGGCATCGGCGCCCGATTCGACCAGCACCCCGAACTCCTTTTCCGGCTGCATAAACTGGATGAACAGGAACTGATCGGGAAGATCGGTAAGGCGCTGCCGCTGGGGAAATCGACTCCCTCGAAGGTTCTGCGCAGGGACGATCTTTCCGGTATCTTTGGACTGGAGATGGCTCCCGATAGTGGTGGCCCTGCCGGGTTATCCGGTGTCACCGCTGCGAAACGGAGGCCTGCAAAAGCGCCGATTCCTAAGAAGGCCACTGCACTGAGTCTTGCAAGAGCAAAGCCTCCGGTCTCGCGCGGTTCGGCCAAGAACCGCCGCAAGCCGAGCAGGTAACTCCCTCTCCGGCTAAGGCACTGTCTGTATAACGAAGGGATTTGATTGCGAAGTTTCGAAAGAGCGTGGAAGGGGATGAGTTGGGGTGATAAAGAGGAGGAAGGGCAGGCGGTGAGGCCGAAGAGTTTGGCGAGGAACCGGGCTTCTGCCACTACATCTTTCTTTGGCACCCAACGAAGTCGTCCTTTGCGGATCATATGCATGGTTTCGATTCCCTCGATCGTTCTCCACGCACTTGGGAAGGTGTTGTAGCCCTTGGCTAACCAGACCCGCTTTTTCGAAACCCGGTGATCTTGTTCGATCACGTTATTGAGGAATTTACACTGCCGTAGGCGGACTCGCCGGGGCAGCGCACCTTCCTGCTGCAGAGCGTGAATCGCTGCCGGATAAACCGGGTTCTTATCCACATTGATGACGCGCGGAATCAGATTCGCAGAACAGTTCCAAACCCTTTGAAAGAAGCGTTTCGCAGCCGCTGCATCGCGCTTGGCCGTGAGTAGGAAATCGATGGTCTGCCCGGTGGAATGTACCGCTCGATAGAGGTATTTTACTTGGCCCTTCACCTTAATGTACGTCTCATCTACACGGTAGCTCTTGTTGGTGGGTTTCAAATGCTGCCGGCAGCGCTTGGTCAATTCCGGAGCGTAGGCTTGTACCCAGCGCCAAATGCAGCTGGCATCGACCGGGAGGCCTCGCTCGGTCAGCAGTTCGGACACGTGCTCGTACGCCAGCGGATACCGCAGATACCAACGCACCGCCAGCAGAATCACGTCTCCGGGATACTGTCGTCTTTTGAACGGATTCGCGGGTCTGATCGGCACGGCTCTTTACCCTAGCAAAGCCTCACTTCTCAACTTCGCAACAGAATCGCTGGCGATTGTCCCGTCGTCGAGCAGCCCTTTGTCCCGAAACAAGATTTCACGCCAGCGCTGGGCAGATCGCCCACTACGGTGCGCCGGCCGAAGTGGCTGTGTATTCCTTGAAACCGTTACCTGCGAAGGGTATCTTGATCGGAGCCAATTGTAATGCAGCGTGATCTCGCCCTCGAAGTGGGTTGGCTGTTCAAAGATTACAAGAGCCGGTGGAGGACCGGCGGTCAGCGGTGCTGATTTCTGGACATCCATTACAATGCGGACCGTCAAGTCGTCTTTCTGGGCGGTAAACACAGACTGTGTCGGGTAGGGCAGGTTCGTGGCCGGATCGAACGCCCACTTGGTGTGGACCAGCTTGTACTCATTGGCGGAGAAGACGACCCGCTTTCCCCAGAGGTCGAGGCTGGCTCGACCGCTCGGGTCGCCGATGAAATCCCCCAAGCCGAACGTCAGACCGGGCTCGGAGTATTGAGCCCAGTTCCAATTGACAGTCTGGAAAACCCACTCGCCCCAGTTGTGATCGTGGTACCCGGAACTCTCGATCGTGTAACTCTGGCCGTCGATCGTGAGCGTTCCGCGGACGTCTGCGCGCGGCATGTACAACAGCCAGCTCATCTGCTCCCAGTCGAAGGGGCCTACATTTGCGTGGTCCGCCGCAAACCAGGACGGTGCTTGGCGCTGGTAATTCAGCTTCCAACTCAGGCGACCGTCTGTGCTGGCACCAGATATGGCGTAATGGTTCTTGTCGAGAATAGAGATTGTATTCAGCCCGACGCTGACGTTTGCAGCCGAATAGGAAGCGTTGAAAAGGACTGCAGGATACAAATCGACTGCGGGTATGAATTGGTCTCCTTTGTAGACGACTGCGGCGACATAACTCAGGCCAGGCGTGATCAGGTTCAACCGGTTCACAAGCTGATAACTGAAAATTGCTTGTATATCGTTCTTTGTGTCGTAGAGATTGAAGTACCACCATTCCGTGTAAGCGGCGTTGTACGGCGACGGCTCCCAATATTTGAGGTGATAGGCGTCATCGGTAAGGGTAACTCGATTCTGCGGGTAGCCGGCTTGGACGGCGACCATAGCGGCAATCAGGAGCGATGGACGGAGAGAGTTGAGCGTCATGAATGATCCTTTCGCGCTGCAGGCTGGGGTCATTCTATCCAGAAATCGGCCGCCTTGGCGCGGGCGAGTGTGTAAGACGGTATTGACGAGTTAAGGATGTGGAGTGGCGGATACTGGTGCGATGTCCGATCTGTACAAGCGTCATCGGTTTCCGCCGGAGATCACCGCGTATGCAGTTTGGCTGTATTATCGGTTTGCGCTGTCGTTCTGAGGGTGTCCCGAGGGTAGTTAAAGGTTGAAGGGGGGCTGAGTTTCATATTACGTTACCTTCTCGGAGGAGGCGCTAGAGTTTGGTTCTCTTCCAAGGACGACGGCAAGGGCCCAGAGGTCTCGATGACCGATGACTTTGCGGAAGTGTTTCTCGGTCAAGAG
>DATIMM010000171.1:0-9010 GCA_035475295.1 Bryobacteraceae bacterium
CCAGATATCATGCTTGGCCGAAGTCCAGAGCGCGATCGCGAAATCGATGACATCTGCCAAATGATCCGCAACTGCTCCCGCGCTGGCATACCCATGGTGAAATACAATCTCACGATTCTCGGCGTGGTCAGGACAGGATCGGCACCCGGGCGGGGCGGCTCTGCGTACAGTACGTTCGTGTACGATCAGGCGCGACAGGAGCCGCCGCTAACCGAGGCCGGTCCCGTCAGTCCAGACATGATGTGGGACAGGATCACGTATTTCCTGAAACGCGTTGTCCCGGTAGCCGAGCAATCGAAGGTGAAGCTCGCCTGTCATCCACACGACCCCGGCATGCCGTCCGACCGGGGATTTCGCGGCATTCACCGCGTGCTGGGAAGCGTTGACGGCCTGAAACGGTTTATTGACATCATGCCCAGTCCTTATCACGGCCTCAATTTCTGCCAGGGGACCGTTTCAGAGATGCTGCGCGACCCCGGACGTGAGATTGTCGATGTTATTCGCTACTTCGGTTCGCGAAAGAAGATCTTCAACGTGCATTTCCGGAACATTCACGGAGGCTTCTTAAATTTCCAGGAGACCTTCCCTGATGCTGGATCGGTCGATATGCTGAAAGCCATTCGTGCCTACAAAGAGGTCGGATACGACGGAATGCTAATGCCGGATCATGTACCGAAAATTCAGGGCGACCAGGGTGGCCGTGAGGCCTTTGCATTTGCGTTTGGCTATATTCGCGGACTAATGCAGGCCGTAGACGCCTGACTACCTGAGCCGCAGCATCGAACGCTCATCCAAGCCTCTGTGATACGTTTGTCGCGATCCAATGAATGCTGGCACTCCCCCACTAAGCGTCACCAGGAAATGGATGGTGGTGTGCCTTTTAGGTCTGGGTATGGTGATCGCCTATGTGGATCGAGCCAATCTTTCCGTAGTACTGGCCTTAAAAGATTTTATTCGGCTCTTTCATCTAAACGACCTTGACCGGGGCCTCCTGAACTCTGCTTTTTTCTGGAGCTATGCGGCCCTGCAGATTCCCGTCGGCTGGGCAGTCGACCGCTACGGCACGAAGCTGCCTTATGCCATTGGTTTTCTCTTGTGGAGTCTGACATCCGCCGCGACAGGTCTTATTCAGAACATGGGCCAGTTGGTAGCGGCGCGTGTGCTATTGGGTGTGGGCGAATCCGTCAGTACCGCTGCGAGTTTGCGCTGGATCCGCTTCAACTGTGCCGAAGGGGAACGTGGACTCGCAACGGGAATTCTTTTTTCGGGGACTAAGTTCGGCGCTGCTGCGGGAGTTCCGGTGGCAGCATTCCTGATTGCCCGCTCCGGTTGGCGATCCATGTTTCTGATATTGGGGCTGGGTGGACTGGTCTGGCTGATCGCCTGGTTTCCCTTGGTGCGGAATGACCATCGTCGTCCCTGGCCGGTGGAGCCCATGAGATCTGCCTCCGTGACTAGCCTTTGGGAGATGCTAAAAACTCCCACGATGTGGGGCATCATACTCGGCACGTTTGCCTATAACTATTTCATCTATTTCTGTCTCACGTGGCTTCCCGCTTACCTGATGGAGGCCCGACACCTGTCGCTCAACTCGATGAGCGTATATACAATGTTCAGTTTCGGTGGAATGGCAGTAGTTGGCATATTCGCGGGATGGCTTTCCGACACTCTGATTCGCCGGGGGCGCGATCCAATTCGAATCCGGAAGATATTCACGATCCTCGGCTTTGTCGCCGCTTCGACTGAAATCTTCGGCGGGATTTCTCATTCTCGGTCGGTAGCTGTTTTCTTCGCGCTCTTTTCGCTTTCCGGCTTGGGGCTGGCGACAGCAAACTATTGGGCTCTGACCCAGACGCTGGTCCCGAAGAGCGCGATTGGCCGGGCCGTCGGTCTGCAGAACTTCGCATCCAATTGCTCGGGAATTGTCGCTCCTATTGTCACGGGGGGACTCAAACAACTGACTGGGAGTTATGCGGCGCCGATGATCGCGGTCTTGATCGTTCTCCTGCTGGGGGTTTGCTCGTACGGTGTTCTGGTGAGGGAGCAAGCGTGGGATAGGGATGGGGTGACGATATGAGGCTGGAAGGAATGAGTGGAACAGCCCAGGAGACGTTGGATGCTCATGGCGGTCGACTGCCGGATGCCCGTGTTTGCAGAAGGGAGCCGGGCCTGTATTGCAACGTTTAGCTGCGTCAATTCGGTTTTGCGAAGCTGGATTAGGTGTGATCTCGTTTACTTCGCAATAACCAGTTGCCAATCGAATCACACAAGGGGAGATTCACATGAGTAGTACACGGATCAACCACACAACTATTACGCTTTCGGTAATAGCTGCTTTCGTAATCTGTTTACAGCCTGGATTCGCGCAACAGAAGCCTGCGGGAGGAGGGAACAACGGGGCCGGCAATACCGGTCCGGCGCCAAGCAATGTGCCGCCAAGCAACACTCCAAACGGCAACACGGGTTCTACCGGAAATGGCCCGTTCGGCAACCGGAACCAAACCACGATGCCGTTTCCGAACAATCAGCAAATGCAGACGCCCATCTTCCTGTCGGGCGTGGTTATGTTTGACGATGGGACACCCGCTAACCACGAGATCCGCATCGAGCGCGTCTGTAACGGACAACCGCGTCTGGAAGCACACACCGATTCGAAGGGCCGTTTCTCTTTCCAACTGGGACAGAACATGATGGTAGATACCGACGCTTCGGACCCGTACCCCGCGGGCTCCTTCGGCCGTCCCAACAACGGCACCATGGGTCAGATGAGTGATATGGGAGGGTTTGGAGGCAGCTCCAGGGATCTATGGAATTGCGAGCTGCGCGCTTCCTATCCAGGTTACCGGTCTGACACAGTGGAACTGTCAACGCGGCGTCCCTTGGATTCCCCGGATGTAGGAACCATCGTGCTGCACCGTTTGGGAAATGTGCAGGGTACAACCATCAGCCTCACCACCGCACTAGCACCGAAAAGCGCTCGAAAGGACTATCAAAAGGGTCTGCAGCTAGCCCAAAAGGGCAAGTTTGAAGAGGCCGAAAAGCGGCTGCAAAACGCCACGGAGCTGTATCCAAAATACGCGATTGCCTGGTATGCTCTTGGCCAGATCCAGCAAAAGGGAGGACGTGCTAGTGAAGCGCGGAAATCCTATGAGGCCGCAATCGCGGCAGACAGTAAGTTTGTCGGCCCCTACGATCAAATGGCTCTATTGGCGGCACAGGCGGGGAACTGGGAAGACGCGGCGAAATTCAGTAAACAAGCGATCACTCTAGATCCGGTAGAGTACCCTACTTCTCTGTGGTACAACGCCGTGGCGAATTACAACTTGAAGCGGGCGGCGGAAGCGGAAAAGAGCATCCGGGATCTTCTCAAGCTGGACACCCGCCACAAGTTCCCGGACGCGGAAACCATGATGGCGCAGCTTCTGCTCGAGAAGGGGAATTACTCGGAGGCAGCAGGGCACCTGCGCAACTATCTCACCCTAGTGCCGAATGCAAAAAATGCTGACAACTTGAAGCAGATCCTGTTAAAGATCGACCAAACTCCCGCCGCAACGGCATCCAGGCAATAGGCGACCTATCGCTCCTTCAGTTCGAATCTTCCGTAGCGCAGGGCCAACGTCGGAAGGACCAGAAGGTTTAGCGCCGTGGAAGTCACCAAGCCACCTAAGATGACAATAGCCATTGGTCCTTCTATTTCTTTTCCCGGCTCGCCACTACCCAGCGCAAGAGGCAGTAGTCCCAGGGCCGTCACAATAGCCGTCATCAATACGGGGTTGAACCTCTCCGAAGCGCCGCGAATTGCCGCTTGCGGGCCCCACCGTTCTCCCTCATTTGTGACGAGGTACTCGAAGTGCGAAATCATCATGATCGAGTTGCGCGTCGTGATCCCGAACAGAGCGACGAGGCCCACCATCGAGCCCACAGAAAGATCGCTACCCGTTAGAAATGCTGCCACGATGCCCCCGACTATCGCGAACGGCAGATTCGCGAGAACGAGAATCGTATTGCGAACGCTATGAAACGTAATTGACAGGAGCAGGAGAATGCCGACTCCCGCCATAAGAGAATAGACGGTCAAGTCGTGTTGCGCTTGCTGGCGGTCCTCGGATGCTCCAGTGAAGACGGCGTAAGTGCTCCCCGAGAAGTTCACTCTTTGGTGGACCGCCTGCTTTGCTTCCGCAACGAATGAGGTCAGGTCGCGGCCTCTGACATTGCAGAGTATTTCTTCGACCCGGCGGCCGCCGTAATGCATCACGCTGTAGCGGCCGGTGGTCTCGTAAATATCAGCCAGTTGATTCAGGGGTACCCTGGTTCCCTCTATATTCTGCACCAGCAGAGCTCCTGTAAGCTCCGGATTTCCGCGGAGAGAAGGCGGCAAAATTACGGAAACATCAAAGATCCGATTGGCCTGGTAGATTTGCCCCGCTACGGCTCCCTGGTAAGCCGTTTGAATCGCATCAAGCAGGTGAACCGGTTGAAAGCCGAACTGCAACAGGCGTTCTGGCCGGAGCCGAATGACGAGTTGGGGAGTGCCGGGCGGCGACGCTAACTGGGTATCTGATGCGCCTCGTATGGAACCGACAACGTGCAATACTTCGCGAGCCTTTTGGTCTATGGCATCCAGGTCATCGCCAAAGACACGGATAACGACCTGTGCCGTAGCGCCCGAAGATAGTTCCTCAATCCTTTCGGACAAGAATGTTCTTGTCGCGAAGGAGGGACCCGGAAATTGGCTCAAGATGTCGCGTACCCGATCCTCCGCCCCGCGCGTCCCCTCGCTTGCCAGGGGGCGAAGATCGATATGAATTTCGCTGTAGTGTACGCCGGCGGTGTCGATGCCCAACTCCGCGCGGCCAATCTGCTGTGCAACCCTGCGAACATCCGGGTCTTTCAACAACGCTTGGCTGATGCGCCTTCCCAGTCGCTCGGACTCCGGAAGCGAAGTCCCCGGCAAAGCTGTCATGTGGACGATAAAGTGGCCTTCCCGTAGATCGGGGAGTAATGATCCACCGAGGAATGGTAGCGCCGCAAGGGACATCAAACATATCGCAAGAGCCGCGATGATTACGGTGGTGGGGCGCCTTGACAACCAGCGCAGGAGGCCTTCATAACGCGATTTCAGGAAGGTGATATACCGAGGCTCGCGTGCCTTTTCCGTGGCTTTCGGAAGCAGCAGATATGATAGCGCGGGTGTAACCGTGAGTGCGACCAGGAGCGAGGCAAGGATGGCATATATGTAGCTCTCGCCTAAAGGAGCGAAAAGGCGGCCCAGGACACCGGACATGACCAGTACCGGTAAGAAGACCAGCACGACGATAAACGTGGCGTAGATCACCGAACTCCGCACTTCGATGGAGGCATCGAGCACGATTTGGAATAAGCGCCTCCCGTCGCCGGAACCGCCTGATCCGCGCAAACGGCGAAAAATGTTTTCCGCATCGATAATGGCATCATCCACTACTTCGCCAATCGCAATAGCCAACCCGCTGAGCGTCATCGTGTTGAGGCTTTGGCCGGACCGGTCCAAAATGATGATCGCGATCAGCAGGGAAAGTGGAATTGCTGTCAACGATATAACGGCAACTCGAAGATTGAGCAGGAAGAGCAGCAGGACGACCGATACTAGAACGGCTCCAATGAGAAGAGCATGGCTGATACTCTCCACCGAGGTGACGATGAAATTCGCTGGCCGGAAGAGCGCAGGATACAGCTTGATTTGGGCTTGCTGAATTTCTGGATCAAGCTCTTTCAACGCACGCTCGGCCGCCTCTGTCACCTGAAGTGTGTTGCTTCCGTACTGCGAATCCACCATAACGAGCACACCTGGACCACCCATAATGGTGGCGCCGCCGATCTTCGGCCTTGGTGCCTCTCGAATAGTGGCAACGTCCTTGAGTCGAACCGTCTGACCAGCCGCAACGGAAAGGACGACCTGTCCTAGCTGCGCGGCCGTTAACGACTGTCCCACGGTTTGCATTACGACACGCTGCGTCTCGGTTTCAATAAACCCTCCGCCACGCACTCCGGTAGACGTCCGCGCGGCGGTCAGGATGTCAGTCAACGAAAGATCGTATGCAGCCATACGATCCGGCTGCACCTGAATTTGCAACTGACGGACGTCGCCGCCATACACCGACACTTGCGCCACGCCCGGCACACTCATCAGTTGGGGCCGCAAGGTCCAGTCTGCAAAGGTACGCAACTCCATGGGCGATCTCTTGCCGGACGTCAGGCCGATAGCAAGGATCATGCTCGTGGCTCCAGTCATAGGCGCCATTACCGGCGGCATCACGCCTTGTGGAAGCTGGCCACTCAATTCGGAAAGTCGTTCATTCACTACCTGCCGCGCTCGGTAGATATCCATCCCTTCAGCAAATAGGACCGTGACCACGGAAAGGCCCTGAATGGATTGGGACCGGGTCGAACGGAGCCGGGGTACTCCTCCCATTGCATACTCGACGGGGCGAGTGACCAGTTGCTCGACGTCTTCTGGAGAAAGCCCCGGCGCTTCTGTCTGCACCACAATTTGGGGGGGAGAAAACTCGGGGTACACGTCATATTTGGCGTTTACCGCAGTGTAGATGCCAAATGCGGCAATCACACACGCAAGAGCAATCACCACGCCGCGATGTTCGATGGAAAATCCAACCAGGCGAGTAAGCATTCGACGGTTAGTCCGTATCGGGGATCTGAGACTTGAATTCTTCCGAAAGAAGCGATTCGGCGCCCGCGATTACGACCCGGTCTCCGGCCTGAAAGCCCCCGGTGACGAAGTATCCGGTATCGAGTGGATCGTCCAGAGAAACTTGTCTGCGTACGAATTGATCGGGCGTCGTTTGGACATAGACAAACCCCAATCCTTGATGACGAACTACTGCCGACTGAGGAATGACGACCCCGGGTTGAGAGGGACCAGGCAGGTTCAGATAAGCGGTGACGGCTACCCCGGGCCGGAGGCCGAACGGAATGCTGGTCAACCGGAATAGAAACACTTCTCCCTGTATCCGCGGATCGACGGAAGGTGCCACCGCGATTCGTTTTGCAAGAATCGGCTCGTGTTCAAACCCCACCGGCACAATCTTCACGTTTGTCACTGAAGCCGGCACATGCTGGCCAACCGGAATATTCACCCGCGCCAGCAATTCGTTCAGCTTAGCGACGCGCAAAATGGGGGAGCCGGACTCGATGGCTTCTCCTGGCTGCGCAATCAGCTCTACAACTTCGCCGCCCCGCTCCACGACCAGTTGGCGGCTGCCGGTAGGATTGGCCGATTGCAAGGAGGCTTCGATTTGCCGGACAGTCCGGTTCGCTGCCTGGAACCGTGCTTCTTCCGCCTGCAGGTGGGCCGCAGCATCCAGCAGAACTTGATCCGACACGTTCTTGTTGTCGTCGTTCAAAATCTTGGCCCGCTGGTAAGCGGAGCGCGCGGCGGAAACAGTAGCCGTGCTAGCGGTAAGTTCGGATTCCGCAGTCGTCAGCTGATTGTTCAGGCTGATCCGTTCGGCCGGAGTGAAGCGAGGTTCGATCATACCGGCCACGGCTCCGTCTGCCAGGTGCTCACCTACGCTGGGCCACTCACGCCCGGGTGCGAAATGCAGAATGCCTGATATGGGCGCGCGTAGCACGAACGACCGCGACGGGTTTTCTTCGAGCTTTCCGTAGGCCACCAGTTCTGGCTTTAGACTCTGCGAAACTAACACTTGCGTGCGGATGCCGATCCGTACCTGTGTAGCGAGTTTGAGGTGAAGCACCGGTTCACCGCCAGCGCTCCGCGCGGCTTCCGGTTCGGCTTTTGCTTGCTCGGTCTCTTGCCTGCCGGGAGTATCCGCCGTTCGCCTCAAAAGAAGGAGCCCCCAAGCCGATATAGCCATCGATGCTGCTGCGAAGATAACCAGCCACCGCCGCTCTTTTGTCAATGTACGACCTCGTGACGGGGGTTGCTCTCCGGCGCTGAAAACGTACGTACTCCCGCTTCGAGCGGGTGCTGAACGGAGTCTTCCAGCAGTCCTAGGCTCGTCTGCACCTGAACCAGCGCATTCAGTTGACTCAAAGCTACCGTATTGGTTTCGATTTCGGCGAGTACAAAGGAAAGGCGGTCTCCTTGACCGGCCTGCAAAGCCCGGCGGGCGGCGTCTTCTCGCTCGCGCTCAATCTTCGCGAGTTGATCCGATTGCGTCTGCCACGCTTGCAGGGCGGATCGATAAAGGCTCAGTGCTCTCCCCATTTCCCCAATTGCCTGCGCCTGCAATGCGCGAAAGCGAGCTTCGACTTGGCGCCGTCTGGCCTCCGCCGAGTAAATAGGCCCTTTATATCGATTGAAGACGGGCAATGCGCTGACGGCGCTACTGAATACGTACCTGGCAAACCCTTCTTCGAATCCGTAGGTGGGCGTGAGCTGTATGTCAGGGTATTGCCGGGCGATTTCCAACTTGAGCGCTGCCTCCGCGGCGGCATATTCCACCAGCGTTCGACGCACATCGATGCGATGCAGCAATCCGGCCTTCTGAATCGTATGAAGGGTAAGAGATACGTTCGTGGGCGGTGAGTCCAGATTTCTGTACGTAATGTCTTTGTTCGCTAACGCCTCGGGAGGAATGCCCATCACAGTCGCCAGCGCCACCAGCTTTTGGGCAACATCGCCTCTTGCGGTGTCAAGCAATGCCTTCGCACGGAGCGACTCCACCCGATAGACGTCCACTTCCGGCTGTGCTGCGGCACCCACGCTAAGCCGCTTCTCCAGCAGTTCTGAAGCTTCGCTGCGTAATTCTGATTCCCTTTGGAGCAGGTTCCGTTTTCTTTCCGCGAGAATGTAATCCAGTAACGCTGTGCGGACCCTGCTCCAGAGGAGCCACTGGGCTTCGGTAAAGGCCAGTCGAGCAATCTCTGCATCCTTCTCGGCTAGTAGGATACGATCGCCTCGTTTGCCCGCCGTTTCAATCGTGAAGCTGGGCGCCACACTATAGATCGGGTGTGCCTCAGGTTGGGCGCTATAGCCGCCATCTGCTCCAAG